>JAJFHM010000143.1 GCA_021775625.1 Hyphomicrobiales bacterium | reverse complement strand
TTGCCGCCGCATCCCCCGTTGACGACTCCGCTTTTCGCAATGGGGCCGTTCCTTGCGTCCTCGATCTCTATCGCTATTGCGGCTATCATCCTTGGGGCCACATCATCGCGAATGGGGACATTCATATCGGTCGTCGCGGCGCTACTGGCGCTGATTTCTTTTGGCCCACAAAAGTGGTTCGACTCTGCAATCTCAGAGATCTGGCCTGCGGTGCTGCTGGGTCAGTTATCCGCGGTTGCAGTTTTCTGGAGCGCATTTCAGGGCCTGCGGGACAGACGTCTTTCATAGTTGATGCGCCGATACCCAAGGCGATTTATCGGTTGGCCAGAGCTGTTTGAGCTCTGTAAATCCGACCGATCGACACTGCTGACAATGAGCTACTGAATTAACGTGCAATGTCGCCTTTTGGCACAAGATCGCCTGTCGCCCCCTCGTTCAATTTGTTACGTCGTTCACCCGATAGCCGACAGTGCCATGCCGCACGATGAGCGTGACAGGCACATACGCAGATATATTCGACGCGTTGCGATCCACGCCCGATCATGCGAGGCGTTTATGAATTGAGGTCTTGATAAAGACTGCGCCACTCGGAATTGTGTGTCTCGACCAGTTCAATCTTCCAGTGCAAAACCGATCTCGACGGTGACTTGCCATGTGGGATTGATGTCGTCGTCAATGGAACCGCGAATGCCGACCACTTCAAACCAGCGCAAACCCTTGAGCGAGCTCGCGGCCTTGGAAATGGAGGTTTTGACGGCATCGTCGATGCTGGTTGCAGACGATCCGGTGACCTTGATTGATTTGTAGACGTGATCTGTCATGGAACCCACTCCTGTTTCAGGTTGCGATATTTGCGAAAGCCGAACCCTCGAAACTGCCCGGCTTCGGCGTCGATCACGATAGCGCATAAAGGAGCCGGTTCTTCGGTCTTGTTGATCCAGGCAGGGTTGACACCGTACTATGGTACGGAGTGTACATTTGCTCGGTATGGAGACTGTCATGCTGATTGGCGATACTGCGAAAAGAACCGGTGTCAGTGTCGAAACCATCCGGTTTTATGAAAGACGGCAATTGATTGAGCAGCCGTTGCGGCCGGCAAACGGTGGCTATCGGCACTATCCGGAAGCAACGGTGCAACGCATCAGGTTCATCAAATGCGCACAGCAACTCGGATTTTCCCTGGATGAAGCAAACGATCTGCTGACACTGGAATCAGAGACCAGCACGGAGTGCTCCGACGTCCGCGAGCGGGCTTTGAAAAAGCTCTTGGACGTCAATGAAAAGATCGCCAACCTGGCAAAGATAAGAACGGTCCTGGAAAGGCTGATCGATGCGTGCCCGGGCGCGGGCCCGGTCGAAAAGTGCTCCATACTGACAGAGATACGAGACGCAAATCTGCCGTTCGCGCCCATTGGAGAAAGGGATTGAGATGACCAGGAAGCAACGCAAGGTTGAAGTTTTCAGTGCCGGCTGTCCGCTGTGCGAAACCGTTGCCGACCGGGTATCGGAAATGGCCTGTCCATCTTGCGATGTTCAGATTATCGATATGAAAACGCCTGCGGGCGAAGCCCGGGCAAAGGAAATGTCCGTGACCTCGGTTCCTGCTGTCGCCATTGACGGTAAACTCGCCGAGTGCTGCTCTTCCCGCGGCGTTGACGAGGGCGTTTTGCGTGCAGCCGGGGTCGGTCGACCTTTAACCTGATGGGCCGGCATGAATGATCGAAAGTTATTGTCGCTCGGCGTGGCCGGGACCGTCATTGCCGCAGTCTCCTGCATCACCTCCATGTTGGTGGTGCCGCTCGCGCTCATTGGACTTTCCGCATGGGCCGGCTGGGCGGATTATGGGCTGGTGGTTGTGATGGCTGCGTTTGCAGTGATCGCGGTTACTGCGGGCTGGAGAGTTTTGCGCGGACCGCATGCACCTTGATTGATCAGGCGTCACACGCTGTGGGACACGCCGGTGTGTCTATTCCGCCGCCAGGCTGAATTGCCGCCAGACCACCGATTTGGGTTGCAAAGCACTGCCGCCTGCGTCGGTTTCCGGCTGGGGCAGAATGTCGGTGTTGGGCCAGAGGCCTGAGGCGAGGCCTTCGGAATAGCCGTGCGGCAATCCCGCCGCACGCATTTTTGCAGCGGCCGCGGTGTGGTCGTAGCTCAGGGGACGGCAGGAAAACTCGATGCCCTCGTCGGTGGGCGAGAGCAGCGAATACCAGACCCTGGGTGTTGCATCATTGGCGGGCAGTCCCAGCGCGCCGGAATTGTGCCAGACCCGGTCGCCAATGCGGCGGGTGAAGGGCAGGCCGGAATGGCCGGCGATGATGCACTCCGCGTTCGCGAGATCGAACAGCGCGTGGAATTCGTCGTCCGGTTGTGAGGCGAAGACGAACTCGTTCACCAGCCGCGGTGAGCCGTGTACCACGCGGAAGCGGCGGGAGCCCAAGGTGAAGGTGAGATGGTCCGGCATTGCCGCCATCCACCGGCGCAACTCCGGCGTGGTCTGGGCATTGGCCAGGGCGTACCATCGCATGGCGAGGAGATCGCATTCAGAGCCTTCATCGAAGCCGCAGGCGCAGTTGTCGGCTTCCTCCGCCAGTTGTTCTTCCACATTGCCCCTGATGGCGTGACAGCCGAGGTCTTTGAGTTTCGAGGCGCATTCGAACGTATCGGCGCAGTAGGCCGAGACATCGCCGGTGTGGATCATCCGCTCCGCCGGGATGCCCAGCGTATCTGCCTGCGCGGTCAGCGCCTCGAAAGCTTCGAGATTGCCGTAGACCCCGCCGAATACGAGGACCGGCGCGGTGAAGGCGCCGATGTCTGTGGATTTAGGGGTGTTCATCATCACCAAAATGGCCCGCCTGCTGTTATGGACGCTATGTGGAGTGTCTTGTCCGCCAACCCAAGCTTTAATCGGTCTGCGCACGCGGTTGTGATTGTCCGTGTGCCGCGCGTTCCCGCTGCTCGCGGCCAAGCTCTATGGGTTCGCCATGGGGCGTGGCCCGGGCGGCCCGGTCCCAGGCGTCCTTGCGGTCGCTAAATTCGCTGTGTGACACGACGCCGTTGGCCTGGGTCAGTTTTTCCAGTGCCGCCATCCAGTGTAGATAATAATCCTCGCCTGTATCCTCCGCTCCAGCGTTGGCTATCTCCTTGCCGAGAGCTTCGGCCCATTGCGGCCACGTGAAGACGCCTTTGGCGTGCAACTGGACTGCCATGGCGAAGGCCTGCGCCTCCCATGGTTCGCGGAAGACGGGACCCTCGTCGTCGCGCGGGATCGACGGCAGCGCTGCGAGCACCTGGTTTTGAGCGTCAGGCCGGGTCAAGGTAACTCTCCCACAAATCCACATAGACATCGTCGGTGCCCGGGCTGTCGTCGCCCCACAGTTCCGTGGCGGCGAACCTGACCGAATACAGCCATTGCGGCTGCTCGCCTTGCCCATGCGCATTGGTGTCCGGAAAGACATGGACGCCGTGGGTGCCGGCGATGATCCCGGTGTGGCCGCGCACATAACGCGGCAGTCTGGTGTGGCGCGGCGGATGGATGTTGCGGGCCCGCACAGCTGAGCCGACCGGGTATTTCGGTTCGGCTCCAGCTTCGCGTTCGGTGGGCCCGCCACGGCCAAGGGTTTTGGCAACATCTTTTGCCGAGAGGATGCGCTGAACCTTGACCGGCGCCTCGGTCATTGTGCCCGACGCCATCTCTTCGCGGGTTGCGAGATCGAGTTGCGCCAGCAGCTTCTGCAGCCCGGCAAGCCAGATCTGGTAATAGCTGCTCGACAGATACTCCGCAGGATCGAGGGTTTCGCGGGCATGCCGCGACATATCGATGTTCCATTGCCCGGTGAAACTCACCGCAAGGGTTAGGGCGAAGACCCCTTTTTCCCAGTCGCCATGGAACACCGGCTCATCGGGTTCGGGGTCTATGGGGCCAAAGCCGTGCATGCCGCCGAGATCTTGCGCACCGTTCATGAGATTAGATCCTGTAGAGCGTTTCATGTTCATACGGAACCATTTGATGGTCCAAATCGGTTCGCTCGGCAAGGCGCGGTGCGGTGCATCGGGCAAGCGCTGCAACGCGGCCGACGGGCCGATTTGGGCCACCGAAGGCCGGGTTTTCACGCCTTCTGACTGCGTTACGGCCCGCTTGTGGCCGCACGGGCCACGGCGCGAACCGTGCCTTGCCAGCAGACGTGAAAATACGGTCAAACTGATTCCCTATGAACATGAAAGGCTCTGTATCACCGCACCGCATCATGCCGCCTCCAGGTAAGATTCCCATAGGTCGATAAAGACATCAGTTCTGCCGGGCTGGTTCGAGCCCCAAAGCTCCTTGGCTGAAAAGCGCACCGCATAGAGCCACTGCGGCTGTTCGCCCTGGCCGTGGGCGTTGGTGTCGGGAAAGACATGGACACCGTGAATGCGTTCGATGATGCCCTTGTGGCCGCGGGCATAGCGCGGCAGCCGTGTGTGGCCCGAAGGGTTGATGTTGCGGGTCCTGATCTCCTGGCCGATTTCAAAGCCCGGTTTGGTGTCGGTGCTGCGGCTCGACCGGCCGGAGGCAGATACATAATCCGCAACATCTTCGGCTTTCAGGACGTCGCCGACCTTCTTTGCGGGGCCAAGAGAGGTGCCGCTTGCGAGTTCCTGCGCGCTCACATAGCCGCGCTCGACCAACATGTTGCACAAGGAGATAAACCATTTTTCGTAATAGGATGCGTTGAGATATTGCGGACCGGGAATGCTCTCCGTCGAGTGGCGATCGGCATCCAGCGTCCAGTCGGAGATTGGGCCAATGGCGGAGCTCACCGCATAGACGCTGCGTTCCCAATCCGCATGGAATACGGGTTCGACCGGTTCCACTCCGATCGGACCGAAGCCGTGCATTCCGCCCATGTCGTGCACGCCGTTCATGGTGTCTTCGCAGCTTCCAGCTGGTCCGGCGTCAGGGCCAGCCCGGTGCCGATCATGGAATCCCGGGTCACCAGTTGGGCCAGATCCTCCTCGCTCCAGTCTTGCGTGCCCTCGGGCCGCATGGGGATTACCATATAGCGGATCTCGGCGGTGGAATCCCACACCCTGACGGCAGTCTCATCGGGCATGTTGACGCCGAATTCTTCCAGCACGCCACGCGGGTCGGCGACGGCGCGTGAGCGGTAAGGTGCTGATTTATACCACACCGGCGGCAGCCCCAGCACCGGCCACGGATAACAGGAGCACAAGGTGCAGACCACCATGTTGTGGGTGTCCGGCGTGTTCTCCAGCGCCACCAGATGTTCGCCCTGGCGGCCGGTAAAGCCGAGTGAGCCGGCCGCTGCACTCGCATCTTCGATGAGCTGCTTGCGAAACTCTTCGTCGAGCCAGGACCTGGCCACCACGGCAGCGCCGTTGCGCGGGCCGACCTTGGTTTCATAGGTCTCGATCAGCACATCGAGAGCTTCGGGATCCACATAGCCTTTTTCGATCAGCAGCGACTCGAGCGATTTCACCCGGAGCGCGATGTCGGGCAGCTCGGAGCCTTCGCCATGGTGGTGATGGTCGTGGGACTTTGACATGATTTGAAACTTCTCTCTTGCCGAAACCGGTCCGCTGGGGTTGAGTCCAACATGTGCCCGGAACCTAGAGCATAATCTTCTCACATGGAACCGTTTGATGGGCCATATCAGCCCATTCGATCAGGCGCGTCGTGCGGCGCGATGCGGTGCATCGGGCAAACGGCGCAACGCAGTCGATGGGCTGACATGGCCCACCGAAGGCCGGGTTTTCGCGCCCACTGGACTGTGTTAAGTCCCGCTGGTGGTCACCGGGACCACGGCGCGGCACTTGCCTTGCCAGCAGACGCGAAAACCCGGTCAAACGGTTCCATGTGAGAAGATTATGCTCTAGCATAGCTTTGCGTCGAGGGTCACGCGCTGCAGCTGCAAAACTTCAGGACGACACATTATGACAGACGAACCCTTCAACAACATCAAAGCCTGTGTCTTCGATGCCTACGGCACATTATTCGATGTCCATGCCCCGGTGGGGCGCCTGGCCTCGAAGATCGGGGAGAGTGCCGATTCAGTCTCCAACGTGTGGCGGCTGAAGCAGCTGCAATATTCCTGGTTGCGCAGCCTGATGGGCGCGCATGCCGATTTCTGGCAGGTCACCGGCGAGGCCCTGGACTACACCCTCGACTTCCACGGCATTCACGATAAAGGTCTGCGCAAAGAGCTGATGGACCTCTATATGGAACTCGATGCCTATGATGACGCGCGCACTGCGCTAACCGCGCTCAAGGCCGCGGGCTTCACAACGGCGATCCTTTCCAACGGCTCACCGAAAATGCTGAATGGGGCGGTCACCTCCGCCGATCTGGCATCGGTGCTCGATGAGGTGATCTCGATCGAGGATGTCGGCATCTACAAGCCTGACGCGCGGGTCTATCAGTTGGCAGTGGATCGTACCGGCGTTGCGGCGCCATCGGACATCTGTTTTGTCTCCGCCAATCCATGGGACGCGCAGGCCGGTGCGCATTTCGGATTTGCCGTGGTGCGGATCAACCGTTTCGGGCTGCCGGACGACAACATCCCCGGCCAGCCGGACCTGCTTCTGGACACCCTGAATGCGCTGCCGGCGCTGGTCGGGGCGGGCTAGACGCCGCCCGCCTGCACCAGCTTTGGAGATGCCCTAGTGCGCTGCAGGGCATGCGCCGCGACGGCCTCCCCAAATGCGGCGAAGATCTTGACCGAGTCCGGATTGTCCATGACCTTGTACTCCGGGTGCCATTGAACCCCGAGTGCGAAGGCTTTTGCACCTTTCACCGACACCGCCTCGACGGTGCCGTCTACTGCTGTGGCTTCGACCTGAAGGTCCGGTGCGACACGGGAAATGGCTTGACGGTGCAGCGAGTTCACGTCGATTTCGCCGGTCCCGAGAATGCTTGCGAGGACGCCTCCGGGCGCGAGCGTGACCTTGTGCATTGCCGCGTAACGGGTGTCCATGTCGTCATGCTTGATTTCGCGATGATCGAACCTGCCGGGAAGATCCTGCACTTCCGATTGCAGGGTACCGCCGAGCGCCACGTTGAGCTCCTGGATGCCGCGGCAGATGACGAACAGCGGCACACCCTGGTCGAGGCAGATGCGGATCAAGTCCAGCGAGGTGGCGTCACGGGCCTCGTCATGCGGCTCGGCCTCAGGTGTCGGTTCAACGCCGTAGCGGGTGGGGTGAACATTCGAAACCGAACCGGTCATGACGATCCCATCGAAGCGCGAAACCAGCTGCGGCAGCGCCAGAAGATCGCCGAGAGCCGGAATTATGACCGGCGTTGCGCCAGCGGCGAGCGCTACGGAGCGGACATATTTGTCTCCCGCACCGTGGAAAATATGCGGACCGCGCAAGAACGTATCTGCGGGCAGTCCAACCAGAGGCGGTACAGGTGCGTTCATCTGCGTCATCACAATGTCGTGTCCCGAAACCCATGAATAGCGCTTGATTACTGCAAGTCCGGACAGGAATCCATGGAAATACCAGCTGCGGTTTGTGCTTTACGTGCAAATGAAGCCGGCCCCTCCGGTCGTCCGCGAGCTCCTGCCACTGCGCAGGCGCCATAGTGGCTGCGTCCATCGTCGCACTTGTCATTTCGGCCGGCTTGGTCTTTAAATGTTGCTGGAGTCTAGCGTCAGCGCCCGAGATCATCGTGCGGGCTGTACCCCGGCGCTGATCCGACGACGAAGCAACTGCCGTGAAGTCTTGCGGCAAGAATAAGAACGATGAGGGAGAAAACTATGGATCGCCGTTCATTTATCAAGAAGGCCGGTGTGGCCACAGGCGCAGCTGCTGCCACCACATTGGCGGCACCCGCCATCGCGCAAGAGCGCATTGAAGTGGCCATGGTCTCTACCTGGCCGCGCGACTTCCCCGGCCTCGGTACCGGCGCCCAGCGTCTGGCAGCCAATCTGTCGGCCATGACTGACGGCCGCATCCAGGTGCAGTATTTTGCTGCCGGCGAGCGTGTTGGCGCTTTTGACTCGTTTGACGAAGTCGCCGCAGGCAACGCCCAGATGTATCACGCCGCGGACTACTACTGGAAAGGTAAGCACCCGGCGTGGGCCTACTTTACCGCAGTGCCGTTCGGCCTCACCTATGACGAGATCAACGCCTGGATTCACTTCGGTGGCGGCCAGGAGCTGTGGGACGAACTGGCAGGCGGGTTCGGCCTGAAATGTCTGGCAGCCGGCAACACCGGCGTGCAGATGGGCGGCTGGTTCAACAAGGAAATCAACTCTGCGGATGACCTCAAGGGTCTGAAGATGCGTATTCCGGGCCTTGGCGGCGACGTCATGGCGAAGCTCGGCGCTTCGCCGGTTTCAATCCCGGGCGGTCAGATCTATGAAAACCTTGTTTCGGGCGCCATCGATGCGACCGAATGGGTCGGCCCGTGGAATGACAGCTTCATGAAGTTCTATGAAGCCGCCAAATATTACTACTATCCGGGCATGCATGAGCCTGGCTCCATGCTGGCACTCGGCATGAACGCTTCCTGGTGGGGTGGCCTGTCGAAAACCGATCAACTGATCATTACCGCGGCCGCCGGCCTTGAGAACGATCTGATGATGTCGGAGTACAACGCCAAGTCAGGTGCCGCGCTGAAGGATCTGGTGGAGAACCAGGGTGTCCAGCTGCGCGAGTTCAATGACGACGTCTACGACGCGTTCTTCGAGGCTTCGGAAGAAGTGTTCGAGACGACCAGCGATCACAGCGATCTGGCCAAGCGCACGCACGAAAGCTTCCTTGGCGCACGTAAGGATCTGGGCGCATGGTCGAAGTTGACCATTCAGTCCTACATCGCCCAGCGCAACCGCGTGCTCGGCGTCTGATCCGGACACGATAGCGTTAAGTAAACCGGGAAGCGGAGCCACTGGCTCCGCTTCCTGTTCAATCCTTGGGGGGAGTCAAGGTACGTGCGCCCACCTGTATCGAAGGTACGGCTGACCCGATGACGGCAGCCGCGCAAACGACCAGCGAAGAGCCTATTGCACCCGGCAGCACAATTGCGCTGGGCTTGCGTATGGCGGGTCTTGGTACGGTTGCACTTGCCTTTATTTTCATATTCAACAACTGGCTTATCCATTGGCAAGACTGGCCCGGATTGCCCAAGTTGTTTGCGCATCTGGAATGGTTTGGCCTGAAGGCGCTCAAGACGCCGCTCGGCGGCGGCGAACTGTCCATGGCCCTGGTTCAGGTGGCGCTCTATGTGGTGCCGGTTGTTGTGATCGCCGCACTTGTCCTGAAGTCGAGGGCGTGCCCGCTGAACGAGGATGCCGAGCGTCTCACAGCGCTGTCTGCTTATATTGTGCGCGGTGCCTTTTGGGCGGTGTTCCTCGTCGGGGTTACCGATGCGACGATTTCATTTCTTCGGGTTGAAGGCATCCTCAACGATGTGGTTGGAGAAGCGCTGGGCAGGGACCTCGGCCGCTCCAGCTTTCGCGGCCAGTTCGTGCATTACCCCCTGATTGCCTTGTCTTTCATCATTGCCTTGTTCACGCGCACTTTGGGTTTCCCCTGGCTGGCGCTGTTTATCGTCATTGCCGAGTTGCAAATTGTCATTGCCCGTTTCGTGTTTTCCTACGAACAGGCGTTCATGGCGGACCTGGTGCGTTTCTGGTACGGCTCGATGTTCCTCTTCGCCAGTGCCTATACGCTGATTTCAGAAGGCCATGTGCGGGTCGACATCCTGTACGCCGGGTTCACCAAGCGCAGCAAAGCCTGGACCAATTTTCTCGGATCGCTGATCCTCGGCGTTCCATTGTGCTGGATTATTCTCACCCGGGGCATGTGGACCAAGACCAACATGATCAACGGGCCGATGCTGAACTATGAGGTGACGCAGAGCGGGTTCGGCTTGTATGTCAAATATTTCATGGCCGCATTCCTGATC
>JAJFHM010000142.1 GCA_021775625.1 Hyphomicrobiales bacterium | reverse complement strand
ACGAGAAAGCGCAAGCTGCTCGACAAGCAGAAAGCCGGCAAAAAGCGCATGCGCCAGTTCGGCAGGGTGGAAATCCCGCAGGAAGCGTTTATCTCAGCCCTTAAGATGGACGAAGACTGACGCCCGTCAGGAGAACTGTCGCCTTGAGCAAACCAAGATCGCTTCACGTTCATATGGAAACGTTTGATGGCGCCAAATCTGTTCGTCCGGCAAGGCGCGGTGCGCAGTGCGATGCGGTGCATCGGGCAAGCGCCGCAACGCGGCCGGAGGACCGATTTGGCCCACCGGAAGGCCGTGTTTTCGCGCCTTCCGGACTGCGTTACAGCCCCCTTGTGGACGGCAGGTCCACGGCGGGACCCGTGCCTTGCCGGCAGACGCGAAAACCCGGTCAATGCGATTCCATATGAACGTGAAACGATCTAAAGCCCTCCCGGACGCAACCGACATCGTTGTGGTCGGCGGTGGCAATGCGGCGTTCTGTGCAGCGCTTGCTGCCCGCGAAAGCGGTGCCGAAGTGGTCATGCTCGAACGTGCGCCTGTCGAAGAATCCGGCGGCAACTCGCGCTTCACGGCCGGCGCCATCCGCTGCGTTTATGACGGTGTCGACGACCTGCGCCGCCTGATGCCGGATCTGAGCGATGCCGAATTCGCCCAGACCGATTTCGGCACCTACACGCAAGACCAGTTCTTCGATGACATGGGCCGCATCACGGATTACCGCTGTAATCCCGACCTCACCGAGCTGCTGGTCCGGCGCAGCCGCGAGACCCTGTCATGGATGCGCTCAAAAGGTGTCCGTTTCCAACCGATCTGGGGCCGTCAGGCCTTCAAGGTCGACGGCCGGTTCAAGTTCTGGGGCGGCCTCACAATCGAGGCCTGGGGCGGCGGGCCGGGGCTGGTCGACAGCCTGACCGAGGCTGCTGCTAAGGCCGGCATTGCAATAATCTATAACGCCCGGGTCCGCTCGCTGGTAACCGATGATGCCGGGGTCACCGGCGTCAGGGTCAGGCACGGCGGCAGCGTCAGCACGATCACAGCCTCCGCCGTTATCCTTGCGTCCGGCGGCTTCGAGGCCAATCACGAATGGCGGGCGCGGTATCTCGGGCCCGGCTGGGATCTCGCCAAGGTCCGCGGCACCCGCTTCAACACCGGCGATGGTATCGCCATGGCGCTCGATATCGGTGCTGCACCCTACGGCCACTGGTCCGGCTGTCATGCGGTCGGCTGGGACCGCAACGCGCCGGAGTTCGGCGATCTTGCCGTGGGCGACGGGTTCCAGAAACACTCCTATCCCTTCGCCATCATGATCAACGCAAATGGCGAGCGTTTCGTCGACGAGGGGGCGGATTTCCGCAACTACACCTACGCCAAATATGGCGGCGTCATCCTCAGCCAGCCGGGCCAGTTTGCCTGGCAGATCTTCGATGCCAAGGTGATCCACCTGCAGCGCGATGAGTACCGCATCCGCCAGGTCACCAAGGTGTCCGCCGGCAGCCTGGAAGAGTTGGCGGGAAAACTTGACGGGGTGAACCCCGGGGTAGCACTCGCCACCATCGCGGACTACAACGCAGCGGTGCGGACCGACGTACCCTTCGACCCCAACGTCAAGGACGGCCGCGGCACTGTGGGCCTTGCCATACCGAAATCGAACTGGGCCAACACCATCGATGAGCCGCCCTTCGAGGCCTTTGCGGTCACCTGTGGCGTGACGTTTACCTTCGGCGGCCTGCGCATCGACACCTCGGGCAATGTCCTCGACACCGACCTTGCGCCCATCGGCGGGCTCTATGCAGCCGGTGAGCTGGTCGGAGGATTGTTCTATTCCAACTACCCCGGCGGCACCGGGCTCACCTCCGGCGCAGTCTTCGGGCGCATCGCCGGGGCGTCCGCAGCCAGCACCATCCGCCCTGTTCAAGGGGCTCTTGGATAAGGCTCGGCTGGACGCTAGGGCGTCCCGGCTGTATCGTTCAGCAGCGTTTATGACCTGAGTTGCAACGGAGCCATCACGTGAACGTAACGCGCATGCAGAAAAACGTGTTCGGCGAGCCCATCGCCACGTGTTCTGACGATCCGGTTACCGGGTTTTACCGCACCGGGTGTTGTGAGACCGGCCCGGAAGATGTCGGTCTTCATTGCGTCTGCATCCAGGTGACGGAAGAGTTCCTCGATTTCTCGCGGCGTGCCGGCAACGACTTGTCGACACCGATTGAGGCCTTCGGCTTTCCCGGCCTGCAGCCGGGCGACAGGTGGTGCCTCTGCGCCGCGCGCTGGCAGGAGGCGTATGAAGCCGGCGCCGCACCGCGCGTCGTCCTCACCGCAACCCACGAAGCCGCCCTCGAAGTGTGTGACCTCACCGACTTGAAGGCGCACGCGCTGGATTTGAGCTGATACAGCTCTTTTGACGTTCAAGCGCCACTGAGGCTGCGCTCGGCTTTGCTCGCTGATTGTCGCTGACGCTCCTCCGGGACGTTACTGATGGGCACCACTTAATTACAAACCTCATCCTGAGGAGCGGGCCGTCAGGCACGTGTCTCGAAGGATGGGAGGCAGGCTCAGAGCTGGTGGCCCATCCTTCGAGACAGACCTTACGGTCCTCCTCAGGATGAGGGTGTGTGTGCGCTGGCACGCTTTTTCAAACGCCGCGAGGGCACGGTACCGAGCGAAGCGAGGCAAGCGCGACTGCGCGCCGGGCGAAGCCCGCCCCCGCGGAGGCCCGCGCGTCAGCGCGGAACAGCCGTGAGCGGTTTAAACCATCATCAAATCCACATCGCCCGCGCCAACCAGCTTGTGCAGGCCGGTCTCTCCCAGGCTGTAGGTGCCA
>JAJFHM010000141.1 GCA_021775625.1 Hyphomicrobiales bacterium | reverse complement strand
CGGCACCTGTGTCCGGCGATCAAAATCGAATAGTCAGAAACGGCAACAAACCGACGAGACGGCACCGGCGGCATCAGAGCAAGTGATCGTGCCGAAGCCCGAGCCACAGCAGCCCGCGAGAAAAAAACAGGAGGCGCCCGCTCAACAGCCCGAGCCACAGCAGCCTGCGAGAAAAAAACAGGAGGCACCCGCTAAACAGCCCGAGCCACAGCAGCCTGCGAGAAAAAAACAGGAGGCGCCCTCTAAACAGTCCGAGCCACAGCAGCCTGCGAGAAAAAGACAGGAGGCGCCCGCTAAACAGACCGAGCCACAGCAGCCTGCGAGAAAAAGACAGGAGGCGCCTGCGGCTACCGCTCCAGAACCTGCTGCTCCGGCGCCCACCGCGTCCGAATAGCCTCCGGTTCGATTCAAGGTTGCATATGGGGCCATTGGGTGCGGGGAATGCGCGGATGATCACCATGACCATCGATCATCCGCGCAGGTTCAATAGGCTTTGGCGTCGATCAGAATCTACCCGACGCCCGGAGTTGAGGGCACTGCAGACATTCTGGGCAAATTCGGCGCGATATGTCCGGTTACGGGTGCCTTTTCACCGTCAATCTGACAGGCTGGACAAGGGCATTTGTGATCCCTTGCGGAAGTCTCAAACCTCAGTTCGGAGCATACATCGAGGGTTGGCATGGCCGGACGACAAGAAGCAGGCAAGAATCCGTTGTTATTTGTGCGCCGAGCAGAACGGTTTCCATAACTCGGACGCTCAGTTATCCTGTTTATCAGCCCAACAGACTGGCCCATCCGAGTGACAAAATCGGTATGAGTAGGAAACCAAGGGGAGACCGGATGGCGTTTCATAAGGTACATGCACGGAAGGCGTCTTCTCGGTGGAGGGCTCTTAAATTCCTTGCCATTGTAGTATTGCTCTGGCCAGCGCCGAGCAGCCTGTTCGCTGCGCCTTGCCCCGACGCTGACATAGTTAAGCGCGCTGCGGATGCACTGATGGCGGCGGCTCGGGCCGGATCGCCACCGCAGTTCGCAGACGCGTTACGTACTTATGCGGACCTCGACAGCATAACCATGTTCGCCCTTGGAAAGCATCGCAAGTTACTGCCGGACGAACAACGCGAAGAGCTGGTCGCGCTCACAACCTTGTACGTATCCCGGACCTTCAACAATTTTCGACTCAAATTTAAAGCGGAGTCCATCCAGATCGAAGATTGCCGGGATGATCTGGTTCGCAGCGTAATGAAATTTCGCGGACATCAAGGTAAGCAGATCGTACTCTGGCGCATGAAAGATGCACGAGTTGCGGACGTGAATCTGCAAAACGTATGGATGGGTCAATTGCTCCGTACTGAATTCTACCGCCTATTAGCTGAAAGCAATGGAAATTTTAAAGCACTGCTCTCGAGCTTGACACAGTGAACCGGCAGGTAAGACAAGAGGTTCTCATCGGTTTGTCCCTTTGACATGAATTCCATTGACAGCTGTTGGATGCGATCACAGGGACGACGGTTCAAACGAACAATTCACTTTTCTTGATGAACCGCTGCAGACTTGGGGAACTTCCGAAAATTATGCGGTGGACGGCTCCTCCGCTACCTGAGCATGGTGCGGGCGCCCGGCTCTCCTTCTCATCATGACGAACCCGAACCATGCACCACCGTGCCAAACCCGCGCCGGCGGGGACCCACTGGCGAATGCTGCGGGTCGGAGCGAAGGAGAGTGGTTTCTGCCTTTGCAGGAACGCCGACAGAGTTTGTGCCAGCAGCGAGGAACACCGGAGGAGCATGACTGCCCGCGATTACGGCCATGTCACCGTAATCGCACTCAGTTTCTGCGCGTCTTCTTTTGGCGCCGGGTTTTCGTTCTCACATTCAGCCCTCGCTGGCGAATACGGTTCAACTTTAATGTGCTTTTGGCTGGCCGCGGCTCTTGAGCGGCCTTTGCCTCTCCCGTGTTACCGACAAACACATGTTCGTTAACCCAATCTGCCCAGACCTCAGCTTCAGCGGAAGCCGTGGTGGCGGTGATGAACACCAGTGCCAGTGCAACTCCACACCGCTTATTCATTGTACCCTCCATCATTTGTTCTATGCGGTTGGACGCTGCGCGCGGTGAAAGGGTTCAAGCATCTGGAAACTTTTTGAGTGTGGACGCGACAATTCGAGCCGCTCTACTCGAATGATGAGGTTTTAATTTCGGGCACATGGCCGTAATCCGCAGGCGTCTTTGGGTTGACCTCACCGGCCCTCTAACGTTTTGGCGGTGAACCGCCTTCACCAAGGGGCCAGAAAATTCCGCGCAGTGCACCATCCCTGTCGATGATGCCGTGCTTCAATGCCCCCAGCACGTGGAGAAGCAGGAGCGGGAGCCACAGGTGAGAAGAAACTCCGTGTGCGCTTTCCAGAAACGAATGAAATGCCGGAGATACTGGCATGGGCGACGGTATGGTGATGGGCCCGATGTCCAGGGCTGCTCCGATTGACCACGGCAGCAGAATGCCGCTGAGGACGGCCGCGAAAATCGAAACGAAAAAACCGATCATCACGACCCGCGAGAGCAGATGCAGCCACCGGTTCTGGTGCGCCGTCACTGCAAATCCCTTACGCATGCGCCACACAATTCGGGCAATCAAAGGGACGGCGAGAAGCGTTGCCCAGAAAACATGGTTCGCATAGGCCGCCTGGAGTGCGTCACCGGACACGCCTTCCAGCCCCTCTCCCGTCAGAAAGCTCGCAACCAGTGCTGCCGCTCCAATCCAATGCAGAATTATGGACGGCCATCCATAGTGATCCAGATCCCGATCCGCCTCCGCCACTGATGTCTCCTGTTTTTCGCGCTGCTTCACGTCAGGCGCAGCAACGACCGCACCAAGCAATAAATTCATTCCGCTCAAATTGGAATGAACTTCTCTCTGGATATGACCGAGCGGTGGATATGAGCGAATGTCACGCCGCCCGGTTCGGCCACATGTCGCTTTGGATTACGATTGTGCTTCGCGGAAATGTTGGCGCATTTCAGTTTGGCTAACGATGCAGAAATCGTGTTCGGCAGTAGTCACCTGCATATGCACCCAATGCGATGATCAATGCTGCCGATATGGTTGATTGTTTCATGGGACTAACGTGCCTTTGGGGTTAGTGGTGATACTCACGTGGTGAGCGGACAACAACTACTCAGTGAGGCACGGCACAAACGGCGGGTGGACAGCACACATCTCAGGCCCGACAGTCTCTAAACCACCGAGTACCTGTCGATGACCCACAGCCAGGTCCCGTCGCTTTGCCGGCGGGCGACTTCGGCGGTTACGCTGCCGTCGGGCAGGCGGGTTGAGGTGAGCGCCAGTTCGCCGCTGATCACAGCCGGGCTCTTTTGGCCATATTCGAACTTCTGGCCCGAGGCGGTGAACGCCGCGAACTCCGCCCGTATGGCCGCAAGGCCGATGGTCAATTCTCCCGCGCCGGTGTCGAGGACGGCTTCCGCCTCATAGAGCGCCACCATGCCCTCGATGTCCCCTATCCACTGGCGCTCGATCAGCAAGGTTTCCAGATCCTGCGGATCGTGCGCGGGTTCGCGGCTTGTTTCATCGCTCATGGCTGAACTCCTCTGCGGCCGGGCGGGCTGTGTGCTTTCATAATGTGTCGTACCGCGCCGGGGCGCTGTTTCCAACGCGGGAATCGGAGATTGCGGGAAAGTTTGGGGGTTGATTGCGCGGGGCCGGGCTTCGCCCAGCGCGCGGTCGCGCTTGCCTCGCTGTGCTCGGTTTAATTCGCTCACGGCTATTCCGCGCTGAAGCGCGGGCCTCCGCGGGGGCGGGCTTCGCCCGGCGCGCAGTCGCGCTTGCCTCGCTGTGCTCGGTACCGTGCCCATTTGGGCGTTAATGACGTGCGCATGAGGGTTACCAACCCACGCTCCCTCCCCGCCGTCCCCGCGCAGGCGGGGACCTACTCGCGGATGCTGCGGGTCGGAGCGGAGGCGAGTGCGGGTGAATAACGGCCAGAAAATGAGCCAAATCAACGGCGTTTGAGTTTTCACTGAGTACTGTTGCGTGGCTCTCGCTGGCCGTGCAATTGTTCGGAAATGACCATAGAATTTGACTTTGTCGCCCATGATATCGACGGAAAATCAATCTGGTTTGCCATCCCGTCCGAGCGGGTTGACCCGTATTCCGAGAGCCTCCGGCAAGGCCCTGTCGGCTTTGGGCCGATGCCACTCATCAAAGCCAGATCGACCTGTCTTGGCCGCAGCCTTCGCATCGTCGATGTCGGCGCCAACATTGGCACCGTTGCATTGCCGTTGGCCGCACACAATCATGATGTGCTGGCCATTGAGGCGGCACCCGTAAACTTTGCTGCATTGCTGGCAGCGGCAGCTAAGAACAGGTTCCACAGCCTTACTCCCGTTCACGTGGCAGCGTGTGCGGAGCCGTGCATCGTGAACCTTTCAAGCGACGATGCCTGGGGCTTCGTTACCAAGACCGGCACGCCGGTTTACGGCGCCCCACTGTTTGATATTCTGAGCGCCTATGGCTTTCTTGACGCAGACATCATCAAAATCGACATCGAAGGGTATGAACTCATCGCCCTGGAGGGAATTGAGCGGGTGATCGACATCAACCCGCACGTCCAGATCATATACGAATCCAGCAGCTTCAATGCCCGGCGGTTCGGGCACACCGTACAAGACCTGATCGCTCGATTTGAAGAACTCGGGTTTTCCAATTATGTCTGGTGTGACACCCACCTGATGGCAACCGACAGTACGAAACCTCAAGCCAGGGTCACAGCAGACATATATGCAACCAGACAGCCCGATAGCCTGGACTCAATCGCCATTTATCCATTCGACCTTGCCTCGGTTGAAAGAGATCTGCATCACGCGGCGAACCGGCCAGTGCTGTCGGAAGCAGGCCACGCACTGCGTCAAGAGCCGTTCCTGCGGGACCGTTTGACTGCTTCCAGGGGATGGCAAAAGGCGCGGACGACCGCTCTCGAGACAGTCCGGAGCAATTCCTAGAGCACTTCACCCGGCTGCTGTTCTGCATCCGCATCTGAACTGTGTCTCAAATCCGGGTGCAGGCTTTTGCCCAGAATGTGCGGGGTGCGCCTGAGCACATGTTCGCTTGAGCCGACGATGAGGGGGTCCGGCCCGATCACCACGTCCCGGCTCTTTTCCGGATAATCCAGCAAGCTCAGAAAATGCTTCATACAGTTGAGGCGCGCCCGTTTCTTGTCGTCTGACTTGATCACGGTCCACGGAGCGTCGGCCGTATCCGTATAGAAGAACATGGCTTCCTTGGCTTCTGTGTAGTCATCCCATTTGTCGAGAGATTGCCGGTCAATGGGCGACAGCTTCCATTTCTTCAAGGGTTCGTGTTCGCGCGATTGGAAGCGCGATAGCTGCTCGTCACGGGTGACCGAGAACCAGTATTTGAACAACAAAGTTCCGGTGCGCACGAGCATCCGCTCCATTTCCGGCGTCTGGCGCATAAACTCCAGATAGTCATTCGGCGTGCAAAATCCCATGACCCGCTCGACACCGGCACGATTGTACCAGGAGCGGTCGAACAAAACGATTTCCCCTGCCGCGGGCAAGTGTTGAATGTAACGCTGAAAGAACCATTGTGTCCGCTCCCTCTCGCTGGGTTTGTCGAGCGCCACCACGCGGGCGCCACGCGGATTGAGGTGTTCCATGAACCGCTTGATGGTGCCGCCCTTTCCGGCAGCATCGCGGCCCTCAAACAGCAGCACAACCTTCTGGCCCGTTGTCCTCACCCATTCCTGGACTTTGAGGAGTTCGAGCTGCAGCTCGGCTTTTTGCTTTTCGTATGCAGCGCGACGCATCTTGCGCGTGTAGGGATATTCGCCGCTTTCGAAAAACTGCTTTATTGCCTCTGGATCGTGGCGCAGTTGCGAAATCGGCCTGGCATCGATTGCAGGCGACGGCTGGGTTGGCGATGCCGATGGCGCCTGGACAGAAACCGATGCGGCGGCCTCGTCTGCAGAGGCGCCAGCCATTTTCTGGTCCATCTGTTCAGGTTCGGCAGGCCCTGCCTGTCCAGTTTTCTCAGCTCTCGTCTGAGGTGGTTTCACGCCATTGCCTCCCGCATTCCGGTTTCTCCTCGCTGCTCTTGCCATTTTTGCCTCCAAACGAGCCTGCTTTCGCGCAGCAATCTATGCCTCCCCGGCGCAATTTTGTTTGACATAGGTCAACTCCCCGGCAAGGGCCGGCGGACAGGCCGCAGCAGCGACGACGGTTTGACAATTACGGGGACAGGGCCGCGGACCCACGTCAAACGATGCGGTTCCAGACCTTGACGCTGGCCTTCAGCGTGCCGGCGATGATGGCAGGATCGTCCGCGATGAGCCGTTCAGCTGTGGCCATGTCATCTACGGTGAGAATGACCAGCCCGCCGGTTTCATCGCCATAGGGCCCACCCATGGTGAGCCTGCCGTCTTTGTGGAGCGCAAGCAGGTGGTCCAGGTGCGCGCTGAGCGGCTGATCTGCCAGCGGCCGGCCCTCGATCCAGTTTGGTCCGCGTTCGTAAAGGGCAGCGAAGGTTGTCTTCATTATCCAGTCTCCAAGCGTCAATTGCGCGGAACACTATAGTCCACTCTACGCCCTTTACCGGCATCAGCCAGCCGATCCCATCGGATATTGTTCCCGTTGATTTACGAAAAGCGAACTTGTTCATTGAAATCGCGGCATGCTTCATGGTTGAATATCTGACGCACTAATACTTTAAGTTGATACATGAATTGATGGGATCATACCCAATGTCACTCAATTCTCTTTTGCCGTTGCTCTTTATTGCGACCGTCGCCGCACCGATAATACTCTTAGGCTTCGCGCTAACGTCCAAATCTCCCAGAACCGCCATGATTGGATATAGGATACTGGCTGTCTCATGCGTCTTGCTTGGCGCAGCATTTCTGCTGCATCAGTATTACGGAGGTTCGCAAAGAGCCGGCCTATTGTGGGCTGCCATATGTGGCGCAGCTACGCAGATTTGCTGGCAACGCGCAGAAAAGAAGAAACGAGTAGCGGCCAGGCGTTCGCCTCGCAAGTGAGCGCGGAATTTGCCGTGAGCGGTGGAGATGTGGCCGCAGCCACAGGCCGGACCGTGTGTTAAGCTGCCTCGAGACGACCGTCCACATTTCAACCACAAGGACCGCCCGAAATGCAGATCGATTTCAAAGACAGGCGCGTACTGGTGACGGGGGGCACGCGGGGGATCGGGCGGGCGGTGGTTGAGACCTTTGTCGCGGCCGGGGCGCGGGTTGCCGTGAACGGGCGGACGGGCGACAGTACTGCCACAGCGATTGCCGCAATGGGTGGTGGCGAGGGCCTCGTGGCGGCCCCCGGCGATGTCGCCACGGCAGCGGGCTGTGAGGCCATCGTGAACGCGGCAGTCGCGGGCCTGGGCGGCCTTGACGTTTTGGTCAACAGCGCCGGTGTCGGCAAGGCGGGGTCGATCGAGGAGTTCGACGAGAAGGCCTGGGACGAGACCATCGACGTCAATCTCAAGGGCACGTTTTTCTGTATCAAGGCAGCGCTTCCGGCGCTGCGCGCGAGCCTGGGCAACATCGTCAACCTGGCGTCCGATGCCGGCCTGATGGGCGATCCGCACCTAACCGTTTATTGCGCCTCGAAGGGCGGCGTCGTCAACATGACCCGGGCGATGGCGCTGACCCTGGCGCCCGATATCCGCGTCAACTGCGTTTGCCCGGGCTATGTGGACACCGACATGGTGCGGCGCGATGGCATCGAACAGGCTGACAACCCGACCGCCGCGGAACAGGCGCTCATCGACTACGCCCCGCTGCAGCGCATCGCCACGCCCGCCGAAATTGCCACAGCCATCGCCTATCTGGCCTCGGACGACGCCCGGTTTGTGACCGGAGCGGCCTTCCAGATCGACGGCGGCACGACGGCTGGACATTGACGGGGCGGGGGCCGTGCATATGCGGCTGCGCTAAGCGGTTTTCTTAAGGACAATCAAGCGCCACTCGGGCTGTGCTCGCCTTGCTCGCCGATCGTCCCTAGCGCTCCTCCGGCGTCCCTCGTGAGACGCAGCGAGGGCACGGTAGCGAGCACAGCGAGGCAAGCGCGACCGCGCGCCGGGCGAAGCCCGCCCCCGCGGAGGCCCGCGCGACGCGCGGAACAGCCGTGAGCGAAGCAAACGAGCGCCATCAAATCACTTTGTAGACATGCACCCGGTGGGTCACTTCCGGTTCTCCGTAGGGCATGGAGTGGAAGCTGTCTGTTGAAAACACCTGCGCCCACGCGCCTGCGGCCGCGAGGTCCGCGACCATGGCGGGGTATTCCGGCTCCTGGGCTGTATCATCGCGCAAGCTGAAGATGACCGGGGCGCCCGGGCGGGCAACCCGGATCAACTCGCGGAAGCTTTCCGCCGGCGCGTGTTTCGGCGTGATGACGCCGGATGAGATCACCGCGGCGAAGGTGTCGTCGGGAAAATCGAGCGGCCCGCCAAGCTGCATCTGCCGCAGCTCCGCATAGATCCCCTTGGCCCGCGCCACTTCCAGCATGCCGTCTGAAAGATCGATGCCGATGATGGGTTCAAATCCCAAATACGCCAGCGGCTCGCTCTGGATGCCGCCGCCGCAGCCGGCATCGAGGATGGGGGCAGCATCCTGCGCCACGAAGCGGGTGAACACCGCTGCAATGACCGCAGGGATCCTGTAGCCCATGGCACAGAGGTCGCGTTCATACTCCTGCGCCCAGTTGTCATAGGCTGCCTTTTGTTCTTCAACGCTTGATGCGCCATAGGACGCGGAGACTTTCGTGCCTGCCATGGTACCTGCTCCTTCGCAGCCAATAAGAAATTGCGGCCGGCGGCCGGATGTTCAGGAGGCATAATGACGTTTGCCGGCGGCATCGGCAATGGGGCAGCGCTTGTCTCCGTGCGGTTGGTCTGCCGGACATCCACACACTCAGCCGCGCGCGCCGGCCCCTGATGCGGGGTGCGCGGCTCGCGTTTTCTTAAAGGGTGGCGGGAACTGCACGGCGGATGCCTTAATCCGCGGGAGGCATGGACCTCGCAGTCGGGTATCATGCGGCCTGGATTCATTGGAGCGCGCGCCGTGCCCCCGACGCACAACACATCTGACGTAAGCTTCACCGTTTCAGCCGACGCCGCCTTCTGGCGCGGCCTTGTCGTTGCGGACCCGGCTGCAATCGACCACGTTGCCTGCGCAGCATTCTTTGCGCAGGACGCTGTGCTTGCCGAGGACTGCTCCTGGAGCGTGCTGGACGAGCCGTTGTTATGGCACCGGGCGGACCGGGGCGCGTCCTTTGTCAACGCGCGCTTCTTCAGCGATCTTATCGTCGCCGACCTGACCGCGCTTGAGGCAGGCGTGACCGTGGGGCATGTGCGCCCGACACTTGCCGAGGCGTGGGGTCCTGAGGAGATTGTGCGGTTTTTGCTGTCATCGAGCCTGCTGCGCTGTTTCGTGCACAGCCATGCGGAGCTGCGGCTGGTTCAGCGGCAGAGAGGCGCCCGCCATGTCGAGCGCTATGACGGCTGCCATGTGATGTTCACCAACGAGGAGGTGCGCACCGGCTTTGGGTTCAAGGTGGCGGTCGGCGCCGTGGACGGCGCGATTGCGGTGGCGCCGATCTAAATCGCAGCCCATCCTTCGAGGAGCGTACCGCAAGGGACGCGTCTCGAAGGACGGGCCGCGATTTCAGAAACTCCATTCCGAAGGCTTCCGCTGCAGTCCCAGTTCGCGAAACGCCTCGGCCGCATTCGCGTGCCCGCCGTCGGTCAGGCGGTAGAACCGCATGCGCGGCCGTCCCGCCTCGGCCGGATCAATCTCTTCCCATGCACTGGTCAGCCAGCCGGCTTTCTCAAGACGGGCAAGGATC
>JAJFHM010000015.1 GCA_021775625.1 Hyphomicrobiales bacterium | reverse complement strand
GGGTTCAACTCGCAGCTGACCTTCACCCCGACATCCTCAGGAACCTTCTATGTATCTGCCGGCGGCACGGGCTCCAGCATCGGGGGCTACATGGCTTCCGTGGCGATCGCCCCTTCCACAGACGATTTTGCCGGCGACATCACGACCACGGGTACGATCTCCCCTGGGCAATCCCGCTCGGGCACGATCGAAACCAACGGCGATGCCGACTGGTTCAGAATTACGTTAACGGCGGGGGTCGATTATCAATTCGATCTGGAAGGCTCTCCAACCGGCCAGGGCACATTGTCGGATACTTATCTGCGCCTGCACAACGCCAGCGGCACGCAGATCGCCTTTAACGACGACGGCGGAACCGGATTGAATTCACAGATTTCCTTTACGGCAACCTCTTCGGGCACGTTCTACCTGTCGGCCGAGGCGTTTAGCACAAACACGGGAAGCTATACGCTGTCCGCGACAGGCGCACCCGCACCTCACGACTTCAATAACGACGGCAACTCCGACCTGTTTTGGCAGAACGACAATGGCCAGGGCGCGATCTGGCAGATGAACGGCACCACCACCATTGGCGGCGGCCTCGCCGGCAACAATCCCGGTCCAACATGGAACTTCCGGGATACCGGCGATTTCAACAACGACGGCAACGCCGACATCGTTTGGCAAAACGACAATGGCCAGGCCGCAATCTGGCAGATGAACGGCACCACCGTCATTGGCGGCGGCCTCGCCGGTGGCAACAATGGACCGACATGGCAGATTCAAGGTACCGCGGATTTTAATAACGACGGCAACTCCGACCTGGTTTGGCAGAACGACAGTGGTCAGGCCGCGATCTGGTTCATGAACGGCAACACCGTCATTGGCGGCGGCCTTGCCGGCGGCAATCCCGGGTCGACATGGCATCTCCGGGACACCGGCGATTACAATGGCGACGGCAAGTTCGACTTTGTCTGGCAAAACGACAGCGGCCAGGCCGCAATCTGGTTCATGGACGGCACCACCACCATCGGCGGCGGCCTCGCCGGTAGCAATCCCGGACCGGACTGGATGCTGTTTTCTTGAGAGAACGGGCATACGATCCGGAGCCAGCCGCCTGGCGCTGGGGCTGTGGTATAATTTTCTTGAAATTGGGAGGCACCATCTGACCAGCAATTGGGGAGTTGGTCAGCCATCTGGCGCATTGCAGTCTGAATCGAGTGAATAATGGTCGGAAATCTTAACGATAAGGTTGCTGTATCCTGGATTCCCACCGCAAAGGCCGCAACGATGGTCGGCGTTCTGCCAGCTGAACTTGAAAGGCGCGTGTAATGGCCAGGCCAGATGCCAAAGGCCCCCGGGAAGCCAAAGGCGCGCCAAAAAGTGCGCCGGCGAAGCCTGCTCCGGCAGGCTCAGAGCTGGCGGCAGCGTTTAAATCCTGCCGTACCGCCTTCCTCGGCGTTGGCCTGTTCAGCGGCATCAGCAACATTTTGATGCTGACAGGCGCATTTTTCATGCTGCAGATCTACGACCGCGTGCTGACCAGCGGCAGCGTACCGACGCTGGTCGCCTTGACTGTGCTTGCAGCCGGGCTGTTCACGGCACAAGCCATTCTCGATCTGATCCGCGGACGCATCCTGGTGCGGATCGGTTCATCGCTCGACGAAGACCTCAACGCGCGGGTGTATGACACGGTTGTGCGGCTTCCCCTCAAAACCGCAAACCGCGGCGATGGCCTGCAGCCGCTGCGCGATCTCGACGCAATTCGCGCCTTCCTGTCAGGCCAGGGGCCGACGGCGTTGTTCGATCTGCCATGGATACCAGTTTACATCGCCATCATCTTCGCCTTCCACATCATGCTCGGTGTGACCGCGCTTGTTGGTGCCATTGTTTTGGTAGTGCTGACGGCCCTGACCGAAATACTGACCCGCGCGCCGACGGCGGAAGCGGCGGGCTTTGCCTTGTCGCGCAATGGGCTGGCCGAAGCAGACCGGCGAAATGCCGAAGTGCTGGCGGCGATGGGAATCGCAAACCGCATGGGAGCTCGATGGCGCGGGGCCAACCTGAACTACCTGGCGAGCCAGCGGCGGATCAGCGACGTGGCTGGCGGTTTCGGGTCGATCTCCAAGGCCGTACGCATGATGCTGCAGTCCGCGATGCTCGCGGTTGGCGCGTATTTCGTGATCAATCAGGAGGCGTCAGCGGGCATCATTATCGCCGGCGCCATTCTGGCCGGCAGGGCTCTGGCGCCGGTCGATCTGGCCATAGCAAACTGGAAGGCGTTCGTGGCGGCGCGCCAGAGCTGGCGGCGTTTGAACAAGCTTATGGTGCTGATCCCTGCGCAACTCACACCGATGGCGCTGCCCACGCCGGAAACCAGCCTGTCGGTAGAATCGGCCAGTGCCGTTCCACCCGGCGATCGCAAGGTCGTCGTGCAGAATGTGACCTTTGTCCTCAAGGCGGGCCAAGGGCTTGGCATCGTGGGTCCAAGCGCCTCGGGCAAATCGTCCCTGGTGCGGATGCTGGTGGGTGTATGGCAACCGGTGCAGGGAAAAATCCGTCTCGATGGAGCAGCACTTGACCAGTGGGGAGCCGAAGCGCTTGGCCCTCACATCGGCTATCTGCCGCAAGACGTAGAGCTGTTTGCCGGGACGGTGGCTGAGAACATCGCCCGTTTCGAGCCGGACGCCGATCCCGAAGTAATTATTGCAGCGGCGCGCGAGGCGGGTGTGCACGATCTTATTGTCGCCCTGCCGGAAGGCTACGAGACCCAGATCGGCGAGCAGGGTCAGGCCCTCTCGGCCGGACAGCGCCAGCGTGTGGCGCTTGCACGCGCGCTCTATCGCGATCCGTTTCTTGTGGTGCTCGACGAGCCGAGTTCGAACCTTGATACCGAGGGAGAGGCCGCATTGACGAAAGCCGTCCTCGGTGTGCGCAGGCGTGGCGGCATCGCCGTCGTCGTCGCACACAGTTCATCCGCCCTGTCGGGCGTAGACCTGGTGCTCGTCATGCGCCAGGGCGTGGCGCAGGCCCTGGGCCCCAAGGATGAGGTTCTGGCCAAAGCGCTGAAACCTGCTCCCCCGGCAAATTCCCTGAAGGTCGTCAGCGGCTACAAGGGCAAGATACGATGAGCGCCCGGACCGGGCCCCGCCAATCGATCCGCCGCCATCTTCGATGGGGGCTGGGCCTGATCGTGGTCCTGGTAGGCGGCGTTGGAGGTTGGGCGGTGACGACCGAGATTTCGGGCGCCGTCATTGCCTCAGGCTCTGTTGTAACCGAATCAAACGTGAAGAAAGTGCAGCACCCGACCGGTGGGGTCGTGGGTGAGATCCGTGTCCGCGACGGCGAAAAGGTGAAGGCGGGCGATGTTCTCGTGCGTCTCGACGCCACCGTCACCCGTGCCACTTTGGCAATTACCACCAAACGTCTGATTGAGATGACGGCGCGCAAGGCGCGTCTTGAGGCCGAGCGGGACGAAGCGGAAGCGATCACCTTTCCGTCAGACTTGCTGGGGCGGGCAGACGATCCGGACGTGGCGCACGTGCTGACCGGCGAACGCAAACTGTTCGAATTGCGCAGGGCGGCGCGCATCGGACAAAAGGCACAACTTGGCGAACGCATTGCACAGCTGAAAGAAGAAATCGTCGGTTTCAATGCACAAATATCGGCCAAGAAGCGGGAAATTGTGCTGATCGGTCGCGAGCTCAAGGGCACCCGTGAGCTTTGGGAAAAGGGTCTCACACCAATAACCAAACTGACAGCGCTTGAACGCGAGACGACGCGCATTGATGGGGACAAAGCAAAGCTGACCTCCACCGTTGCGCAGTACAGGGGCCGGATTTCCGAAACCGGGTTAAAAATCATCCAGATTGACCGCGATCTCGGCAGCGAAGTTGCCAAGGAACTGCGCCAAATCGAGGGCGAGATCGGAGAATTCGTAGAGCGGAAGATTGCCGCAGAGGATCAGCTGAAACGCATCGATATCCGCGCGCCTCAAGACGGTATTGTGCATCAATCGACCGTGCATACCCTGGGTGGCGTAATCGCGGCGGGCGAAGAGATCATGCTGATCGTGCCAAGGGCCGACAACCTGACGGTCGAAGTCAGGGTCGCACCGCAGGATATCGATCAGTTGCGCGTGGACCAACCGGTGCAGCTGCGTTTCTCGGCCTTCAGCCAGCAAACGACCCCGGAAATCAACGGCATGCTGGCGCGGATCTCACCCGACATCAGCGTCGACGAACGGTCAGGGGCCAACTACTACACCGTCCGGATTACCACGGTGGCTGACGAAGTTGCTCGCCTGGGGACCGTAGTGCTTGTGCCCGGCATGCCCGTTGAAGCCTTCTTCAGGACCGATGCGCGCAAGGTAATCTCTTACCTGGTAAAACCACTCAGCGACCAGTTCTTGCGGGCATTCCGGGAAGAGTAATTGGCGACTTGCCGGCCGCACTACCTCTACGGCTACCCGTGCCGGCTTCTGGCGGGGCACTGCGGGACGACAAGAAGGGACATTCAATCAACCCCTAGATCCGTTTCACGTTCATATGATACGATCTAGCGTTCCAGAACCACGTTCCCGCCAACCGGACCAACTCCCCGTGGAACAGGTACGTCGGTTGCGTCGTAGTCGGCATTCAGGAACAAATTGGGCTCTTTCTCCAGCACCACCTTGCGCGCCACGATTGCAGTATATGCAGACTCGTTGGCAACACTGGCATTGGTGTCGATCTTGAGGATGCCGCGAGAAAGATAAACGGTTCCCAGGAGGTTTGCGGCACCTTCGCTCCGGATGGAGTGCTCCTGGTTCTTGGGTGCGTCGCGATCTTCAAAGAACAGGATGCCGGCCATGGGTCCATCGCGTGGCGCTGTGAGATCAACAATCGTTCTGGCGTCAAAGTCTAGCGTCGCATCTTTGCCGTGCAGATAGAACCCAACATGCTTTCCAAATAGAGCCACGTTTGATCGAACAATGAGCGGCCCTCCGGTGATAACATAGATGCCGGGTTCAAGAGTGATGTTGATGTCGCTGATGACGAGACCATTGCAGTATGTTCCGGGCTTGAGGAATACCCGGTTGGTCAGGTTCTTGAGATTGTCCCGAACATTAGGCGGCTGGGACAGGTCGACCAACTTTGTGCCATCGTAATCACATCCGCCAACTTCCGGTGCCGGTCTAAGGGCCAGTGGGTCCGTTACCTTGGGACAGTCCGTAAGAGGGTCATCAGGGCTGACGCTGCCGGGCGACACGTCTGCGCCACCTGCAGAGCAAACCAGCTCGGCGTCGATTTCTGCCTTGTTCGAGACGAGCACGCCCCTGCGGGCTTCCGAATTGGAATAGATCGCGCATTCCGGGGCGGTGATTTTGGCTCGACCATTCAGTTTGATGGTGCCCTTCGCGCGTTCAGCGAGCCCAATCATGCACACGCGGCCGCCCCCGAACGCACGAGCCACTGCGAATGCCGAGAGATCAGGAAACTGCGATGCCAAGGCCTGGGTGAAGTAGGTCTGGCGCTGCTGCGTAACGGTAACCATAACCGTTCCACGTTCTTCGTCCAGCTTGGTTGTAACGTGGATCTGTGCCGCTGATCCGTTCTCGTTTTGGTACTGCGCACGGGCCGTGACATCAGCGACGGACCGGATGCGTTCGTCAGTAGCATCAGCAAGATACCATTCGCGTGCGGACGCCAAGGCGGCGGCGTCGGCAGTGCCTTGCAGCTTGCGGGTTTGACCGGACCAGCCACTGTAGTCGATGGCAAAGCCCGCCATTGCAAACAGTACCGGGAGTGTCAGCGCGTATAGCACAGCGACTTGAGCGTTCTGGCACTTGTGGAATATTTCCAGCAAAGAGGAGAACGCGGCGTACCACGGGGTCGATTGTCGTAACATGCCACCAGGCTACGCGAGATCCGTCAAACATTGCTTTAGAGGGAAAGTTACGATTTCGCTAAAATGTTAACCAAATTGTCCCCACACCGTTGACGACAAGACCTTCAAAGACAGCGCATTTTGCACCAGATCAGCAGGGAACACACTCCGGAGTTTCAATTTGTACCGGGGGGCAATCTATTCCAACATGGTTGACGGAGCAGGGAGTTGACTTTGTCAAAAGACATGACCGGCGCGAAACTGGCGAAAGCTGTTGCAAACCCCAAATCGGTGTTTTCGCACCCAAGCGAAGCACTCGAAATGGCATTGTCACGCATGGTCATCCTCCACAGGCTGAACTGAGTTAGCGGACGAAATACTCAATAGAGAGTCTTCTTATATTCGTCTTCGAGCTCGGCATCGATTTTCCTCATCTCATCTTTGTCCTCTGGCGCACCGGTGGTTTGATCCAAGATGATTTTAGCCAATGAGGGCATATCGCCACGATCTTGCAAGTGTTCTGGATCCCAAAGGTGTGATCTTCGGAATGCTTTGGCGCAATGCATAAAAACCTCAGACACGGACACAAGAATGGCAAGGTTGGGCTCGCGATCTTTCACGCTCATGGTCTTCAGGATTTTGGGGGCATTGACCAGACGGGCTGAGCCATTCACTCTTAATGTATCGTCAAATCCCGGGATCATGAAAAGAAGCCCTACACAAGGGTTTGCCAAGATATTGACCAAACTGTCGAGACGATTGTTCCCAGGCCGGTCTGGAATTGCCAACGTATTGTCATCAAGGATCTTTACGAAACCAACAGGATCGCCGCGTGGACTGACATCAGCTTTGCCGTCAAGATTTTGGGTGCCAATACAAACAAAAGGTGAGCGCGCGATAAAGTCTCGCGAATGGTCATCCAGCCGGTTGTTGCACTTTTGAATGGCAAGGGGATGCTGCGCGTGAAACATCGCTCTAAGGGACGTTTCATCTTCAATGATGTGATCAGAGTCGATGGTATATTCAGTCATGGTTTGGTCTTTCGTTTCGGTGTTGTCCTAAGGGACGGCTCATGTCCCACCAAGGGTTCGAGAACTGATTTCTCAAGCTCTTGAGCGTCCTTCATTTCCTACAAAGCTGTGTGGTGTGATTTGAAACCCACATGCGTCACCCAACTCGTCATCTCTCCAATGCTTTGGAATAGTGATTGCGCCGTCATGTCGAAGGGTGTCCGTCGTCAGATAATTTGGGACAGATTTTGGTTTGAGCTAACGGAGTGTCTGGCTCATCTGGTTTGTCATGTTATGCGGCGGACTTGCGGTGTTGCAAGCGCCGGGTTTCGAATGTCTTTCGTTGGCGGTGTCAGAGCAAACTGGCTTGAGCCGCTGTCGCTGGTTTCGTAGCGTGACCGGATGAGAAGCCCATGCCGCTATTTCAAGACTTCGTCACAAAGAAGCGAAATCACAGAGCTGCACTGAAGTTCTTGAAGAGAGCGATGAGGCGGTATGGCAGTCCCGAGGTGGTAGTCACCGACCGTCTTCGCTCACATCGAGCCGCGATGAACATCATTGGAAATGCTGGGCGCCAAGTGACTGGTCGCTGGCTCAACAACCGTGCTGGGAATTCACATCAACCGTTTCGACGACGAGAGCGAGCGATGGCGAAATTCAGAAGCGCAGAATCGCTTCAGAAATTTGCCTCGGTCCACTCTTCAATCCACAACCATTTCAATCAGGAACGTCATCTCTACAATCGCCAGGAGTTCAAACTGAACCGCACCGCTGCTGTGGAAGAGTGGCGTCAACCTGCGATCTGATGTTCATTGTAGAGCGCCCTTTTCAGGCCAGCTCACTTTTGTCTGACGATGCCACTGACATCGCCCTAGTGAATGCCGCCTGATGTGACGGGTTGACCCAGCTCACCCGGATGTCTCCGCTTCGGTACCCCCGAGGCGATCACTGAAAGCCCCGCGGAACGCGGGCAACCGAAGCGAGGGTTCGCATTTCACTCGAAAAATATTTGATAACAAGGACTTGCTGGCGGAGAGAGAGGCCGCCGTCATTTGGTCTACGGAGGTCTACAGGGGGTAAAAAGCATAGGATTTCTCTACAGTTTTCGCCCGTACTGTGTCTTTACAAGTCTTTAGCGGTCTACTATGTTCTACATGCTTTTTGTGGACAGAATCGTATACGGTACCAGAGCGATGCGTGAGACCAGCAAACTGACAGCGCGGCAGGTGGAAACCATAACCAAGCCTGGACTGCATGGCGACGGTGGCGGGCTTTACCTCAAGGTAACCAGCGAGGGCACCCGGTCTTGGGTGCTGCGCTACATGCTGGACGGCAGGGCACGCTTCATGGGCTTAGGCCCGTGTCCGCCCATCTCGCTCAAGCTTGCCCGCGAGCGGGCGCTAGAGGAACGCATAAAGGTCAAGCTTGGCATCGACCCGATAGACGCGCGAAACGGGGAACGTGAACAGCGACGCACCGAAGCGGCGCGCAAGGTGTCATTCAAGAAAGCGGCAACCGAGTTTCTAAAGGTGCATGTGCCGACTTGGAAGAATCCGAAGCACAAGCAACAGTGGCAAAACACGCTTGAGACCTACGCCTATCCGAAACTTGGCAAACGTTCGGCTTCTGAGATTGACGACGCACTGATTAACGAAACGCTCGCCCCGATCTGGACAACGAAGCGTGAGACGGCAAGCCGGGTGCACCAGCGGATCAAGCGCATTTGCAAATGGATAAAGGACGGCAGGCCGCTGCCGAAACCGAGCAAGGCACAGAGCACCCGGCATCATCCCGCATTGCCAATCAATGAGCTACCCGCATTCATGGCGGACTTGCGGAGCCGTGAGAGTATTTCGGCGCGGGCGCTCGAATTCACCATCCTGACAGCGGCGCGCACTGGCGAAGTAATCGGCGCGACCGATGACGAGATTGACGGCAAAGTATGGACGGTGCCGGGCGAGCGTTCAAAGACCGGACGCGAGCACAGGGTGCCGCTTTGTGATCGGGCGCTTGAGATCCTTCAGACGGTGCCACGGGAAGCGGGCAACGCGCATTTGTTTGCAGGCGGGCGCAAGGGTGGCGGGCTGTCAAATATGGCCATGCTCAATTTGTTGAAAGGAACTCGCCCTGATTTGACCGTGCACGGCTTCCGGTCAACCTTCCGGGACTGGTGCGCAGAACAGACCAATTATCCGCGCGAAGTTGCAGAGGCGGCACTTGCCCATATCGTGGCTGACAAGGTGGAGGCCGCATACAGGCGGGGCGATCTGTTTGATAAGCGCGCCCGTCTTATGCGGGACTGGTGCCGCTATTGCCAGAGCAAGCCCGCTGAGAGCTGCAACGTTGTGGCGATCGGTGCGTGATGGCACGCGGCGGCGCCCGTGAAGGTGCTGGGCGGAAGCGCAAGCTTTCATACATGCAGGGCATGGCAGCAGCCGCGGAGATTGACCGCCGCTGGCGTGTTGCCTGCGATTGGAGAAAGAAGCAAGCGCGGGACGCAACTCACAAGAAGATCGAAAAAGTTTGGCAGCAAGCACGCGACGACCGCGACAACGGCTATTCGCTTTCCATGTACCATTTGGACAATGTTGAAGACGCCCTTGTGCTCGATCAGAACCTTCTGCCCGGCTCATTGCCGAGCCGCTTCGTTTCGATCCGCTGGAAGTATCCCAAAGGTGCGCTGAAAAAGATCATCGAACGTGTCGCGCGCGAAAGGGACATTTCGTACAGCACCGCGAAGAAGTACCTAGATAGGCATCGCCGCCTTGAACGCGAGACCGACTGAACGGCCCATCTTTCAAAATTCCCGCGATTTATGACAACTAATTCCCCTCCGGGTAGTGTCTCAGTTTGAATTTGACCAATCTTGACACCCCTATCTAATCTAGAGCAGATTTCCTGATTGTTGAATCGGTTTCAGGGTGGTGTTTTCTTTGAGAGTTTGATTCTCTGACCCAGTGATTCTCTATAGGAGGCATTAATGGGTTGGGCTTATGGGATTGATCTTCGCCGTCGCGTTGTCGATGCGATTGAAGGTGGATTGTCTC
>JAJFHM010000140.1 GCA_021775625.1 Hyphomicrobiales bacterium | reverse complement strand
GGGCTGACCACAAGCGGGCTGCAACGATGTCCAGAGGGCGCGAAAAACCGGCCTTCGGTGGGCCAAATCAGCCCATCGCCAGCGTTGCGAAGCTTGTCCGATACACCGCATCGCACTGCGCTCCGCGCCTTGGCGAGTGGGCTGATTTGATCCCATCAAATGATTCAGTGTGCTCGAATGTTGCTCTAGAGCATGATCTGCGCCTATGAGACCCATTGCCCCGGCACCGGATAGGGTTTAGATCAGCCTGATGCAGAAATATGCCAACCCGACACGCTTCATGGCCCTGTCCTCGGCGGTTTTGCCGTGGGTCACCGGCGCCACCGTTGTGTTATTCGCTGCCGGCCTTTATCTCTCGCTGGTGGCGGCACCGGCGGATTATCAGCAGGGCGAGACGGTCCGGATCATGTTCGTGCATGTGCCGGCCGCCTGGATGGCGCTGTTCGTCTATTCGGTCATGGCGGCAGCCAGCGTCGTCGCCCTGATCTGGCGGCATCCGCTGGCCGACGTTGCGGCAAAATCGGCCGCGCCCATCGGCGCCTGTTTCACCTTCCTGGCGCTCGCCACCGGTTCGTTGTGGGGCAAGCCCATGTGGGGCGCGTGGTGGGTGTGGGATGCGCGACTGACATCGGTCCTCATTCTGTTTTTGCTTTATCTCGGCTATATGGCCGTGTGGCAGACGATCGAGGAACCGGTGCGCGCAGCGCGCATCGCCGCCATCGTCGCCATCGTCGGCTTCGTCAACGTGCCGATCATCAAATTTTCGGTCGAGTGGTGGAATTCCCTGCACCAGCCGGCCAGCGTTCTGCGCATGGACGGTCCGGCAATCCACAGCTCGATCCTGGTGCCGTTACTGGTCATGGGCGTCGCCTACACCGCCTTGTTTTTAACCCTTCATCTCATCGCCATTCGCGGCGAGATCCTGCGGCGCCGGGTGCGCGGCCTTCAACTGGCGCAACTGGACGCCTGAGCATGTTGGATTTTTCCGCTGATCATATCGGCTTCGTCGCCGCGGCCTACGGCCTCACCGGGATTGTTCTGGTTGGCCTCATTATCGTCGTCATTGGCGGCGCACGTGCGCAGCGCAGTGCGCTCCAAAAACTGGAAGGCGACGCAGCTTCGAGGCGCCGCAAACCGGTCCGCGCGGAGGAGAAGTCTGTATGAGTGAAGATGCCAAAGCGACGATCGCACAACCTCAAGCCAATCCTTCACGGCGTGGGTCGCTTGGGTTGGCCCTGCTGCCGCTTGGAGTATTTGCAGCACTCGCCCTGGTGTTTTATATCGGCCTGTTTCGCGGCGACCCCAGCAATCTGCCCTCGGCCCTGATTGGCAAACCGGCCCCTGAGTTCGATTTACCCGCACTTGACGGCTTGCTTGATACCGGCGCTCCAGTTCCCGGCCTCGCAACCAGAGACCTTCGACGCGGCCGCGTTTCGATTGTCAATGTCTGGGCCTCCTGGTGCGGTCCCTGCCGCCTTGAGCACCCAATCCTTATGGAGCTTGCGAAAGACACTTCGGTCGATCTGGTCGGCATCAACTACAAGGACCAGACCAGCAACGCACGGCGCTTTCTCGGGCAGCTGGGAAATCCATTCAAGGCTGTAGGGGTAGACCAGAGCGGAACCACCGCGATCGACTGGGGCGTGCATGGCGTACCGGAAACCTTCGTGGTGAACGGCAGCGGGGTCATTGTGTTCAAGCATGTGGGCCCGATCAGCCCGAAAATTCTCAGTCAAACCATTCTGCCTGCCATCGCCAGGGCCGGAGAGAAGTGACGGCTGTCCAATTGTGAGACAGTCGTTAACCTTTCATTAACCTTAACAGATCCTTAATGGCCGGCTGAAGCACAGGAAATCCGGCCGATTCGGCCGGTCGCATGGTCATGGCAACACCGATAGACTCCGCATTACTGGCGGCGCAGACCTACAAGCCGCGCAAACCGGCGGCTGATACGCGTCCGCGCGGAAGTGTTTTCGCCGAAGACGAGCGCGCGCCCGGCGCAGCCGTACTCAGCCGCCGCACCCACTCAGGCGTCGCCGTTACGCTGAGCGCCGAAGCGCTTGAACTGTTGAGTGAGCAGAGCCAAACCACCGGACGCAGTCAGGCGCGGGACCATAAAGAACCGGTCCCTCAGACGGAAGTCGCCAGCGCAACCGGGGTCAGTTTTGAATTGCCGGCAGGCACGCCGCCACCGCAGCGCGAAGCGCCGTTCGCGCATGTAGCACGCAACGAAGGCTACCGCGCAGTACAGCCCGGCAGCCGTCTGGATATCAGCGTTTAGACCCCAACCCTTACCGGTGTTTGCCGGAGCCGTTGGCCTTGTGTGGCCCGTCGCCATTGGCGAGGTGCTCATGGCTGGCTTCTTCAAGTGCATCGGAGATGCAGACCAGGGCCGAGAGGAATTCCTTGCGCTTGTCCGTCGGCACCGCTTTGAGAAGCTTCTTGTCGGCCGACAGGGCGCCGGGTTGCGTGCTCTTCAATGCGCGTTTGCCAGCTGCGGACAGCTTGATGGAATTGGCGCGGGCGTCTTCTTTCGTGCGTTTGCGCTGCAGCATGTTGCGCTTGATCAGCCGGGCGACCAGATCCGCCAGAGTGCTGCGGTCAATGCCGGTCAGCCCCACCAGGTCGGTCTGGCTGGCGCCTTCGTTCTGGGCCACCGCAAGCAGCACAGTGAACTGGCGATGGGTCAGCCCGATATCGCCGACCTCTTCGGAATAGATATCACCGGCATACTGCCATGCCCGACGCAGCAGGTGATAGGCTGATTTATTCAGGTCCTTGATTTCGCTTCCTGGTGTCATCTGACGTTCCACCACCCTTCCAGAGGTTTGACCTAAAGCATTGGTGCGGTACAATTCCGGCAGATTCCTGATTTTTGACTCTCCTTCGAAAAGAGCGCCCAGAAACTCCTCAGTTCGGAATAATTCTCAAGTGCAAAAGTGTACAAGCAACGCGAAATGATCAACCCCTTGGCGTTCACTCGTCATCAAAAATAATTGTTCATTCGTGAGCGGAACAACAGCAATAACGCGTAGCAGCTTCCAAACACCCTGAATGCACTTTAGACTCCGGCCCGTATTGAAAGCCAGTGCAGGCGGCAAGCTCCATGACCATTCCCGAAAAGCTGGATAACTTCTCCCGGCGGGTGCCGGACGGAGACACCCATGATCGCCATGTCTGCGACAGCTGCGGCTACATCCATTACGAAAACCCCAAAGTGGTGGCAGGTGCGGTTGTGCGATCGGGGGACCATGTTCTGCTTTGCCGCCGCGCCATCGAACCGCGCACCGGGTACTGGACCCTGCCTGCCGGATTTATGGAATTGCAGGAAACCGTCGAGCAGGCCGCCATCCGCGAAGCCTATGAGGAGGCCTATGCACGAATCGGGATCGACACATTATTGGCGGTCTACTCAATCCCCCGGATTTCACAGATTCAGGTTATTTTTCGCGCTGACCTGATAGATGCGGACATAAGGCCCGGCGAAGAAAGCCTGGAGGTTGAACTTTTCTCCTGGGACCGGATCCCGTGGGACGATCTTGCCTTCCCCAGCGTCCGCTGGGCGCTGAACCATTTCCAGGAAGTACGGGAAAAGTGCATGTTTGCTCCGTTTTCAAATCCCGATGGTGCGGTTGGGGAAATGACGCGGGCTCGACCATAACGCCTTTCATGCTCATACGGCAGCAGTCTTAGGAATTAGCCGTGCACGGATTAGTCGGCCCGACTGCGGCGCCACTTAACCGAACATTTACCATGTTAACCCACCTTCGGCTCCAGATTAAACGCAGCATTCTGTCTGGAGAGCCCCAGGATGAAGAATTTCAAGAACCTGATTGTAAAACCTGCGGTGTTGATCGGACTGACCGCAACCTGTTTTGGCGGGTTGAGCGCTTTGGCAAGTTCCGAAAAGCCCGCCGAACACAAGAAGCCCGCAGCGAAGGTGGTAGCCACCATCGGCGGCATCGACAAGGCGTCGAAACCGGCAAAGAACGACGACCACGGCAGCAAAAAGCCGCATTGGGCTTATGAAGGCACCGAAGGCCCGGCAACATGGGGACAGCTTTCGGCCGATTTCTCCATGTGCGGAGACGGCGTCATGCAATCTCCGATCAACTTTGGCGACACCTTCAGCGCCGGCGGTGCGGAAATCGAGTTCGATTACAAAGTCACCGCAATGGACCTGGTGCACAATGGCCACACAGTACAGCTCAACTATGAGCCCGGCAGTGCCATAACCGTTGACGGCAAGCGCTATGAATTGCTGCAGCTGCATTTTCACACCCCGAGCGAGCATGCGGTCGCATCCAAGCAAAGCGCCATGGAGATGCACCTGGTGCACAAAAACGCTGCCGGTGAACTCGCCGTTGTCGGCGTGATGATGGACATCGGCGGCACCAACCGGCCGCTCAGCGAATTGTGGGCGCACATGCCCGAGACGGGCGGCGAAACATACCGGGCGGCTGACGTCCTGGTGAACGCACGCGATTTTCTGCCGGCGACCCGTTCCTACTACCGCTACATGGGCTCATTGACGACCCCGCCGTGCAGTGAGGGCGTCAACTGGTTCGTGCTCAACACACCGATGGTGGTCGG
>JAJFHM010000139.1 GCA_021775625.1 Hyphomicrobiales bacterium | reverse complement strand
TGCGAGAACACACCGGGCGGCATCCGACAGCGCCACCTGCGTCAGGTCCACCTCGGCTGAAACACCGGATGCGTCGCACAATAAAGCCAGATCGCCGGCAAGCCCGTCCGAAACGTCCATCGCGGCAGAAGTGTGCAGGCGAAGGGACGGAACAAAGTCTACCCGCGGCTGTGGCAAACGATACCGGTCTTTGAGAAAATCCAGTTGATCGGCACTCGCGGCATCGCCAAACGACGTTCCTTCACAGGCTTTCAGGCCGAGATAGCCGTCGCCGATTGTGCCGGTAACATAGATCAATTCGCCTGCTCTTGCCTCGGAGCGCAGTTTCATCGCACCTGCAGGAACCGACCCAATGGCGGTAATGGATATCATCGGCGGACCGCCGGTTCGTGTGGTGTCGCCTCCAATAAGGCGGCACCCATATAATGCCTGGTCCTGTGCCAGGCCTTCGGCGAACAGTTCGACCCAGTTTCTGTCGCAGCGTTCCGGAAGGGCGAGCGCCACAAGATAGTACTTTGGCTCGGCCCCCTTGGCTGCAAGATCGGACAGGTTTGTACGAAGTGCCTTTCGTGCGATCAGGTCAGCGGTGTCGGTTGGAAAGAAATGCACGCCCTCGACAAGTGCGTCATTGGTGACCACCAGTTCGCCGCCGTCTTCCACGTTCAGCAAGGCCGCATCGTCGCGCAGGCCAAACGCTTCGGCAGCGCCACCTGTCAACGGGGCGAAAATTTCGCGAATCAGCTGTTGCTCGCGTGAAAGCATCAGTGTTGAGTTTCCGGCGGTAACGCTACTGCACTGCTTCTGTATCGCGCAATTCGCGCGCAAGGCGGTCCAGCACTCCGTTTACAAACTTAGGCTCGTCTTCGCTGAAGAAGGCGTGGGCCACATCGAGATATTCATTGATGACCACCGGGGCCGGCACATCGGTGCGCACCGATAGTTCATAGGTCCCGGCGCGAAGGATCGCCCGCAGGATGCTGTCGAGCCTGCTCAGTTTCCACCCGCCGGCGAGGCACTCGTCGATCTTCGGATCAATGTCGCGCTGCTCCCTGACCACCCCTGTCACCAGGTCCTTGAAGAACTCAAAATCGTCCGCCCGCTTCTCGTCTTCATCGAGACCCTGCACAATCGCGCCCGAACCATACTGCGCGAGAATATCCGACAGGTCGGTTTCGGCCAGCTCCATCTGATAAAGCGCTTGTACCGCACCCAGTCGTGCCCGGGTCCGGGTCAGTGCCCTGTCCTTGCCGGCGGCGCTCATGTTTGCGGCACAGCCGGGCGGCCAAATTTCTGGCGCACGGATATCAGGCCCAGGCATGCCCGGGCCGCATCGCCACCCTTGTTTTTCTCGGACACCCTGGCTCTGGCCATGGCCTGTTCTCCTGTATCCACGGTAAGAATACCGTTGCCGATTGCCAAACCACGTTCGGTGCCCAGACCCATCAGGGCGCGTGCCGATTCACCGGCGACGATGTCGTAGTGACTGGTTTCACCACGCACCACGCATCCAAGCGCGATATATCCGTCATAACTATGGGTTTCAGACGCCATGGCAATCGCAATCGGTATTTCCAGCGCCCCGGGAACTTCAAGGCGCTCGTACTGCGCCCCTGCATCTTCCAGAGCAGCGATGGTGCCCTTGGCGAGTTCATCCGCAATCTGCGGATAATACGGAGCTTCAACAATGAGGATATTAGCCGTCATACGCCAGCGGTGCCTGTGGTCATGAGCCCTGTGTCTCCAAAAGACGCGCGACATACCGCGCGAGCATGTCTATTTCAACATTGATCTTCTGTCCCGCCTGGGCCGCACCCCAAGTTGTGACGGACAACGTATGAGGTATCACGTTCACGCCGAACCGGCTCCCCTCAACTTCATTGACCGTCAACGACGTGCCATCAAGGGTTACCGATCCCTTTTCCGCCACGAACCTGGCCAGATCAGCCGGCACTTCGAATGTAAAGCGTTCTGAATCGCCTTCCGGCGTCCGCGACACGATCTGCCCAACGCCGTCAACATGCCCGCTCACTAAGTGGCCACCCAACTCATCACCGAGTTTCAGTGCCCGTTCCAGGTTGGTCATGGTGTCAACCCGCCACGAACCAAGGGTGGTACACTCCAATGTCTCTTGTGAGGCGTCGATGGCAAACCATCCCCTGCCAACATCATCCCGACCGGTTTCGACGACAGTGAGACATGCGCCCGAGCACGATATCGATGCGCCGATATCGATATCCGAAACGTCATAGGCACAGGAAATCTCCAGGCGCGTATCGCCGGTTTTGACGATGCTCCGGATTTTGCCAATGTCGCTTACGATGCCGGTGAACATGCCGCCCGATCTACTCCTTTCGGGCGTACCAGTCCAACATATCTTCGCCGACACTGTGGCGCGACATGTGGCCAAATCGCGCATCGTTGGTTATCCGCTGCAACGGCATGCCGTGCAAGGCATCCACCCCTGCAGGCCCAATGGTCCTGGACGACCGGAAAACCGCAACGCGGTCGACGCAATCCGCATCCACAAACGAGGCGGCGACACGCGCACCGCCTTCGACAATGAGATCATTGATCCCTCTGTTTGCGAGATCAGCGAGGACGGCATTCAGATCGGGGCGACCATTTTTGCCAACGCCAACCGGTGCGACGATAACGCCCTGGTCCGTTAGGGCAACACTGGTCGAGCCGTCTGCCTGAGACAAACAGTATATGATGACGCCGGTGTCCCGGGCCGACCGAGCCAGACCGCAATCAGGCGGCGTTTCCAAATTGCTGTCGAGCACAATCCGCACCGGTGAACGCCCCTCCAGCCCCGGCAACCGGCAGGTCAATTGAGGGTCATCACTGAGGACCGTGGTCTTGCCGACAAGAATTGCATCCGATTGCGCTCTCAGCAAATGCCCTCGTGCCAGCGCGGCCTCGCCGGTGATGGCAGTGGTCAGGCCGGGCCCTTCAGCAATCTTGCCGTCGCTTGAAACTGCAAGTTTCAGAGTCACATAGGGGCGTTTTCTCTCGTTTCGGCTCAGAAAACCTGCGAGATCCAGCCGGGCCTCGCGCGCCGCGACGCCCAGATCAACCTTTATGCCGGCCTGCTCAAGGTGAGCGAACCCTTTGCCGGCCACCCGCACATCGGGATCGCGGATCGCAGCAACGACCCGCGCCACTCCGGCCTTGATGAGCGCGTTCGTGCATGGCGGCGTCTTGCCGTGATGCGCGCATGGCTCCAGTGTCACATAAACAGTCGCGCCCCGTGCGCGGGTTCCTGCTTGCAACAGCGCCATTGTTTCTGCGTGCGGCCGGCCGCCCTGCTGCGTCCAGCCCTGACCTGCAAGCCGAAATCCATTGCCAGCGCGCGCCACGACAACACACCCGACCGAAGGGTTTTCAGCCGTTGCGCCACGATTGCGACGCCCCAGACGCAATGCGTGTTCCATATATGTTTGATCGGTTAGAGACATTACCGCTCGATCCGGGTGCCTGGCGGATTAGTCGTCGTCGTCCTCGACGCCTGACAGTTCGCCGAGAAACTCTTCGAAGTCCTTGGCCTCGCGGAAGTTCTTGTACACCGATGCGAAGCGCACATATGCGACATCATCGAGCCCGCGCAGGCCCTCCATAATGAACTTGCCGATCATCTCGGATGGAATATCGCTCTCGCCCAGGCTTTCCAGCCTGCGCACGATACCACTGACCATCCGTTCTATGCGGTCCGGCTCAACCGGCCGCTTGCGCAACGCAATCTGAACCGACCGCATGAGCTTGTCGCGATCGAAGGGAACCCGCCGTGCGTTCTTTTTTACAACCGACAGCTCACGCAATTGTACACGCTCAAAAGTGGTGAAGCGTGACCCGCAGGCAGCGCAGTAACGCCGCCGCCGGATTGCGGTGTTATCTTCCGTCGGACGTGAATCCTTCACCTGCGTATCGTCGTCGCCGCAATATGGGCATTTCATATATTAAGCGCCCCGCCCTGCGCTGCCTGATTATCGTGTTTCAGGGTTTAGCCCGCATAAATCGGAAATCTGTCGGTCAAAGCAATTGCCTTGTCCCGGACCGCCGCCTCAATTGCCCCGTTAGCCTCTTCGCCATTGGAGGCGAGTCCGTCGAGCACCTCGAGGATCAGGCTGCCGACTTCTCTGAACTCGGCAATTCCAAACCCGCGCGTTGTACATGCCGGCGTGCCGAGCCTGACACCGGACGTGATTGTTGGTTTTTCCGGGTCAAACGGAACGCCGTTCTTGTTGCATGTGATATTGGCCCGGCCCATTGCGGCTTCCGCGTTCTTGCCGGTCAGCCCCTTGGGCCGTAAGTCCACCAACATGAGGTGCGTGTCTGTTCCGCCCGAAACAATGTCCAGACCGCCCTCCATTAATGTTGCGGCAAGCGCCTTGGCATTGTCGGCAACAGCCTGGGAATAGAGCTTGAACTCGGGGCGAAGTGCTTCACCGAACGCGACCGCCTTACCGGCAATCACATGCATGAGCGGGCCGCCCTGCAAGCCGGGAAAGATTGCCGAATTCACCTTCTTGGCGATCGCTTCGTCATTGGTCACGATCATGCCGCCACGCGGGCCCCTGAGGGTCTTGTGAGTGGTCGTGGTTGCGATATGGGCGTGCGGGAACGGGCTTGGGTGCACGCCGGCGGCCACCAGACCTGCAAAGTGGGCCATGTCCACCATCAAATAGGCGCCCACTTCATCTGCAATTTCACGGAATTTGGCAAAATCGAGAATTCTCGGGTAGGCAGAACCGCCCGCGACAATCAGTTTTGGCTGGTGCTCCTTGGCAAGGCGCTCAACTTCATCAAAATCGATAAGGTGGTCTTCCTGCCGGACACCAAACTGCACAGCATTGAACCACTTGCCGGATTGGTTCGGCGGAGCTCCGTGGGTCAGGTGTCCACCGGCTGCCAGGCTCAGGCCGAGGATGGTGTCGCCGGGACTGACCAGCGCCATCATGGCACCCTGGTTGGCTTGCGATCCTGAGTTGGGCTGGACATTGGCGAATTCACAATTGAAAAGGCGTTTTGCCCGGTCGATCGCGAGTTGCTCTGCGATATCGACAAACTCGCAACCGCCGTAATAGCGCCGTCCCGGATAGCCTTCCGCATACTTGTTGGTCATGACCGAGCCGACGGCTTCAATGACCGCGCGGGAGACGATGTTTTCGGACGCGATCAGTTCGATTTCGCGCCGCTGACGGCCGAGTTCGCTGTTTATCGCTGCGGCGATATCGGGATCGGTTTCCGCAAGCGAGGCGGAAAAGAATGACGGGTAAAGCGTGGGAACATCCACTGTTTCTGATACCGACATGACCCGCTCAACTCCTTGTATAAAGGCCCATAGACAAAGCGCCTCCCGAATAGGCGGCGCACCCATACCACATATGGACTCCTGAGGCCAAGAATACGCAATATAGGAACGACATTTTCAGGACAAAAGCGTCCTCACGCCGCTTTCCGGCGCAGTCCCAGATCACCCCACAAGTGATCGATGGCATCTACCAGAACATCCATGTGCTCATCTGTGTGCAGTGGTGAGGGGGTCAGGCGAATGCGCTCATTCCCCATGGCAACAGTCGGATAGTTGATCGGCTGCACGTAAATCGCGTGTTCGTTCAACAACCGGTCGGTCAATGTCTTGCACAACACCGGATCACCCACCAAGACCGGAACGATGTGGCTGTCGTTAGTCACCACCGGGAAGCCACGGTCGAGAAGGATTCCGCGAAGCTTGGCGGCAGCGGTTTGATGGGCGGCCCTTTCGAGAGTGCTGGCGCGCAAATGCCTTACGCTGGCAAGTGCGCCTGCAACGATGACGGGGGCCAGCGACGTGGTGAATATAAAGCCCGATGCAGTGCTTCTGATGGCGTCAACAATAGCGTCGCATGCCGCGATATACCCGCCCATCAGGCCGAAGCCCTTGGCAAGCGTTCCTTCGATGATGTCGACCTGATCGGCCACACCGTCACGCTCGGCAATTCCGCCGCCGCTGGATCCATACAGCCCCACCGCATGCACTTCATCCAAATAGGTCAGTGCATTGTATTTCCGGGCGAGCGCGCAAATCTCTGCAATGGGTGCGATATCGCCATCCATCGAATAGACCGATTCAAAGGCCACGATCTTCGGCCGGCCGGCGTCAACGGCCTGCAGCTGCCGCTCGAGATCAGCAAGATCATTGTGGCGCCAGACGGTCTTCTCTGAGCGGCCGTGGCGAATGCCCTCGATCATGGAGGCATGATTTTCGGCGTCGGACAAAATTACGCATCCCGGCAGCAATCGGGCCAGTGTCGACAACGTTGCCATATTCGCGACATAGCCCGACGTGAACAGGAGTGCCGCCTCCTTGCCGTGCAATCCGGCAAGCTCGTGTTCGAGGAGAACATGATAGTGGGTCGTGCCTGAGATATTGCGTGTACCGCCTGACCCGGCGCCGGCATGGTCAATAGCTCCGTGCATGGCGGCGATTACGTCGGGATGCTGCCCCATGCCCAGATAATCGTTGCTGCACCAGACTGTGATCTCGCGCTCACCCTCAGGTCCGAAATGGTGCGCGCACGGAAACCGGCCCTGGATCCGCCTGATATCTGCAAACTCCCGGTAACGGCCTTCCTGCCGAATGCGATCGAGCTCCGTCTGCATTACTGCGGTGTAGTCAATCATTCCCGTTTCCACTCTTCAGCACCCAGGGCGTTCGGTCACGCGTGTTACAAGAGTCGGACCAAACGTCGGCTGTTACCGCAACCTCATTCGCCGGCGAAACTGGAACTCAATTGCGTTTACATTTTGATGGCGTTCCAGGGTTCCGGCATCACCCACCCCATCCAGATGACCGGGCCGTCAGCGTCCGGACTTTTGCTCCATACGGCGCACAAGTTTTTGCAGAGCCACTCTTTCGAGTTCCTTCTGGCTGGCCGTGCGCGGTCCCGCTATCGAGACTTCCGCTCCCGAGCTCGCATGAATGGCGGAGACCTTCACCGCATTACCGATGGTAATGTGCTCGAAATAGACCTCTCCGGTCACTGCAGTGTTGTTGTTTCGACGCGCCATCCGCGGTTCCTGCTTGCGCTATTTAGCCACATCCGGCGTCCGGCACTCTCAGCGGACGTCTTCGAACGCCTCACTGCCAAAACTCCGCGTACTTTGCGTTTGATGTTTGACCCGATAGGGATTGGGCTTTGGCAAAGGATATTTGGACTTCGCGGTCCGGCGTTCACGCTTCCTCGGCTCAACCTTGACTTCGGTCTTGGCCACCTTGATCACCGTCGGATCATCTCGGCCGTAAATGTCCTTGCGAAAGTTGATCAGGCCGTCGGACGTCGCCCAGGCCGTCAGATAAACCAGTCGCACCGGAATTTTGCGCGAGAGATTGACGTCGACACGCTCGCGGCTCTCTTCCATCTCTTCGACACGTTCGGTCGACCAACCGCTTTGTTCGCGCAACAGCCATGCGGCAAACGTCTCAACCTGGTCAACCCTGATGCACCCCGAACTGTCGTAGCGGACGGCCTGCATGAAACGACCCTTGCCCGGAGTGTCGTGCAGGTAAACATCGTGCTCATTGGGAAATTTGATTCGCACCGACGCCATGGCGTTGTTTTTGCCCGGCTCCTGGCGGAAAAAATACTTCTTCGCCGACGCGGTTGACCAATCGATTGTCTTCGGGTCGACTTCCTTGCCGTAATAACTGCCTTCGAAAACCTTGATATTGATCTTTTTCAGGTAGCTGACGCCCCGCTGGAGTTGAGGGATGATGTCTTTTTCCGCAATCGAGATCGGGGCGTGCCAATAGGGGTTGAAGTTCAGTTCCGTAATGTGGCTGGCCACCTCCGGCGTCGGGCGATCAACCTTGCCGACGATGATTACATGGCGCGAGTAAATAGAACCGTCCTGCACGGTTTCCAGTTCAGCGGCCGGAACATTCACAACAACGTAGCGGCCGCGCAAACCTCTGGCAGCCTGCCTGATCCTTGGCAGGTTCGCCCGCAGGGTTTTCAGCCGTTCTGCCGCTGAAACATTGAGTGCAATCCGGGTCCGCTCGTCCACCTTGCCGGTTCGCAGCAGACCATGGCGTTCCTGGAACTTCTTGACCGCCTCCAACACCGTGCCGTCATAGAGCGTATCGTCAAATCCCGGAGGCGGCACAAGGTCGCCACTGATCATCAATCTATGGGTGAGGAGCTGGACGCGCCGGTCATTCGACCCGACCACCATGGCGTGACCTCCGGGCACTTTCGGCCAGCCTCCACGGCGCACGAAAATCTCGTAACGCGCGATTGCCTCAAGCAAAGCCCGCTCGGAGTCCACACCAAGCATCGGCCTGATGCCTTCACCTTCTGCAACCGATGTGCCTCGTGCAGAGCGGTCAAAAGCGTCGTCCCAGTTGAGTGTCTGTTCTTTGATCGCCGAGGCGTGTGCGATCGTGGCCGCCAAGAAGACGGATGCGCCATTCAGCGACGACAGCAGCAGTAAGGCGCAAATCGCGCCGTATGCCAGCCTGCACACTTTAAGTGTTCTCATGCCTCAAACCCCTTGCCGGCGCCAAATCTCAACTCCGGGGCCAACAACCATAACGGCAACGCCCCCGTTGCCGACATCTCAGTCCTAGCAATTTATCACAGACCGGTCAAAGAAGGTGGCGCCCAATTTATTTGGGTTCACAACATTTTAAGTCAAGATGCCGTGATCCGGCACCGTCTGATTTGGGATAGGAAAAACCCCGGCATGCGTGAGCACACCGGGGTTGGAGTGAATGAGTGATCGTTTCGGTATTATTAGAGACGGTAGCGGATCTGGTCCGTCCAGAAGCGTTCCAGTCTTTGAAGTGACTGGTTCAGCGTATCAAAATCTTCACCACTGATGCCTCCGACTTCTTCGATCGATCCGAGATGGCGATGATACAGATGATCAACGCGCTCGCAGATTTCGCGTCCCCGCTCAGTGAGACGGACACGTACCGACCTGCGGTCAACCTCAGAACGCTCATGATGGATGTATCCCGCATCTACGAGCTTCTTAAGATTGTAAGACACGTTCGAACCGAGGTAGTGCCCGCGGCTGCGAAGCTCGCCTGCGGTCAACTCGGCATCGCCGATATTGAACAGCAAAAGAGCCTGCACGCTGTTGACTTCGGGTTGACCGTTGCGCTCGAACTCATCCTTGATGACGTCGAGCAAACGGCGATGTAACCGTTCGATCAAATTCAGAGCATCGAGGTAACGGTGCTTGATCTCTGAATGATCAGCTTCAGTTTCGGCTTCAGGAACCAATTGTGTGGCCATATTCATTGTTAACACCTGCCCTTAGTTTTGTTTTTTCGGTGGTTTCACTCCCCACCTCTTGTGCGGACTATAGTGGTGCCAACCTAAAATCTGATTAAACGGATAGGTTAATATCAATTTATTCCAAGGGCTTAGATGCTCACATATGAGACAGTTCAGGCTTCTCCGCGCAAAAACTTGATGATTCCGGAAAAATCCGTCTGTGCATGGCCCGCCGCGTCAAACAGTGCGTAAAGCGCCGCCGCCTGTGCTCCAAGTGGCGTCGGAGCACTTGTTGCCTGGGCTGCTTCCTGTGCCAGTTTCAGGTCTTTCAGCATCATCGCAGCAGAGAAACCGGGTTGATAATCCCGGTTTGACGGCGCCGTTTCGACCGGGCCCGGAACCGGGCAGTAACTCGTCAGCGACCAGCATTGGCCCGACGCCGTGGACGAGATGTCGAACAGCTTTTGATGATCAAGGCCCAGTTTTTCGGCCAGAACGAAGGCTTCGCAGACGCCGATCATGGAAATTCCAAGGATCATGTTGTTGCAGATCTTGGCCGCCTGGCCGTTTCCCGCATCGCCGGCATGCACAATGTTCTTGCCCATTGCACTGAGGATCGGTTCTGCCGCAGTAAACCCTGTCTCTGTGCCCCCGACCATGAAGGTCAATGTTGCACCAGCAGCGCCGGCAACTCCGCCGGACACCGGGGCATCAACCATATCAAAACCCGCATCTGCTGCGGATTGCGCGACGTCGCGGGCGGATTGAACGTCGATCGTTGAGCAGTCAATGAAGGTCGTGCCAGCCCGTGCGGTGGCAATTATCCCGTCCGTGGACCCGTAAACCGAGCGGACATGCGCACCCGCCGGAAGCATTGTGATGACAAAGTCGACATCTTGAGCGGCCTCGCTGGCAGATGCGACGCTGTTTCCGCCGTTTTCAGTAAATGTCGCAATCGCTGCCGCCGCAAGATCAAACCCTTTGACCTGGTGTCCGGCCTTGATCAGATTGATGGCCATCGGACCACCCATATTGCCCAAACCAATGAAACCTACCGTCGCCATGGACCCATCTCCCTGTCAGTGTCTGATTGTCGTTTTATGTGTGATGCCGCGATGTGCGGATCATTGCAAGGCCCGGGGCAACTCCAATTCCTCCTCCAGGGGAGCGAAATAGGCCGCAACCGCTTCATCGGAAACATCATGCAATGCGCCCGGCTGCCACTTTGGCGACTGGTCCTTGTCGACCACCACAGCGCGGATGCCTTCGAAGAAGTCGTGCGCGGTGAATATTCTGTTCACCATACGGTACTCAATTCGCATGCATTCTTCGAAGTCATTCCGGGCGCCATCGCGGACCTGCCGGTAGGCAATCTTGGAACTGGTGGGTGATTTCGTCAGCATGGTGGACGTGGTCTTGCTCGCCCATTCGCCGCCATTGCCGTCCAGCTTGGCAAGAATGTCCTCCACGCTTGTGCCCCGAAAACACTGGTCGATGTTGTCGCGATGCTCAAGGATGGCCGGCTTTCCCGGGTCTTTCGCAGCGCTCTCAATCGAGGTTTTGAGATCCTCGCTTCCATACAATTCGTCGAGCAGTCCCGGAATGCTCTGCGACGGCACATAGTGACTCACGATGCCAGCATACAAAGCATCTGCGGCTTTCAGGCGGGTTCCGGTGAGCGCCAGATACATGCCTATCTCGCCGGGACAACGGGGAAGGAAGTATGTGCCTCCGACATCAGGAAACAGCCCAATGCCGGTTTCCGGCATTGCAAATGTCAGCCCGTCCGAGGCAATGCGGTGGCTGCCATGTACGGACACGCCTACGCCGCCACCCATGGTGATGCCGGTCATGAAGGCGATGTAGGGCTTGGGATACCGCTTGATGTAGGTATTGAGCTGATACTCCTCGCGATAGAAAGCAAGAAAGTTCAGATCACCGGCCCTGCCCCAGTCATACAAAGCGCGAATGTCACCGCCGGCACAGAATGCTTTTTCACCTGCAGCGTTTACGATGACATGAGCAATTGTATCGTCCGTTGCCCATTCGCGCAGTTTCGGGTGGATCAACCGAACCATGTTCAAGGTCAATGCGTTGAGCGCATCTGGACGGTTGAGCGTGATGACCCCTGCCCGACCGCGTTGTTCGAACAAAACTTCCGCTTCGCTCATAAGTCGTTTAACTCCTGCCGAGAATGGAGCGGGCAATGATCAGGCGCATGACCTCATTAGTGCCCTCGAGAATCTGGTGCACGCGCACATCGCGCAGATAACGCTCAATAGGATAGTCCTTCAGGTAGCCATAACCGCCGTGGATCTGTAGCGCCTGATTGACCACATCAAACGCCACATCGGTCGCAAAGCGTTTTGCCATGGCTGCCTGAGTGGTGGCGCCGGCTGCTTTCGCGTCAACCATCGCAGCAGCCTTGTGCAACATGAGCCGGGCCGCTTCCAACTCCGTTGCCATATCGGCAATGCGAAACTGCAATGCCTGAAATTCACTCAGATGTTTGCCGAATTGCTTGCGCTCTCCCATATGGCGAACTGCATGATCAAGACAGGCCTGTGCTGCGCCAACCGAACAGGCAGCGATATTCAAACGACCGCCATCCAGCCCTGCCATGGCGATCTTGAAGCCGTTACCGGGCCCGCCGACAAGGTTCTCCGAGGGCACGCGGCAGTCTTCAAAATTGACCATGGCGGTTGGCTGGCTGTGCCAGCCGAGCTTTTCCTCCTGCTTGCCGAAACTCAGGCCCGGTGTGTCTTTTTCGACAACAACGCAGGAGATGCCGTTCGGCGTATCATCACCTGTCCGCACCATGGTGACATAGACGTCGGAATATCCACCGCCTGAAATGAAAGCCTTGGATCCGTTCAGGACATACGCGGCATTGCCATCGGCAGTTGCCTTGGTTCGCAACGCGGCGGCGTCGGAGCCTGAACCCGGTTCGGTCAGGCAATAACTGGCGATCGCTTCCATGGAACACAGTTTCGGCAACCAGCGGTGACGCTGCTCGTCGGTGCCATAGCTGTCGATCATCCACGCCGCCATATTGTGGATCGACAAGAATGCCGCGGTCGACGTACAACCTTTGGCGAGTTCCTCGAAAATCACTGTCGCGTCGGACCGTGTCAGCGCAGACCCGCCGACATCGTCGCGCACATAAATGCCGCCAAATCCCAACTCGGCCGCTTTGCGCAACGTATCCACGGGGAAATGGCACCGTGCGTCCCAATCGTGCGCATAGGGCTCCATGTGTTCTGAAGCAAACTGCGCCGCAACGGACTGAAATGCCCGTTGATCTTCATTCAGTTCAAAATTCATTCGCTCCAGTCCACAATTCAAAAGCTCATGTCGGCAAATCGGACGGCTCTGTCTCGCCATCGCCTGTATCGGGTGATAAAAGCGCCGGGATGCATCGTCAAGCATTGCACCGAAACAATACTGTCGGGAGTTCGCGGCCCTGAACGCCAGCAGACCAGGTCAATCGATTATTTTCGCTACCTGCTGCATCGCCCTGTTGGGGCTGACGTGCATGGAAGCATACGCCCTGACTTATCCCCTGCCGCTGCCCAAGCCTGCAAGGCCCGTCACCGCACGGCAAGTCTATCCTCTGCCCTTACCGAACCCATTGCGCGCGGTTCGAAAAACCCGGCAGACAAAGCCTGAGAGAAAGCGCACCACGACACAGGGCACCCGCGCCAGCGAAGATGAGCGCGCGCCGGAGAAACCGGTTCGAAAGTGGACCGAAAGTGAAATCGTTGAGGCGCGGCAGTCCTGCAAGGCCCTGCTCGCGGACGTTTCCGTTGATTACGCCAAAGCCGAGCCAATCGGCGGCCCGGAACAATGTGGCATCGCCGCGCCGGTCCGAGTGACGGCATTCGGCGGCCCGCAGGCTGTGTCTGTTGAGCCCAAGCCCATAATCAACTGCAAGATCGCCGCAGCCGCCATGTCGTGGCTCGAAACGAAGGTCCAACCCGCCGCGTTGCAGGAATTCGGCGAGCGCGTCGTGAAAATCCGGAACGCTGCCTCTTATGTGTGCCGGCGGCGAAACAACAAGCCGGATGGCAAGCTCAGCGAACATGCCCTGGGCAATGCAATCGACGTGTCGATGTTTACCCTGGCCTCCGGCAAGACCGTAACCGTCGCCGACAACTGGCGCTCGGACAAGCAAGAAACTGTTTTGGAAGAAGTGGTTGCGGCAATCGGTTCCAGGGAAACTCCAGAATCACGGTTTTTGAACAAGGTGCACGCAGGCGCCTGCGAAGTTTTTTCAACAATCCTGGGGCCTGACGCCGATAAGTATCATGTGGATCATTTCCACCTCGACCTCGGTCGCGGCGGGCGCTATCTGGTGTGCCGCTAAGCCGCGTGGAATGTTCGCCGGAATATCGTGTAGTATGCGGCATTGAGAACGCGAGAACAGGCTGTTACGTGGAACGGTGAGATGAATTCAGAACTCAAATCCTCCAGCTTTTTGAAGGAGGCTCAGGCCAAGGCTGCCGGCACCGATACGAGCACTATGCCCGCCCCTGGCTTTCCGGCAACCCGCTTGCGGCGTAACCGCCAGGCAGACTGGTCACGGCGTCTTATGCAGGAGAACACTCTGAGTTCGAGCGATTTTATCTGGCCTATCTTTCTGGCAGACGGTGAGAACACACGCACAGCCGTGCCGTCGATGCCGGGTGTCGACCGACTTTCCATCAATCTCGCCGTCGCCGCGGCGGCAGAGGCGGCTGAACTCGGGATTCCAGTTATTGCGCTGTTCCCCTACACCGATCCTTCTCTGCGCACCGAAGATGCCGCAGAGGCGCTAAACCCGCAAAATCTGGTGTGTCAGGCGACCCGCGCGATCAAGGAACAGGTCCCCGGCATCGGTGTCTGGTGTGATGTCGCACTTGATCCCTACACCAGCCATGGCCACGACGGGCTGATGGCGGGCGGGGAGATCCTGAACGACGAAACATTGGAAGTGTTGATTGCCCAGGCACGCGTTCAGGTCGAAGCCGGGTGTGATATCATCGCACCCTCCGACATGATGGATGGCCGGATCGGCGCCATTCGCGCGGCGCTCGAAGCGGACGGCCACCGGAACACGATCATCATTTCCTATTCATCGAAATATGCCTCGGGATTCTACGCGCCGTTCCGTGATGCGGTCGGCTCGTCAAACACCCTCAAGGGCGACAAGCGGACCTATCAGATGGACCCCGCCAACACCGATGAAGCTTTGCGCGAGGTGGCGCTCGATATTGCCGAAGGCGCCGACATGGTCATGGTCAAGCCGGGCATGCCTTATCTCGACGTGGTTCGGCGGGTCAAAGATACCTTCGCATTGCCGACCATCGCCTATCAGGTCTCGGGAGAGTATTCGATGCTGATGGCGGCCGCCGAAAACGGTTGGCTCGACGGCGACAAGGTCTGGATGGAATCGCTGATGGCGTTCAAGCGCGCCGGAGCGGACGGTATTCTCACCTATTATGCATTGGCTGCGGCGAAGCGACTGAAAAGCGGGTCTTGAGACCGATCACAATTTCGTCATTGGCTGCGCGTCTTTGGCGTGATTTACGCAATTTCAATTTATACAGGCAACACTCCCAAGGGACTAACGGCGACATTTGATCGCCTGATATGTCCCGGAGTTCGTTGCCCATGTCGACCGTAGATTTGAACCTGCTCAGAAATCTCATCGAAGCGCTTGATGAGGGCTTCGTCATTTTTGATGCAAACATGACGATGGTCCTGTGCAATGAGCGCTACAAGGAACTTTATGCCCCCATCGGAACGAACTGGGGACCAGGTGTATGTTTGGAACAGATCGCGCGTGACACGGCATTCCACTGTGTCGGCATAAAGGATCCTGCGGAAATCGATGCTTGGGTAGAGAACAGGCTGAGCAGTTACCAACAGTGCGGCAAAACCTTCGAACAGCAGTTACTGGATGGACGCTGGCTGCGCGGCAGCGAAACAATTTTGGCAAATGGATGGAGCGTCGGCACCCGAACCGACATCACAGTGTCAAAGCACCGCGAACTCGAACTGCGCGAAAAACAGGCGCAGCTCGAGACCATCATTGGGGAACTCAGGCTGAACGAGATTGAACTCAATCACGCGCGTGGCGAAGCGGAAGAAAACAATCGCCTGAAGACGGAATTCCTCGCCAATATGAGCCACGAAATCAGGACTCCTCTTAACGGCATACTGGGGATGGCCCAGGTGCTGGAGCAAACACAGATCGACGAGCGTCAAGAACATTTCCTGGCGACAATCCGGGCGTCAGGGGATGCTTTGCGGGCCATCGTGGATGATGTTCTCGATATTTCCAAGATCGAAGCCGGGCTGCTCGAGCTCGTGAGCGACGAATTCGACATACACCAATTGACGAGGCAGGCGATCGACGCCGTGTCGGGAGTGGCGATTGACAAAGATCTGTCGATCGAGGCTGAGGTGAAGATTGCGCAACCGGCTTTCTATAAGGCAGACACCAAGCGCATCCGCCAAGTCTTAATCAATCTGCTCGGCAACGCCGTAAAATTTTCCGACCAGGGGCCGATTAACGTCGACGTCTGCCTGACCGCCAACGGGATGCTCAGGTTCGCGGTGCAAGACCCCGGGCCCGGAATTGCTCCAGAAAAGCAAAAGACCATCTTCGAACGGTTCCGGCAGGCTGACGGATCGAGCACACGCAAACACGGTGGAACCGGACTTGGACTGGCCATCAGCCGGCACCTCATTGAGATGATGGAAGGCGAAATCGGCTTGAACAGCACACCGGGAACCGGTTCGGAATTCTGGTTCACTGTTCCGGTCCAGCCTGCCGAAGCGCAGCAGGATGCCGGTATCAGTGCACTCCGCAAGGTTGCGGAGCAGTCAAAGGCAATATCGGGAACGAGGCCTCTGAGCATATTGCTGGCCGAGGACAATGTTGTGAATCAGAGCATTATCTCCGAGTTCCTGACCGCAACGGACACATGTGAAGTCGACGTCGCTGGCAATGGTGCCGAAGCACTGTCCAAACTTGAGCACCGAACATATCATCTTGTTTTGATGGACATCCAGATGCCCGTGATGAACGGCGAAGACGCCATTCAACACATCAGGCGGTCAGAACGTCCATATACAGATGTGCCTATAATTGCAGTATCAGCAGATGCCATCGGTGGGTCACGGGAAAGATATCTTCTCGCTGGCGCCACAGACTACATTGCCAAACCCATCGATCTGCAAGCCATGCTGGATATGATCCTAAAGCACACACATCTAGAACACAGCGCCGCCTAACAACGCGCCTCCTGTCGGAGAATGAGGAGACCGCTGATCACTGTGAGTACAGCACCGATCACGATCCAGAGGTCGGGAACATCGCCCCAGATTGCAAACCCTGCCAAGGCGCTCCAGATGAGTTGCAGAAACCGAAACGGCGTCACCGCAACCGCTTCACCGTGGCGGAACGCTTCCACCATAAAATAGTGCGCGAAAACAAACACGACCGCTGCCGCCATCAGCAATAAAACGACATCACCGGTCAAGGGCATCCAATTGGTTGCAGCGAACGGAGCGGATGTCACAACGACCATCACCATCGTCACCAGAAGGATGGAAAGGGTTGATTCCGATGAAGTCATCTGCCGGGTTATGAGATCGCGGAACGCGTCCGCGACGGCCACAGCCAAAGGCAGAAGCATCGCCCAATGCATTCCGAAGCCTGGCCGCAACATGATGAGCATGCCGGCAAAACCGAGAGACACCGCAAGCCAGTGCGCCATCCGGGCCCGCTCACCCAGCCAAAACGGCGCCAGGGCCGCAACCAGCACCGGACTCACGAAAGCGATGGCAACTGTGTCCGCAAGGGTCAGGTAGCGCAGCGACGTTATGAAGGCAAAAGTGCCGACCACGTAACATGCCGCCCTGACCAGCTGACGCGGCCATGACCGCACTGACAAGGTGCGCAACTCTCCCCGAACAGCTCCCATCAGGATCAACAGGCACACCACGAGCGACGCGTGGATGAACACCAACTGAGCGACCGAGAGATGCGGAATGATCAGCTTCGCGAAGGCGTCATTTGACGTCAGCAAGACACCCGAAACCAGCATGCAGGCAATGCCCAGCAAGTTGCCGGTCAGCCGCCTGCCCGGCGCCTTCAATTCCTGATTGGTGATGATTTCCAACAGGTCCTAGAGCGGCTAACGGTTCAGCCTGGCAATCAGGCTGGAGGTGTCCCACCGTTTGCCGCCCATGTCCTGGACTTCCGCATAGAACTGATCGACCAGAGCCGCCACGGGCAGTTTTGCGCCGATGCGCCGCGCCGTATCGAGGCAGATGCTGAGATCCTTGCGCATCCAGTCGACCGCGAACCCGTGTTCGAATTCGCCTGCGATCATCGTCTTGTAGCGGTTTTCCATTTGCCAGGACTGTGCGGCCCCTTTTGAAATCACATCGACCACCGCTTCGCCATCGAGACCCGCCTGCTTGGCAAAGTGCAATCCCTCCGACAGCCCCTGAACCAGTCCGGCGATGCAGATCTGGTTGACCATTTTGGTCAGCTGACCAGATCCGGACGGGCCCATGAGCTGGCACATCCGCGCATAGCAATCGATGAGCGGGGCGGCCCTGGCATAGGCATCCTCGTCGCCGCCCACCATCACCGTCAAAACGCCGTTTTCCGCACCCGCCTGACCACCTGAAACAGGAGCATCAAGGAAACCGCAGCCCTTTTCCCCGGCAGCGGCATGGAGTTCCTTGGCGACATCGGAAGACGCGGTGGTGTTGTCGATGACGACCGCGCCGGCCGCCATGCCATGAAAAGCACCATCGGCACCGGTCGTCACGGAACGCAGATCATCGTCATTGCCGACGCAGATAAAGACGTAGTCGGCAGCAGCTGCCGCCTCCTTCGGGGTCGCGGCGGAGTTTCCGCCATGTTCTTTAACCCACTTGTCCGCCTTGTCGCTCGAACGGTTGTAAACGGTGACTTGATGTCCGCCCGCCGCCAGGTGACCCGCCATCGGATATCCCATAACGCCCAGCCCGATAAATGCGACCCGCTCTCCCATGACACTGTCTCCTCTTGTGATTGGCCACCACGCTGCGCGTGCGGCGAGATATATGACCTGATTTTGTCGCGCCCTGCCCGTAAGATGTCGAATAGAGAACGGAAATGATGGAGCCCGTTATGCTCGATTTTAACGCAACCGGCAACAGGGACCGCCGGGCGATTTCACGAGGCAATGAATGACAGTCACATTCGCAGATATCGAATCCGCCGCTGCACTGCTGAAAGGGCAAATCATTGAGACCCCGACGCTGCTTGCGCCCAAACTGTCCCGGGCAACGGACGCGGAAGTCTATGTAAAGTTCGAAAACCTTCAGGTGACCAGCTCTTTCAAGGATCGCGGCGCCTATATAAAGCTGCAAAGCCTGAGCGACGAACAGAAACAGAAAGGTGTGATCGCCCTATCGGCGGGCAATCACGCTCAGGCTGTGGCCTATCACGCGCAGCGGCTAAGCATCCCTGCAACAATTGTCATGCCTCAAACGACGCCATTCACCAAAGTCGAGCAAACCAGATCCTATGGAGCAACGATTGCTCTGGCGGGAGAGACCCTGGATGACTGCCGCGAAGTCTGTGCACAGATGATTGACGAAGGCGGCTTCACACTGGTCCACCCCTATGACGACGATCATATCATCGCCGGCCAGGGTACCGTCGGCCTGGAAATGATGCAGTCGCAACCGGACCTGGAAATCATCCTGGGACCGATTGGCGGTGGCGGGCTTATGTCTGGCTCTGCGCTGGCGGCCAAGACCATCAATCCGAACATCGAAATGATCGGTTGCGAAGCAGCGCTTTATCCTTCGATGTTCCACGCCGTCAAAGGCGAGCCGGTTCACTGTGGCGGGCAAACTCTGGCCGACGGGATTGCGGTGAAGAACGTCTCACAAAGCACGACAGCGATCTGCAAAGAGTATCTGGATGACATTATTCTGGTTGGGGAACCGGCTATTGAACAGGCGGTGGATGCCTATGTTTCCATGCTTAAAACGACTGCTGAGGGCGCCGGTGCTGTGCCGCTCGCCGTCCTGCTGACCAATCGCGAGCGTTTCGTGGGGCGTAAGGTTGGGCTGATCCTCAGCGGCGGCAACATCGACACGCGCATTCTGGCGTCCGTTCTTTACCGCGAGCTCGAACGCCAGCAGCGGATCATCAATTTCCGCATCCAGATCGACGACAGACCCGGCGTGCTCGGGCGTATTGCCTGCCTGCTCGGCGAGGCAGGGGCAAACATTCTCGAAGTTGCGCACAGCCGCATGTTTCTCGATGTGCCGGCCAAGGGGGCCGAGCTCGATTTCATGGTCGAAACACGTGATGCATCGCACGCCGAGGAAATCATTGCGCGGATTGAAGCGGAGGGTTTCAAAGTATTTAGGCTCGATGCTCCCGGTGGCCGGGATGCCATACGGTGATTGCATCTCCACCCTTGGAAAACAGCATCTAATCCGGCACACTCGCCCCCGAGAGCGGAATGATTGACGACACCGTCGTTCAGATGTGGTGGACCTTCGCAATTATCGGGATTGCGATTGTGTCTTATGTGGCGGAACGGGTTTCACTTGAAGTGACTTCAGTGGGCCTTGTCGTTGCACTTTTGGTGTTGTTTCACTTCCATACTGGCTCAAACGGTTCCGCCCTTCTCACCACCCGAGAGCTGCTCTCCGGGTTTGCCAGTCCGGCGCTCATCACCATTTTATCGTTGCTGGTCATCGGTCAGGGCCTATTCCAAACCGGCGCGCTGGAAGGCCCGACGCGGCAGTTGCAGCAAATGGGGCGTAACCGCTCAAGTTCGATACTGATCTTCACTCTGATCATTGCTGCGGTGATCAGCGCCTTCCTGAACAACACGCCGGTCGTTGTGATGTTCATCCCCATCGTCAGCGCCATCACGCATAAACTGGGCATCAGTCCGAGCAAGGCCCTGATGCCGCTCAGTTTCATCACCATCCTTGGTGGCATGACGACGCTGATCGGTTCGTCCACCAACGTGCTGGTCGCCGGCCTCGCCGAACGTCATGGCGCAATAACCATCGGGTTCTTTGACTTCGTCGTTCCCGGCACGCTGCTGGCCGTCATCGGTGCGCTTTATGTCATCGTGGTTGTGCCCCGGCTTTTGCAGCCGGGCGAGACAATGGCCTCAGAAATCAAAGCTATGGGCGGGCGGCAGTTCATCGCTCAGATATCCATATCTGCCGGACATCCGCTGGAAGGCGAAGCCTCGATCGCAGGCATGTTCCCTGCCCTCAAGGACATGACCGTGCGTCTCATCCAGCGCGGCGAGCACCCTATCCTGCCGCCATTCGAGGATGTAACGCTGCACAGCGGCGACGTAGTGATCGTTGCGGCGACACGCAAGGCCCTCACCGAGGCCCTGATTTCAAAGGAAAGCCTGCTGACTACGGCGGCACCTCCCAGCGATCCCGGGGCTTATGACGACACGGATGAGACCGAGCCGCTCAAGATCGGCGGGCTTACCCTGGCGGAAGCGGTCGTCGCCCCGGGCTCCCGCCTGATCGGCCGCCGCATCGAGGAAAGCGGTCTGCATGCCTCCACCGGCAATATTGTCTTAGGGATTCAACGCCGCAGCCGCATGGTGCGCGTTCGCCTCAGCGAGATCAGGCTGGAGGCCGGCGACGTCATATTGGTGTTGGGCAGCCGCAGCGACATTCGGAGATTGCGCTTGAACCACGATCTGCTTCTGCTGGACTGGTCGGCACGGGAACTTCCCGATATCACGCTGGCGGCCCGGGCAATGTTGATTTTTGCAGCAACGGTCCTGGCGGCGGCAACCGGGCTGATACCGATCGCCATTGCAGCGCTTGCCGGCGCCTTTGCGATGATCCCGGCCGGATGTCTCAATCTGCGGCAGGCAAGCCGGGCATTCGACCGCAAAATCTACCTCATGATTGGTGCGTCCCTGGCAATGGCAGAGGCACTGTCGGCGACAGGCGGAGCCAATTTCATTGCGATGAGCGCGGTGAACGCGGTGGCGGGCGCAAGCACCGCGGTTGTCCTGTCGGCATTTTTTTTGGTGATCGCTTTGCTGACCAACGTGTTGAGCAATCATGCGACCGCTGCCCTATTTACGCCCATTGCAATTGATACAGCACAGCAACTGGATGCGGATCCGGTTATGTTTGTTTTTGCGGTAATCCTTGCGGCCAACTGCTCATTTGCAACTCCCATGGCGTACCAGACCAATCTTCTGGTTATGGGGTCGGGGCATTACAAGTTCAGCCATTTCCTCAAAGCGGGAACACCTTTGATCTTTCTTCTATGGCTGGCATACTCACTGTTCGCCCCGTGGTACTATCAACTTTGACCAACATTGTTTGGCAAGACGGAGGTTCGGATCAAGGCGTGAGCATCGAAGGTCGGCAGTTTCCACAGTTCTATCTGACGCCTCCTGCGCCATGCCCATATCTGCGTCAGCGTCAGGAACGAAAAGTGTTCACGCACCTGATCGGGGACCAGGCGCCACATCTCAACGACATTCTCACCAATGGCGGCTTCCGCCGCAGCCAGAACATTGCCTACAGGCCGGCCTGCGAGAAATGCGATGCCTGCGTTTCGGTGCGCGTGCTTGTTGATGAATTTGAGCCGACCAAATCGCTCAAGCGCACGCTGCACGCCAACCGGGACGTCAGTTCGCACGGATGCGAGGCGCAAGCCACACCGGAGCAGTACGCGGTGTTCAGGGGCTATATCGATGAGCGCCATGGCGACGGCGGCATGGCGGATATGACCGTGCTCGATTTCGCCGCAATGGTGGAAGACAGCTTCGTTGACACCAGAATTGTCGAATACCACCTGCATGCAGACGACCCGCTGTCAGACAGCGCGGATGCCGAAGGCGATCTGATCGGCGTTGCGCTCACCGATACTCTGCATGACGGCCTGTCAATGGTGTACAGCTTCTTCCAGCCTCAACATGCCCAGCGCAGCTTTGGCAATTTCATGATCCTCGATCACATTGAACGGGCACGCAAACTCGGCCTGCCCTATCTCTATCTGGGATACTGGGTCAAGGGTTCACAGAAGATGGACTACAAGAAACGCTTCCGGCCCCAGGAACATTTAACCTCTGACGGCTGGGAACGGCACAAATCCGGTCAAACTGAATCCCTGTGAACGTGAAATGCTCTAGCTAAAACGGTTGTTGCGCGGAAAGCCTTTCATCGGTAACCGCCCTGCCTGCGCGCGTTGACCGATCCACTCACCCAGATCGGAGATGGTCCAGGTGCGACCGGAACTGTTCTGCCAGGTCAGGCCATCCACCAGTTTGAACGCTTTTGCATCGGACAATCCGCCGTCCTTGTATTTCTGCAAGCGAACGCCGGTACCACGGTTCATTTGCGGAAGGTCGGCAAACGGGAAGATAAGCAGCTTGCGGTTTTCTCCCACCACCGCGACGTGATCTGCGCCATCGGGAACAAGAGAACACGTCTGGGCCTCGATGGGCAATTTGACGTTCAGGACCTGTTTGCCCTTGCGAGTGTTGGCAATGACCTCATCTTCAGGCACCACAAAGCCCCGGCCATCTGACGCAGCGATCAGGAGACTGCGGCCGGTCCCATATACGAACAGCGCGATAATATCGTCGGCGGCATCCAGATCGGCCATGAGCCGCAATGGTTCGCCATGCCCCCGCCCGCCGGGCAGCTTGTCGGCGCCAAACGTATAAAATTTTCCAGATGACGCAAATGCCAGGAGCTTGTCGGTCGTAAGCGCATTAAAGACATAGCCTGCCCGGTCGCCCTCCTTGAACGTGAGGGCGCTCAAATCGGTCAGGTGGCCTTTCATCGCCCTGATCCAGCCCTTCTCCGAACAGACAATTGTGATCGGCTCCTTCTCGATCATTGCCTGTTCAAGATCGACCTCGATCTCCGGGGCGTCTGCGAAATCGGTGCGGCGTTTGCCAAGCTCGGTTTTCTTGCCAAACTTTGCGCGCGCGTCCTTTATCTCATCGGAGATCCGCGTCCATTGCGCGGTGTCAGACTTCAAGAGCGCTCGCAGGTCCTCTTGTTCCGAAGTCAAACCGTCATGCTCGGTGCGAATTTCCATCTCTTCCAGCTTGCGCAATGACCGCAAGCGCATGTTCAAAATGGCTTCGGCCTGGACATCGCTCAGGGAAAAAGTCCGCATCAGTTCCTTTTTTGGCTCATCTTCCTCGCGGATGATGCGAATGACCTCATCAAGGTTGAGATATGCGATCAGGTAGCCGCCGAGCATCTCGAGGCGGTGGGCAATCTTATCCAGTCTGAATTCTGTCCGGCGAACCAGCACTTCCTTGCGATGGTCGAGCCACTGCTTGAGCACTTCCTTGAGCGACAGCACATTGGGAACACGGCCGTGCGACAGGACGTTCATGTTTAATGAAATCCGGCTTTCAAGCTCGGTTACCTTGAACAGTGATTCCATCAGCAAGACAGGATCGACCGAGCGTGATTTAGGTTCCAGAACCAGCCGGATATCTTCTGCGGACTCGTCGCGCACATCGCCCAGCATCGGCAGTTTCCTGGCCTGCAGGAGTTCGGCGATTTTTTCGATCAGCCGGCCTTTTTGGACCTGATACGGGATTTCCGTGACAACGATCTGCCAGGTTCCACGGCCCAGATCTTCCTGCGACCAGCGGGCCCTGACGTGAAAACCACCCTTACCCGTCTTATAGGCTTCGATAATGGATGCCCGGTCATCAACAATGGTCCCGCCTGTGGGCAGATCGGGCCCGGACACAAACTCGACCAACTTGGTGATCGTTGCATTGGGGTATTTTATCAAATGCAAGGCGGCATCACACAATTCGTGCGCATTGTGCGGCGGCACTGAGGTTGCCATGCCCACGGCGATCCCGGATGAGCCATTGGCGAGAAGATTGGGAAACGCGCCCGGCAGCACAACCGGCTCTTCTTCTTCGCCGTCATAGGTTTCGCGGAAATCGACGGTGTTCTCGCCGATTCCTTCCAACAGGGCCTGGGCGACCTCTGTCAGGCGGGCTTCGGTGTAGCGCATGGCGGCAGCGTTATCGCCATCGATGTTGCCGAAGTTTCCCTGGCCTTCGACAAGCGGATAGCGCACCGCGAAGTCCTGTGCGAGCCGGACCAGGGCGTCATAAACGGACTGGTCGCCGTGCGGGTGATACTTACCGATGACATCACCCACGACACGGGCGCATTTCTTGAAACCCTGATCGGGATCGAGCTTCAACTGGCGCATGGCATGCAGAAGACGGCGATGGACCGGCTTCAATCCGTCGCGCACGTCGGGAAGTGCGCGGTGCATGATGGTTGAGAGCGCATATGCCAGATAACGCTCTTCCAGGGCGCTGCGCAGATTGATTGACTGGAAGTTATCAGGTGTAGGCGGCGGACTTTGTTTGGTCATGCCTGGGCAACCTGCTCTATCACAATGGAATCGTTGATTGATTCGAGATTATATCACGCCGCGGTCGCGGCGAACACCTGAGCCGGCATTGACCCACAAAAAAAGCACCCCGAAATGAGCCGGGGTGCCGTGATTGTGTAGATTACTGGTGGCAATCCGCAACTTGCGTTGCGGCTACTTGCCTCTCAGATCCGGATCACCGTGCCGCCACTGAAGCCCGGGATTGACGCTGTAACTGTGGCCACCATCGTAATACAAGATGACACCGGCGCCATTGTATTGAGGGGCGGAATTGGAGCGAAATCCGCGGTTCCGCTTTTGTGCGTTCTGATTGTTGTAGTGCTGATAGTTGCTGTAGGCGGGATCATTGCCGAGATCGCGTCTGAAATATCCGACCCGGGCCTGAATGACTTTTGCGTCACCCAACTGCAAACCACTTACAACTTTCGCGTCGGCATCCGAAGCACCTGGTGCAGCGATCATTGCGGCCGCAACGACTGCTAATCCGATGGATGTCATGAGAGCGTCCTTTCGAGGATGAAACTCCCGGCTGGGGAGCACGTGCATATCCGAACCCTTGCACACAGATGTATGTCGGACGACACAAATTGCAAGCTCTTCACGCAAAGGTGCGGATCACTGGCAGAGACACTGCGCCGAGGAAATCCTGTCATTCAAGGAGCCGAAATTGGGCGTATCCTTGCGATATCTCTCCCCGCGGCCATTGTAAAACGCCCGGGTAAAGCCAAGAAACTGGCATGAACCGCCGAGCCTGACCGAGCTGGCCTGATTGTCAAACTTGGTTCCGAAGAATGATACCTGTGAATTGGGTTTGACGAATGCGGTCTCTCCGGCGAAATCAACGTGACGATATATGGTGCACCCCACGGCCACTTCGGGCTCATCCGGCTCGTCCACAATCGCCGAGAGTTCATTCATGCGTGCCCGGTAATGCAGTCTGATGCACTTTCGGTCGGTTCTGCAGCGGTTGCGCGCCCGTATCCATGCAGCCTGTTCTTCACGAATGAGATAGTGCAATTCCTGAGGCGCAGCACCGAGAACCGCATCATGAATTCTGCCGAGCCGTCTATCGAGCTTCTTGAGACGGGGGGCGGAACAGATGGTCAGTTCGTCCGCGGTGACCGCGTTGTTGCAGTCAACCGATTGAGCAGACGACGAACCGGGCAGGCAAAGGATCACAAAGAGAGCAAATCCCAACACATGCGTGGCAGACTTCATGGTGTCTAGTATCCTTTGAATATGCTGTTTCAGACTTTCAGCCGGCACCCTCTTGCGAGCAACTATAGTTTGCGCACCAGCGGTTTCAATCAATCATCCGTTTCAGCTTGGAAATCATGCGTTCGCGGGGTTCGGGAGACGTGAGGCCGCGCGGGCCAAAGACATGTCTGTCGAGGAAGTAGCCGGTGAGCGTAAACCCCAACAATACGTCCGATTGCTCAGGAGAGCCTTGCCGCCCAAGCAAGAACGCCGGCAATTTCAGGAGCCTTTGCGCATAGGGCGCTCCCGCCGTTTCGCTCACGGCGCGGCCGCTCTTCGGCGATACGTAGATCAGGTCATCCTGACTGCCGGTCGCAGCGCAGCTTGAAAGATCCAGCCCGAAACCCAGTTCCTCAAGCAGGCCGAGTTCCCATCGCACGAGCAGCGCTACCCAGTGCTGGTCATGTTCCAAAGCATCGAGCACCAGCAACAAGGCATCGTACAGGCGTTCATGCGGTTCGCGCTCGGCCACCAGCTGAACGAGCGTCGTTACCGTTGAAAGCCCAGCCAGCCGGAGAGGATCATCGATAAGGGAGGCGACGCGCACCCTGCTTGCTTCCACGTCCATGCTGCCGAGATGCTCAGCCAGGCGTGCGCGCCAGTTGGCTGCAACCGAATTTCCCGGCTGCAGTATCGGCCGCAAGCGGCGCGAACGCCCGCCGCGCACCAGCCCCAGATAGCGGCCCTGCGACCGGGTGAACAGCTCAACGATCGCACTGCTTTCCCCATGCTTGCGAACGCTCAGGATCACTCCGTCTTCAGACCACTGCATGTTCGACCATATTTGTTTCGCCGGGGCGTTTCAGGACTTAGGATACTCCAGCCCCATTTGCAGGTAACGCTCAGGGTCCTGCCCCCACCGTTCGCGCACTTTTACGAACAGAAACAAGTGCACCTTGACGTCAAGAAGGTCTTGCATATCTTCTCGCGCGGCGGTGCCGATTGCCTTGATGGTGCGCCCGCCTTTACCGAGCGCAATCTTGCGCTGGCTTTCACGCTCTACGAACAACACCTGTTCGATGCGCACCGAACCGTCTTTCAGTTCCTTCCACTGCTCGGTTTCGACGGTGGAGGCATAGGGCAGTTCCTCATGCAGGCGAAGGAACACTTTTTCCCGGGTGATCTCCGCCGCCATCTGGCGCAGGGGCACGTCGGCCATCTGGTCCTCAGGATAAAGCCAGGGACCGGGAGGCATGAGTTTGCAGAGATAGCGCCGCAGATCCTGAACCCCGTCACCGGTTTGCGCTGAAATCATGAACGTCTCGGCAAAGGACATGCGCTGATTCAGCAGCGCTGTTTGTTCCAGCAAGGCCTCTCGTGGCGCGCAGTCAATCTTGTTCAAGGCGAGTACCGGCGTAATCGATGCCGCTTCGAGGCCGGCCAGGATTGCCTCGGTATCTGCCGCGTGCCCTCCCGCAGCATCGATCAGGAGCACGGTTACATCCGCTTCAGCCGCCCCTCCCCATGCGGCGTCGACCATGGCCACGTCCAGTTTGCGGCGTGGTGCAAAGATGCCGGGTGTATCAACGAATATGATCTGGCTTGCATCTTCGATGGTGATGCCCCTCAGCCGTGCGCGCGTGGTCTGAACCTTGTGCGTGACGATGGCGACTTTTCCCCCCACCATCTGGTTCAGCAGCGTTGATTTGCCTGCATTGGGGGCACCGATGAGGGCCACAAACCCGCATCTTGTTGCGGCTGTTTCTGCATTGTCACTCGTCATTCCAAATGCCCTCGCGCATCAAAAGGCGCTCTGCTGCGGCCTGTTCGGCCAAACGTTTCGAACTGCCCTCCGCCTGATCGCCATCCAGCCCTTCAACTTCGACACTCATGGTGAAATTCGGTGCGTGATCGGGTCCCTGACGGTCCACAACGCTGTATTTCGGCGTCGACAATCCCTTGGACTGCGCCCATTCCTGCAATGCGGTTTTTGCATCCTGCGGCGGTTTTACAACCTGATCCAGATAGGGTTCCCAGTACTTGGTTATGAACTGGCGCGCGACATCCAACCCGCCATCAAAATAAAGTGCGGCGATCAGCGCCTCGCAGGCATTGCCCAGTATAGCCTGCTTTTGCCGTCCGCCGGCATCTTGTTCACCGGGGCTCATCAAGAGATAGGATCCAAGATCTATGTCTCGTGCCACCTGGGCGCAGGTTTCCTTCCGCACCATGAGATTAAAGCGCGTTGCCAGCCCGCCCTCATCGCTGTTCGGAAACGCCTCATAGAGCAGCGTAGAGATGACCAGACCCAGCACCCGGTCGCCGACAAATTCCAAACGCTCGAAGTCCTGCATCTGGCTGTGCGCCCGCACACCATGAAAGCTTGAATGTGTCAGCGCATTCTTGAGGACGGTCTCGTCGGCAAACCTATGACCAACATTATCGGCAAGTTTGCCGGCCGGCTTTGGCAGCTGTTCGGCCAATCAGTCCACCACGTCGAACAAGCGGCTCCACCTGATGGAGGTCGGCCACTGCCAGAACTGCCAGAAGCGCGCTGTCCCCTCGATCGAGAAGAATATAATTTCAGCGCGGCCGACGAAGTTGTCTATCGGAACATACCCGACCTGGCTTAGAAACCGGCTGTCGGTGGAATTATCCCGATTGTCGCCCATCATGAAATAGTGCCCTTCCGGAACCACATATTCGCGCGTGTTGTCGCCAAAACTGGCTGAGTAGATGTCCAGTGTCTGATACACGACGCCGTTCGGCAGGGTCTCGTTATAGCGCTGAATGCGGCGGACGTTTCCAGCGTCATCGGTTTCCTGGAAATCGTCGGTTTTCTCGCGTTTCACGGCCGTTCCATTAATATGCAGAATGCCGTCAAGAACCTGGATACGGTCCCCCGGCAGGCCGATGACACGCTTGATATAGTCCGTCGAATTGTCGGTTGGCAGTTTGAATACCGCCACATCCCCGCGTTCCGGCGTGTCCTTCCAGATGCGGCCGGAAAACAGCGATGGCGAGAACGGCAAAGAGTACTTGCTGTACCCATAGCTGAACTTGGAGACGAACAGGTAATCCCCCACCAGGAGCGTCGATTTCATGGAGCCCGACGGAATGTTGAACGGCTGATACAGGAAAGTGCGGACAAGGAACGCGAGGATTAGCGCATGGATCACCACACGCACAATTTCCATCGCGCCGCCTTCGCTGGATTTCTTTGCCTCTCGGGTCATCTGGCTCATGATTTCAATTTGCCGCGAATTCGATGCCGACTCCATCGGAGCCCGCGCGATCTATAACGGCTTGCCTCCTAATTAGCAATTGTACCGTAGCGCTTCTGCCGCTTGCACCGCGGCCCTGGACGTATCGACCAGTTCTAGAGCAACATTCGAGCACACTGAAGCATTTGACCGATTTTTCGAGTCTTCTGGCGAGGCGCAGTCCGCGCCGTGGCCGGGCTGACCACAAGCGGGCTGCAACGATGTCCAGAGGGCGCGAAAAACCGGCCTTCGGTGGGCCAAATCAGCCCATCGCCAGCGTTGCGAAGCTTGTCCGATACACCG
>JAJFHM010000138.1 GCA_021775625.1 Hyphomicrobiales bacterium | reverse complement strand
GGGCCAGGGCCTGCGCTTCACCGATTACAATCTGGCCATTCAGGCAGCGATCGCCGGACAGGGCGTGGCGCTGGGCAGCTGGCCGGTGGTCAAGACCGCCATCGAGGCGGGGTTGCTGGTGTCGCCGTTCGAAGAGCGCGCCAGAACCCACGTGGGTTATGATCTGGTGGTGCCGAAGTCCACCGCTGCCAAGCCGGAGATCGCCGCGTTCGTTGAGTGGATACTGGGCGAAATCGAGAGTGCCAAGACCTGAGCCTGTAGCGGAAACTGTTTGCGGGATGGCGCCCGGGACGACGCGATTTAACGTGAAATTTCCACGTTTAGAGACTATATTAAGTCCAGTACTTCCCGGACCCGAACCCCGCAAGATTCGCTTGGCCCAGACCCTCGCCATTGCCCAGCTCACGCTGACCGACTTTCGCAACTACACGGCGCTGCGCGTGGCGCCGGAGGCCCGCATGGTTGTGCTCTCCGGGCCCAATGGCGCGGGCAAGACCAACTTGCTTGAAGCGGTGTCCCTGCTCTCTCCAGGACGCGGGTTGCGGCGCTCGCCGTTTTGCGAGCTGGCCCGCCAGGGCGGACCGGAACGCTGGGCGGTGGCCGCCCATACCCAAGGCCCCCTGGGCGCTGTATCGCTCGGCACCGGATGGAGCGGCGCGCAGGACGACAGCGAGGCCGGCCACGCGCGCCAGGTCAGCATCGATGGTGTGAAGCAGAAGAGCTCTGGGAGTTTGGGCAGCTATTTCAATGTCTTGTGGCTGACGCCGGCAATGGACCGTCTGTTCTCCGGGCCCGCATCCGACCGCCGCCGCTTCCTCGACCGCCTTGTCATGGCCTTTGACGGTGCGCATGGCGGGCGGGTCGGCACTTTTGAACGCCTCATGCGCGAGCGCAACCGGCTTTTGGAGGCGCGCAGCCACGATGCGGCGTGGCTGTCGGGCGTCGAAGCCCAGATGGCCGAATTCGGCGTTGCCGTGGCGGCAGCCCGCATCCAGGCCTTCGAGGCGCTGGCTGAACGCATTCACGGCAGAGAACCGGCTCCCGAAGCGCAAGGATTTCCGTGGGCCGACATTCGCCTCGACGGTGAACTGGAGACGGCTCTGGCGAGCACTTCTGCAGTGGAGGTTGAGGATCAGTACCGTACAATGCTGAGTGATTCGCGGAAACGCGATGCCGCTGCCGGCAGAACCCTCAGCGGGCCCCACAGGAGCGACCTGGTGGTCCATCACGGGCCCAAGGGCGTGCCGGCGAAACAATGCTCGACGGGCGAGCAGAAGGCGCTTTTGGTATCCACCATCCTGGCCCAGGCCAGGCTGATCAAGTCGCTTGAGGCGGGCACCGCGCCGGTGTTGTTGCTGGACGAGATTGCCGCCCACCTGGATGCGGCGCGGCGGGCGGCGCTGTTTGAAGTGCTGGAAGAATTGCAGGCTCAGGTCTGGATGACCGGAACCGAAGACGGCCTGTTCGAGCCGCTTGCCGGCCGGGCCGAGTTTTACAGAGTTGAAGACGGCGCGCTGGCATGAGGCCGCGCTGCAACTGGAAGGTATGACGCCACATGGCTGACCAAGAAACGACACCGGGCGGAGACTACGGCGCGGACGCCATCAAGGTTCTCAAGGGCCTCGAGGCCGTGCGCAAGCGCCCCGGCATGTATATCGGCGACACGGATGACGGCTCCGGCCTGCATCACATGGTCTACGAGGTGGTCGATAATGCCATCGATGAGTCCCTGGCCGGTCATTGCGACACCATCGTGGTGATTTTGAACGCCGACGGGTCCGTAACGGTGACCGACAATGGCCGCGGCATCCCGACCGATATTCACGCCGATGAAGGGATCTCGGCTGCCGAAGTCATCATGACCCAGCTCCATGCCGGCGGCAAGTTCGACCAGAATTCCTACAAGGTGTCTGGCGGTCTGCACGGGGTCGGCGTCTCGGTGGTGAACGCACTGTCATCAAAGCTGACCTTGACGATTTCACGCGCCGGGCGCGTCCACGAAATGACCTTCGCCCACGGCGTCGCCGAGGCGCCGCTTGCCGAAATCGGTGATGCCGGCGATGCCACCGGCACCAGGGTTACTTTCCTTCCCTCCACCGGCACGTTCACCAACACCGAATTCATCTTTTCGACTTTGGAACACCGGCTGCGCGAGCTGGCCTTCCTCAATTCAGGCGTCAGGATCACCCTGACCGACGACCGCGGCGTCGAATCGGTGAGCACTGAAATGGCCTATGAGGGCGGTGTCCAGGAGTTCGTGCGCTATCTCGACCGCACCAAGCACCCGCTTTTCGAAGCCCCGGTGAGCATCGATATCGAGCGCGACGACATCCGCGTTGAACTGGCGTTGTGGTGGAACGACAGCTACCACGAGAACGTTTTGTGCTTCACCAACAACATTCCCCAGCGCGATGGCGGCACCCATCTTGCGGGCTTTCGCGGTGCTCTGACCCGGACTGTCAACAATTATGCAACGTCGTCGGGCATCGCCAAGAAGGAAAAGGTGGCGCTGACCGGCGATGATGCCCGCGAAGGGCTCACCTGTGTGCTTTCGGTCAAGGTTCCGGATCCGAAATTCTCCAGCCAGACCAAGGACAAACTGGTCTCATCCGAAGTGCGCCCGGTGGTTGAGAGTGTGGTCAGCGAAGCATTGAGCGGCTGGTTCGAAGAGCACCCCACGGAAGCCAAATTGATCGTCGGCAAGGTCGTCGAGGCAGCCGCTGCCCGGGAAGCGGCCCGCAAGGCGCGCGAGCTGACCCGCCGCAAGGGCGCGCTCGATATTTCCAGCCTGCCGGGCAAGCTTGCAGATTGTCAGGAGCGCGACCCGGCCAAGTCGGAAATATTCATCGTTGAGGGCGACAGCGCCGGCGGCTCCGCCAAACAGGCCCGCAACCGTGAAAACCAGGCCGTGCTGCCGCTGCGCGGCAAGATCCTCAATGTGGAGCGGGCGCGGTTCGACAAGATGCTGTCGTCGACCGAGATCGGCACCTTGATCACGGCGCTCGGCGCCGGCATAGGCCGCGACGATTTCAACATCGAAAAGCTGCGCTATCACAAGATCATCATCATGACGGACGCCGATGTCGATGGCGCCCATATCCGCACCTTGCTGCTGACCTTCTTCTACCGCCAGATGCCGGAGGTTATCGAGCGCGGCCACCTCTATATCGCGCAGCCGCCGCTTTACAAGGTCAAGCGCGGCCAGTCCGAGCAATACCTGAAAGACGATACAGCACTCGAAAATTATCTGGTCGAGGCGGGGCTGGAAGACGTGGTGCTCGAGCTCGGCGACGGGGAAGAGCGCGCCGGCGATGACCTGCAGGCCATCGTGGATGAGGCTTTGACAATCCGCTCTGCTCTCGATGCGCTCCACACCCGCTATCCGCGATTTGTCATTGAGCAAACCGCAATTGCAGGCGCCCTCAATCCGGAAGTTCTGCGCACGCCGAGCCACACTGAAGAGGCCGCCAACTACATTGCCCGCAGGCTCGATGCCTTGTCGGAAGAAACCGAGCGGGGCTGGGTCGGCGAACCGACCGACGATGGCGGGTTGCAATTCTCCCGCGAGGTCCGCGGTGTGCGCGAGGCGTACAGCATCGATGGCAAGCTGATTGCCTCAAGCGATGCGCGGCGGCTTGACCAGAAGGCGAAGCACCTGCAGGAGATCTATGCAAAACCGGCTCTCCTCAAGCGCAAGGACACCGTGATCGAAGTGCATTCGCCCAGCGAGCTGCTTGACGCGGTCTTCGAGGCCGGACGCAAGGGCATTTCGATCCAGCGCTACAAGGGCCTCGGCGAGATGAACCCCGAACAGCTTTGGGAAACCACCCTTGACGACAATGTGCGCACGCTCCTGAAGGTGCATGTGCGTGAACTCGATGAGGCGGATGACATATTCACCAAGCTGATGGGGGATGTGGTCGAGCCGCGGCGCGACTTCATCAAGGAAAACGCACTGCAGGTGGCCAATCTGGACGTTTAAACTTGGGCCGAAGATCGGCTTCGGCAATTGGCGCACGCGCCGCCGCTCTTCCGGTTAACAGCGGCTTAAGCGGTTGCGGGTTAGGCTCGGAGCCGTCCCACGGCAAAATCAGTTGAGTTTAGCAGCATGGCGCGCAAAAAGCGGGCGTCCGCCAAAGGCAGCCCAAAGGCCAAGCCGAAATCGCGCAGTAAGAAGCCGCAGCGTGCCAGGCGATCGTTTCTGCGGCGCACCATCTATTGGCTGTTCGTCATTGGTTTGTGGATCGGCATTATCGGTGCCGGCGCTGCCACCTATTTGATCTTCTCCGTATCCGACACCAATCTTTATGCCCTGCCGCAGAAACAGCGCGGCATCGTCGTGCTCGCATCGAACGGCGAGGTTCTGGCGCGGCGTGGCGCGTTCAAGGGCGACAGGGTGCGTGTCGATGAATTGCCGGATTATCTGCTTCGCGCCGTAATCGCCATTGAGGACCGCCGCTTTCACAGCCATTTCGGCGTTGACGTCATCGGCCTCGGGCGCGCCGTGTATGAGAACGTCAAAGCGGGACGCATCGTGCAGGGCGGCAGCACCATCACCCAGCAACTTGCCAAGAACCTGTTCCTCAAGGCTGACCGCACATTTGAGCGCAAGCTGCAGGAGGCGGTGCTGGCGCTGTGGCTCGAGTACAAATATTCCAAGGACGAAATTCTGCAGCTCTATCTTAACCGGGTGTATTTCGGTGGTGGCGCCTATGGTGTCGAAGCCGCTGCGCAGCGCTTTTTCCGCAAATCGGCCCGCCATGTTACGTTGTCGGAATCCGCGGTGCTTGCAGGGGTTTTGAAAGCGCCGTCGCGTTATTCCCCGACCCGTTCGCGCAAGCGCGCGGAAGACAGGGCCTATGTGGTTTTGAACGCCATGGTCGATGCAGGCTTTATCACCGCCCGTGAAGGCCAGCTTGCGGTCAACAAACCGGCTGCGGTGGCGAGAGCGCCTTACATTTCCGCCCGCCAGTATATTGTCGACTGGGTGGCGGAGCTGGTGCCGGATTATGCCGGTGCCGCCCGAACCAACCTGGTGGTCGAGACCACCATCGATTTGAAGGCTCAAGCAGCGGCCGAAAAAGCCGTACGCGACCGGCTGCGCAAGCACGGAGCAAAACTCAACGTGTCCCAGGCCGCCATGGTGGTGATGTCTCCAAGCGGCGAGATCAGGGCTGCAATCGGCGGCGCCAACTACGCCAAAAGCCAGTTCAATCGCGCCGTCAAGGCGCGCCGCCAGCCGGGTTCGGCATTCAAGCCCTTTGTCTTCCTCACCGCGCTCGAGCACGGCTATAGCCCGGATACGACCGTGACCGATGCGCCCTTCGCGCACAAGAAATGGCGACCCAAAAACTACGGCGACAAATACTACGGCAAGGTCACGCTGCGGCAGGCCCTGGCCCGTTCCCTCAATTCCGTGGCGGCGCGCCTCACGGTCAGGCTGGGGCCGAAAGAAATTGCAGCCCGCGCGCGGCGTCTTGGCATCACTTCGAAGCTGACCGCAAACCCGACCATCGCGCTTGGCACATCGGAGGTCGGCCTGATTGAAATTGCCGCCGCCTATGCGCCTTTCGCCAATGGTGGTCTCGGCGTTGTGCCCCACGTCATCTCGCGCATCACCACCCTCGACGGCAAGCCGGTATACGTTCGCAAAGGCGACGGCCCGGGGCGGGTGGTTTCAGCACGCAACGTTCAGGCCATGAACGATATGCTGTCCTCCGTGGTGCGCGACGGCACCGGCAAAAGGGCGGCACTCGATGCGCACCCGGCCGCCGGCAAGACCGGCACCAGCCAGGGCTTCCGCGACGCCTGGTTTGTTGGTTATACGGCATCCTACGTCTCGGCCGTCTGGGTCGGGAACGACAAGGGCACGCCGACAAAGAAGGTCACCGGCGGTGGTCTGCCGACCCTCATCTGGCATGATGTCATGGCGCCGATCCATGCCGCGCTGCCGGCGCAGCCGTTGCCGGGAGAGGGGGAGCAGGCGCCGCGGTCGATCGTCGACCTCCTGCGGGATCTCTCGGTCTCGGCCTTCCGTGACCTGCTTGGAGGCGATGAAACCGAGGGCGAAGTCGATGAAGATGATCGGGACATCGGTTCCATCATCGAGGAAATCACCGAAAACCCGAAATAAAATTCAGCTCTGTTTGACGGGGCCGTAGCGGTGCAAACCGGCGCCATGCTGCTTCAGCCACCTGCGCGATGTCTGCATCGTCGGCAGAGCCTCTTCCACCAGCGCCCAGAATTTCGGGCTGTGGTTCATTTCCTCAAGGTGCGCCACCTCATGGGCCGCCACATAGTCAAGCACCTCTATGGGCGCAAAGATAAGCCGCCAGGAAAATGACAGGACCCCGGTTGACGAACACGACCCCCACCGGGTCGTCTGGTCGCGCAGGTCAATGCGTTTGTAGGTCAGCCCCATGACCATGGCGTAATTGGCACACCGCGCCTTGAGCTCCGCGCGGGCTTCACGTTTCAGCCAGTCTTTTGTGCGGCGCACAATATGGGCGCTGTCTCCGGCAACGCAGAGTTTTGGCGGTTCCGCGTCGTTGCTTTCCACCCAGACCGTGCCCCGGGCGTTGGGTCGGTGGGTGATGACGTGCGCCTGATCGCGCACCGGGATCTCCCAACCGTCATCGAACGGCACCAACGAAGGCCTGGCGCCGAGCCGTTTGCGGATCCAGCCCGCCTGTTTTTCTGCGAACCGCAGCGCCTCGGCTTCGCTGCTGCCCGGCGGCAGGGTGAGGACGACACCGGTTCCGGTCTTGTCGAGCCGTAGAATGATCCGGCGGGCCCGGGCGTTGCGGCGCAATGCCACCGGCAACCGGGTGCCATCGATGTCGAGCGTCAAGTCCGAAACCGCTGTGCGTTTGTTGCTGTCGGAGAAGCCGAATAAGCTCATTGCAGGTGATCAGGATCCGGTTGAATGTTCCGCCGCTGTGCGAATCATTCTCCAGCATGCCAGAATTCGGCGGCAGGCCAAATCAGCAATATCAATCCTGTGTAAGGAAACGCACGTCCGCGATCCAGTTGCGCGCGCGCCGGGCAAGCCTGTCGTCAACGGCCTCGCCGTCAAAGTCGCTGGCGGATGTAACCAGCTCGTCCGCATCAACTCCGTCAAAGCAGTTGACGTTGACCACCGCATAGAGGCGGCCGTCTATGGAGCTGGTGATCAACGGCTCCGCGCCGCAGGTTCTGCAAATGTGAAAGTCGGCGGTTCTGGTTCCGAACCGGTAGCGCTCAACCAAAGTGTCGTCGGCGATACGCACATCCACGCGGCCTTCCGGGTGCGATGTGTGGCGGCCGCCGTGTTTGACGCAGAAGCCGCACCCGCATTCCCTCACGGGGATCATTTCACCGGGTCCCGGCCAGTAGACCGTGAGTGCGATGTTCCCGCAATGACAGCTCGAGGCAATTTCGCGGTGCGTCGTCATCTTGTTCTAGTGTTTGCGGCCATTGCCTTTCGAGCCGGCATCGTTGCGGCGAATGAAGGCACTAATGCGCGGGGCGATCTCTTCGCGGAACCGCCGTCCGTTGAAGACGCCGTAATGGCCGACGTTCTCTTGCAGGTAATGCTCCCGCATGGTGTCGGGAATGGCGGTGCAGATGTCCTGAGCTGCTTCGGTCTGACCGACACCGGAAATGTCATCCAGCTCGCCTTCCACCGTCATCAGGGCGCAGGTCTTGATCTTTCCCAGGTCGACCGCAACACCACGATGCGTCATACGCCCTTTCGGCAGGTCGTGATTGACGAAAACCGTCTCCACGGTCTGCAGGAAATACTCCGCCGTCAGATCCATGACCGAGAGGTACTCGTCGTAGAAATCCTTGTGTTTTTCCGCGGAATCCCCGTCACCCTCAACCAGGTGCTGGAACAGTTCTCCGTGTGCATGCATGTGCCGGTCGAGGTTCATGCTCATGAAGCCGTTGAGCTGCAGGAAACCCGCGTAGACGTCGCGCATGACACCGGGATGCGGGAACGGCACTTTGGTAATGACATTGCGGCGGAACCACGCCGTGCCACGCTCCTCCGCCAGCGTGTTGACCACTGTGGGATTGCGCCTGGTGTCGATCGGGCCGCCCATGAGCGTCATCGATGCCGGCACGCAGGGATCCTTGCGCGCGGACATCAACGCCACCGCGGCAAGCACCGGAACAGACGGCTGGCAGACACCCATCACATGTGTGTTGGGGCCGAGCACATGCAACATGTTGACCACATAGTCGATATAATCGTCGAGATCGAACGTGCCTTGCGCAATCGGCACCTGTTGAGCATCGATCCAGTCGGTGATGTAGACATCGTGGTTCTCAAGCATCCTGCGCACGGTTCCGCGCAGCAACGTTGCATGATGGCCCGACATGGGCGCGACAATGAGCAGCTTGGGCTCATTGCGGCGGCCTTTGGCCGATCTTTTTTTCTTGAAGTGCAACAGGTCGCAGAACGGGCGGCTCCAGGCGGTTTCTTCCTCGACCGGAACCACTGCATCGCCCAGGGGGATCTCCGTGATGCCGAAATCCGGCTTGCCATACCGCCGCGTCACGCGCTCAACCAGCTCGAACATGGCTGCCATGTTGCGGCCGACGGGCGTCGCCGACAGCGGATTGAACGGATTACGAAAATAGATCTGGCCGAAATCCGCCGCCGCACGCATCGGCGCCAGAGCTGCATGATTCAGCTCATAAAGTTTGTAGAGCATAAAGCTTCTTGATCCCCAACATTACAGCCCCCGCTTATTGTTGTGCATTGCGGCAAAGGTATCAGGCTGCGTTGTGCAGAGCAACAAAACCTTCGTCTATTATGAACGGGGACAGTATCGGCCCCACCACATATTGTGGGGAACCAACGCAGCTAGAGCACATTTCGATCATACGGGCTCATTTGATGGCGCAGATCGGTCCTCTCGACAAGGCGCGGCGCGCGGGCCACGATGCGGGGCATCGGGCAAGCGCCACAACGTGGTCGAAGGGCCGATCTGCACTACCGAAGGCCGGGTTCTCCTGTGCCATGGCGGCCGTCGCACTTCTCATGAGAAGTCCCGCATCGCATTTCGAAGCGCTTCTGACCATGGCGCAAGAGAAGCCCGGTCAAATGAACCCGTATGATCGAAATGTGCTCTAACCGAGATGTTGGGCCAGTTTGCGGGCCATTTCGTCCGGCTTTGTGCCATAGGCGAAATACGCCAGATAGGATCCATCCGGCCCCATCAGGAAGACGATGCTCGAGTGATCCATCAGATATTCGGTTGAGTCAGGGTCATCAACCTTCGCGTAATAGACGCGAAACGCTTTCGCCGCCTGGGCGATCTGTTCGGCCGTGCCGGTCAACCCGATCAGGCGGTCGTGAAAGTGTTCGACATATTCCGCCATGTGTTTCGCGGTGTCGCGCTCCGGGTCCACGGTGATGAACACCGGCTGGATCTGATTTGCCTTATCCCCGAGTTCATCAAGCGCTGCCGCCACCACCTGCAGCTCGCCCGGGCACACGTCGGGACAATAGGTGTAGCCGAAGTAGACCAGCATGTACTTGCCGAGAAAGGTCTTTTCCGTCACCGGCTTTCCGGTGTGATCGGTCAAACTGAAAGGCCCGCCGACAAGGGCGGTGCCGCTGCTGCGCACCTGGCCTGAAAGTCCGCTCGTCCCGGAGTTGAACATCGGTTGCAGCAAGACGAAAAGTCCGACAACAACCACGGCCAGGGCCATCCCGGCGGCGCCGAGGAGCAAAGCATGTGTCTTGGTCATGGGCGCGAACATGGCCCGAACGCGCAGCGTCAACAACGAGGCGCCATGCCGCACGGCTGAGAAAGTGGCAGAATGCCTCACCCTCGTCGCGAAACTGTGTATTTGTGCGGTCCTGTTTCAGCACAGTATGATGCTGTTGCAGACAGGGGCCAGTGATGGACGCCATAGAAAACGCCGCATATGTCTCCGTGGGCCGGGCCTGCGGTTTTGCAGGACTTGGCGTTTTCTGTCTCATGTTCGGTCTGAGTTTTGATCCAGCGCTCGCCGCCCGCACCGGTGGCGGCCTCTGCCTGCTGGTGACCCTTATTTTGGGCGGCTACGCCTGGTGGGCGCCGCTGCGGCCCTACCAGCGCACCGAGACCTGGCTGATGATTCCGGAAGACCAGCGCCCGCCGGCAGACGTGGCGCAACAGATCGTCGGTGAAACCCTGCGTGGCACCTATGTCTGGTTTGCCCGCCAGGCCGGCCTGATCGCCATTGTGCTTTTGGTGGCGTCGGCGGCGCTGCAGATCTTTGACCACCTGAGATAGGCGGCCGGCCTTTGCGTGAGCGGGGATGCGCTGTAGTGTGAATGCATACCGCTCCAGCAGCGAACCGCAACAGACCCTGACCCACGCGACCGCAGGACGCGCGCATGAGCATCCGCAGCATTCCTTCATTCTCGGTTTTGACCGGTGCCGGAACACCTGGCGCTGCGTCGTCTCCGATCCGTCCCGAGCCCCACCGTCTGCGGCTGCAGACCCTGGTGCGGCTGCGCTGGCTGGCGGTCGCCGGACAAACCCTGACCGTGATGTTCGTTTATCTGGCGCTCGAGTTCCCCTTGCCGCTCGGACCCTGCATGGCGGCCATTGCCGTTTCGGCATGGCTCAATATCCTGCTGTCCATTCGCTTCCGGGCAAATCTGCGCCTGCGCAACCGGTATGCCACTTTGCTGCTGGCATACGATATCGTGCAGCTGGCGGTACTGCTCTACCTCACCGGCGGCCTGCAGAACCCGTTCTCGTTCCTGTTTCTCGTTCCCGCCACTGTTTCAGCCTCCACATTGCCGCTCCATAAGACCGTGCTGCTCGGCGTGCTGACGCTGATCGTATCGACCACCCTGGCGTTTTTTCACATGCCGCTGCCGTGGTATGCCGATGAACCGCTGGTGCTGCCCGTCATCTACATTGGCGGCGTGTGGACGGCGATTGTCTGTGGCCTGGTGTTCATGGGCATCTATGTGCGGCGCATTTCCGAAGAAGCAAGGCGCATGTCCAAGGCGCTGGCTGCCACCGAGCTGGTTCTGGCCCGCGAACAGCAATTGTCGGCGCTGGATGGGCTCGCCGCAGCCGCGGCACACGAACTGGGCACACCGCTGGCGACCATCGCGCTGGTGGCCAAGGAACTGAAACGTGAACTGCCGGAGGCCGGACCGCATGCCGAGGATCTCGATCTTCTGACCAGCCAGGCCGCGCGCTGCCGCGAGATCCTCTCCACATTGACCGCCTATGAAGACGACGAGACCGATCATGTGTTCGCCCGCCTGAAGCTGAGCGTCATGATATCCGAAATTGTCCAGTTGCTGCCCGGCGACAGCGTCGAGATTTCGGTCTCCTGTGCAGCCGATCCCGACACCGCGTCACCGCTGCAGCGCGAACCCGTCGTCCTGCGCAATCCCGGTGTCATTTACGGGCTTGAAAACCTGATCGAGAATGCCGCCGATTTCGCCACATCGACGGTCCATCTGGCAGCCCGTTGGAATGCCGGTCAGGTCACACTCACAATTGAGGATGACGGCCCGGGCATTGCCCCCGACGTGATTGACAAGCTTGGCGAACCTTACGTCTCGACACGCAGCCACACATCCAGCGTGGTCCCGGTGGACGATGGCGCACATGACGGTATGGGTCTCGGCTTTTTCATCGCCAAGACATTGCTGGAACGCTCCGGCGCCTGGGTCAGTGCCAAAAACCGCAAACGGCCCGAGAGCGGAGCTGTGGTTACGGTGACCTGGCCGCGCGCCGATCTCGATGTCGGCGCCTAGGTCATGAACTCATAAATAGCACCCATTGTGCGCAGACGGATTTGCGTTGCGAGCAGGCGCAAAGGTGCCGGATACCGCCCGGTTTTCAAACCTTTGCAACGCACGCGCAAGGCCAATCCGTCGCGCCCGCAGGGTTTGGTCAGGAGGGCCCGCCTGCAGGCAAACAATGCTCGATAAGGGAACAAGCCTGATCTTGCGCTTGTTTTCCAGCATTCGAACCCTCCTGACCAAACACAGTGGGTGTTATTTATGAGTCCATGACCTAGCCCCCGCATACCGGCGAATAACCATAACACCGGAATTGGCCGATTGCGGATTGCGTCTTCTGCGATATCAGGCCTATATCATGGCTGAGAGCTGAAAATGCGTAGGACGAGGCAAGCATGTCTGACGAAAACGCGGGCGCTCCCGAACCCGAACTGACCCTTCTGCTGGTTGATGATGACCGGCCGTTTCTGAGCCGTCTTGGCCGCGCCATGGAGATGCGCGGGTTTGTCGTGGAAATGGCTGAAACCGTAGCCGAGGGGGTTAAGTTTGCGCGCGCCAGTGCGCCGGCTTATGCGGTTGTCGACATGCGCCTTGAAGACGGCAACGGCCTTGATGTCATTGCGGCACTGCGCGAAACGCGCCCTGATGCGCGGGCAATCGTGCTGACCGGTTACGGCAATATTGCGACCGCGGTGAGTGCGGTGAAGCTCGGGGCGGTGGATTACCTTGCCAAGCCGGCTGATGCCGATGATGTCTATAACGCGTTGATGGCGGATCCTGATCACAAGGCCGAGCCACCGGAAAATCCCATGTCGGCGGACCGCGTCCGGTGGGAACACATCCAGCGGGTCTACGAACTGTGCAACCGCAACGTCTCTGAAACCGCCCGCCGCCTCAACATGCATCGCCGCACCCTGCAGCGCATTCTGGCCAAGCGCGCCCCGCGCTAGATCCAGACGCTCATCACAATCCTCCCTCCGGATCCATCAACCGGTGCAGCCGGAGCGCACCTGCCCGCCCGAAGCGCAGGATCACCGCCTTGCGCCGTGCAGCGCTGAGGCGTTGTTCTTCCACATGCCGGATGATTTCCGCACCATAACGGTCGGCGACGATCAGGCCGGCCTGGTCGGGAATGATCTCCTGAGGCATGTCCGGCGGGATGGCGAAATAAAGCCGGTCGCAATGTTCCCAGTATTCCGGCCACTTGTTGTCGGCGCGGTAGTCCTCGACGCTTGACTTGATCTCTATGATCCAGATGTCGCCGGTCTTGTTGGCGGCAACGATGTCCGCCCGACGTCCGGTGCTCAGCGCCAGTTCGGCTATAGTGGCAAACCCCATGTCGAGCAGCAGGCGCCCGACCCCGCGCTGCACTTCAGCCGCCCGTGGCGATTGCCGGCCATCGGTGATGACCAGCTGCCGGTCTTCTGTATCCTGCGAATCCATACACACCAGATTAGAGCAATAGAGACGATGTGCATGCAAAAGCCTTGCAAAATGTCATGAGAATAGGGATATCAGGTCTCCATCTGAGCCAAAACCGGTCGGTTGTCGCGCGCGCACTCCAAGGGCTTCCTGCGAACACATGAGCACTTACGCATTTGGGCTTGAGCGCCTCGGATTGCTCGCCGTTCAAGCACCGCGCACCTGCCTGGCCGTGCTCCTGGCCTTCACACTGCTGGCCGGGTATGGCCTTACTCTCGTCAAACATGACAACGACCCCCGCAGCGTACTGCGCTCGGACCGCGAGCACTTTCTCAGCTATGACCGTTTCCTGGAGCTCTATCCGGCGCTTGAAAACCAGGTCTTTATTCTGGCTGAATCACCGGATCTGACCTCGAAACCCGTGCTTGAGGCGCTCCGCGCGCTGCATCTGGAGCTCTTGTTTGTCGATGGCGTGACATCGGTCGTCTCCATATTCACCGCCCGCAAGCCACCGGATGAAAACGGCAATCTGGAACCGGTCTTCCCGGAAGAACTGCCGCAGAGCGCAGCGCTGGAGGCCCTCATCGCGGATGCGCGGGCGCACCCGCTGCTCGGCGACAAGATGCTGTCCGCCTCGGGCACGGCCACCTTGCTGGTTGTCGCCCTGGAGGAAAGCCTGCGGACCCCGCCGCAACTGGCGCGGTTGTTTGCACAGATTGATGGCCTGATCGCCGAAGCGGGCCCGGGACTGTCGCTGCAATTGACGCCGACCGGGCTTCCGGCCATCCGTCACGAAACGGTGGTCCAGATCCGCTCTGACCAGAACCTGCTCATTGTCATCGGAACGCTCGTCGCCATTTTGATCTGCGCGCTGTTCTTCCGCCGGCCGGTTCTGGTGTTTCTGGCCAGCCTGCCGCCTATGGTCGCGATCCTCTGGACCCTGGGCGGTTTTGGCCTCAGCGGTGAAAAGATCACCGCCATGACCAACATCTTGCCGACGCTGGTGCTGGTCATCGCGTTCTCGGATGCCATGCATATGGTGCATTCCATAAGGCGTCAGCTTCAGGACGGTTTGCCGCCCCGCGAGGCTGCGCGCATATCGGTCATTGAAGTGGGACCGGCCTGTGCCCTCACCACGATCACCACGATGATCGCGCTTGGCACGTTGGTGATCGGCGAGTCCCGGCTGGTCCAGCAATTCGGGATCTGCGGCGCCATTGCCGTTCTGCTGGCCTTCGTTGCCGTTGTGGTTCTGATCCCGGCCCTCGCCGTCCTGCTCCTGCCCAACAAGCCCGACGCGGCGCACAGGGTCACTGCCAGCGCGCTCGCCCTTGCAACCCGTGACTGGAGCGAACGGCTGTGGGAGATGGTGCGCCGGCGCCCCGTGGCAATCACCGTCATCGGAGTGATTTTTCTGGCGATCACCGGCGCTGCATTCTTCCAGCTCGAACCGCGTTATAACTACCGCGCCCACCTGCCTGACAACAGCCCGGCCAATGAGGCCATCGACCGGATTGATGCTGCCCTTGGCGGCGCCGATGCCATCTTCGTTCATATTGAGAAGACGGGTGTTGCTGACGGCGGCCAGAAGGTGCCCATTGACATCATCCGTGCGGTGCATGACGCCCTTGAGCGGGAGGGCAGGATCGAGAATGTCATGTCCCTTGCCAGCGCCGTCACCTGGCTTGGCACGGATGAAGCAGCCGGCGCCGATGATGGTTCAATTGCGCTGAAAGGCCTGCCCGAACACTATGCCGGGCGTCTCGCATCGAACAAAGGGTCCTCCTGGGTGGTCACCGGTTATGTGCCGGCTGCCTCGGCGCCTCAGACAAAAGCGCTGCTCGATGAGCTCAATGTGGCGTTGGACGCCGTACGGGCGGAGGCGCCGGGATACGACATCGCGATCACCGGGCTGGTCGCCCTGGCAGCTTTTGAAAGCGGCCGGATGATCGAGCGCCTGAAGCTGTCTCTCGCATTCGCCGTGCTGATCATCATCGTGGTGATTGCGGCAACCGCGCGCAGCCTGACACTGGCGCTGCTCGCCACGGTGCCCAACCTGCTGGCGTTGTCCATTGTTGCCGCTGTGCTCTACTTAATGGGCCTGGGTTTTCAGTTCACCAGTACGGTCGCCTTGACCGTGGCCTTCGGCATCGCGGTCGACAACACGGTTCACTTCATTCACCGTTACCGGCTTGAGCGGCAGAGCGGCGATATCGAAACCTCCCTGGCGTTGACGATGCGCAAGGTGGGGCCGGTTCTGATTGCGGCGACCGCTCTGCTCTCCAGTGGGCTGGCGGTGACACAACTGAGCGCTCTGCCGATGGCAAGCCTGTTCGGGCTGCTCTGCATCATCGTGCTGATCACCGCCCTGTGCGCCACGCTTGTTCTGATGCCGGCGTTGATCCTGGTCGCGCGGGGACGGGCTCGCCGGGTTGGTTCATCTGGTTGAAACGGGACAAATCGGGCACGAACTGAACCTCCCTTTCCCGTCGCGCTGGTATAAATTCATCGCACAGCCGGTCCGTCAGTGGCTGGGAGACGTTTCGCAAATCAACATTATTGAGATCGCGGCGGCCGCACGGTTTCGCCGGCCACCACACGTCAGGCACGTTTTAGCGCCCGTCGTTGCCGGTGGCGTGTTTGTGGTAAACTTACGGGGGTTGAGCTGTGCAGGCCTATTGCGAATGGCAGGTCAGCAGCGACTGTCCCAGCAGAAATGATAGTTGATGCCTGCGCGAATCACATGAAGATCCGGGTTCACGCGCGCCGTCGCAAACGCAGCGCTCAGCGAATCCGATTCGAAATTCATGTAAAGATACTCGAGCTTCGCGCTCCATTTCTCCGAGAACGAATGTTCTATGCCGGCACCGACGGCAAATCCAAGAAGCACGTCCGAATCGCTGGCCGACCCGGCCACGGCCGCTGCTGCGATGGCTTGCGTGCGCAGATCGGCGTCCATCAAGGCAAGCCCGGCTGTTGCATAGAACAGGGTTTTGTCCATGACCATGCCGCCGCGCGCTCTGATGGTAGCGTACCAGTCGGAATCGAGACTGAACGCCCCGGTGGTGGTGAGTGGAACTATGCCTCTATCGCCAACATCGAGGTAATTGATGTCGGCCTCCACGCCGAACACGAAGTCGTCGTGCAGCCAGTTATAGCCGATCTGACCGCCAAAGGTGAAACCGGTGTCATCCAGCTCAAAATTAGTCACGGACCCAGGTAATGTAACCCGTGCAGAGCCGTCAAGAATGGCAATGCCGGCATTGCCGCCGACATAAGGGCCCGTCCAGTCTGCGGGCGGGTCGATCATTTCATCCGCGACGGCCGGCATGGCGCTCGTTGCGATAACCACAGCGGTGGCAAGAACGAATTTCCTCATTGGAACTGATTCCCGAATTTCTCCAGATATCTGTGAGCGAATTACACTCAGGCGGACGGCTTTGCTATGATAAATGTGCAACAGTTTCGGATAAATGGACATTGGGCCGATCGCGTTCACCGTCGCCAAAGCCTTTTCAGCTGATGTTGCGCTGACGATGCAAGATTGCCAGCAATTGCGTCATTTCAGGTTAAACCCTGAGCGGCATGAGAACGTAAAGCGCTGTCTCGTCGTCCTTGTCGCGCACGATCGTTGGCGAGCTTGAATCCGACAACAGGAAGCTGGCGCTGTCGGAATCGAGCTGCGCGGTGATGTCCATCAGATATCGCGCATTGAAACCGATATCGAGCGGTTCGGCTGCATAATCCGCCGTCAGTTCCTCTTCAGCACTTCCGCTGTCGGGATTGTTGACCGACAAGGTGAGTTTCTCGCCGCTGAGATTGAGCTTCACCGCGCGTCCCTTTTCGCTTGAAATGGTCGAGACCCGGTCGACGGCCTGGGCGAACAGCTTTGCATCCACCTCCATGGTCTTGTCGTTATCCTTCGGGATGACCCGTTCATAGTCGGGGAAAGTGCCGTCGATCAGCTTCGATGTGAGGACTACATTGGTGAAGCTGAAGCAGATTTTCGCCGTCGACAGGGAAACGTCGATGTCGCCGTCCTGATCCTCAATCAGCTTGTGCAGTTCCATCACCGTCTTGCGCGGCACGATGATGCCGGGCATGCCTTCTGCCCCGGATGGCAGTGGCAGCTGCACCTGCGCCAGGCGGTGTCCGTCGGTGGCAACCGCGCGCAGCAGAGGCGTGCCGTCAACATCGACCTGATGAAGATAGATGCCGTTGAGGTAGTAACGGGTCTCCTCGGTGGAAATCGCGAACCGGGTTTTTTCAATCAGCCGTCTCAGGTCTCCCGCCGGCACTGCAAATTTGTGGTCCAGCTCGCCGGCTGAAATATCCGGAAAGTCTTCCGCCGGAAGCGACTGCAGCGAGAATTGCGCGCGCCCGCATTTGACCGACAGCCTTTGTTCGTCAGGGCCCTGCTCGATTTCGAGCTGCGCCCCGTCCGGCAGCTTGCGCACGATGTCATAGAGCATGTGTGCCGGGACCGTGGTTCCACCGCTCCGGCCGACATCCGAGGCCACTGTTTCGACCACTTCGATGTCGAGATCTGTCGCCGTCAGTTTGACCGTCTGGTCTTCGGCCTGCACCAGCACATTCGACAGGATCGGAATCGTGTTGCGCCGCTCGACCACGCTTTGCACATGGTTCAAAGACTTGAGGAACTCGGAACGTTCTATTGTCACCCGCATGGTCGATCTCACTTTTTCTAGGCGCAGCAAATTCCCATAGATATGGACGGGCCGCTTAGCGGACGGAACCCCCAGGGCCGGTTGGCACCCGACGCCCCTTCACTGCCATACACAGACGGATTCTCCAAGACCCGAACGCCCCGCAACGGCTGCACGGAGTTAAATCTGGCGTGCACGGGCCCATGACGCAAGGTTCGCGGCTGTTACGGCCGTAATTTCATGGGGAAAACGCCTCAAAAAGCAGCGCGCCCCGGCAAACTGGCCGGGGCGGTGCAGAGTTTGTCTGTGATCGTGGCCTTATGGGTGCTCAAGCAACCTGACCAGCAGCTGGACCTCGCGCGCCATCTTGTCGTCTTGTTGCATGAGAGTTTCGATTTTTCGAACCGCATGCAGGACGGTTGAATGATCCCTGCCGCCGAACCTTCGGCCGATCTCAGGCAGCGAGCGCGTTGTCAGTGTCTTGGCCAGATACATCCCGATTTGCCGCGGCCGCACGATACTGCGCGCACGCCGTGGCGACAGCAGGTCCGCCTTGGGCACATTGTAATGCTTGCCGATGATCCTCAGGATATCGTCGATTTTGACACGCTGGCCGTTGCTGGGATTGACCAGATCGCGAATGGCCACAGCAGCCATGTCGACGGTGATCTGAGACTTGGTGAGTTGCTGCGTGGCGATGACCCGGGTGAGTGCGCCTTCGAGCTCCCGGCCGCCGCCGCGGATACGGTCGGAGATAAAGGTGACGATCCCGTCGTCGATCACCACATTTGGATCTCTGCGGGCAGCATCTGCGATGCGCGCTTTCAGGATTTCCTGACGCAACTCCAGCTCAGGCGGCTCAATGTCGACCACCAGACCCCCGGCCAGACGTGACCGCATACGGGCATCGATGTTGTCGAGCTGGGCGGGCGGCAGATCTGCGGCAATCACCACCTGACGCTTGGAATCCACCAGCGAGTTGAAGGTATGGCAGAACTCCTGCTGCATGGCCTTGCCGGTGAGAAACTGGAAGTCGTCGATGAGCAGCACGTCAGTGCCCTGGAAGTGATCCTTGAACGACAGCATGTCCTTTGCGTTGAGCGCTGCTTTGAACTGGTACATGAAGCGCTCGGCGGTGACGTAGAGAACCTTCCGGTTCGGCCGCGAGTTGCGAATGTGGGCCGCAACCGCATTCAGAAGGTGGGATTTCCCCAATCCGGACTGGGAGTGGATGTAAAGCGGATTGAACCCGCTTGGGGCATTGATTTCAGCATCAGCCGCGCGCACTGCCGCCGCATGCGCCAGAACATTGGACTTGCCGACCAGAAAGGTATCGAACTCCAGCGAATGATCGAGTGTCGCACCGCCGTCTCCGATCCCGGGCCTGCCGCCAGGGATCCGCGCCACCGCGCGATTGCTGTGTGCCGAAGGCCGCTGCACGAAGCCATCCGCCTCACGTTTGCCGGCCTGTTCGTTGGGCTCTGGCACGGCCGGCACCACTGGCGTGCCGCGTGGGCGCACCCGGATGTCGACATTGCTCACGCCGCCAAGTTCGGCATCGCAAAGCTTCAAAAGGCGCTCAAAATAATGCGTTTGGATCCAATTGCGCAGAAATCGCGTCGGCACTGACACGACAATCGTATCGTCGTCGCGCCGCTCTGCTTCCATGCGTTTGAACCAGCTGGTGTAAAGATCCTCTCCGAGTTCGACCCTCAGTCTCTGGGCCACTTTTGACCATTTGTCTTTAAGTATCGTCCCGTCATCACTTCCACTGGAATTGGTCACGGTTCCTTTTTGTCTCCGGCCTCTGACATCTACAACCCATGCTTCCCCGGTCGGTGTAGAGGATGGTTTCTGTCCTTGTGCTTGAAGCGGGTGCACGCCCTCGTTCGTCGGTGTTTTTCTGTGTGTCTGTCCCACTGTGTCGCCCCTAAGAATCGCGCGCCGCATACGCAACTGGCAGCAGATTATAGAAATGATTTTTTTGGTAAGCCCCAGCTTAATATGTCCCTCAGCCCGTCGGTCAGCCCCCACTAATCCGGATTAGGCTTCTATGAATTTCACCTCTTTTACTGTTGGTGCCAAGAATTCAACAAATATTTTCCCCGGCTCCAGAAGATATAAGTATCTTCCAGATTGCTCTTTTACACTAATTTAGATGTAACTTCGACGCGAACAGACGGTCTGTTCTTATTATGACCGCCGTAAAATCTTTACCTGAACAACCTCCGGACGATTAAAACCGCGACCTCCGTGTCAAAGGCTCAGTTTTTCTCGCCCCGGCAGGAAGTCACAATAACGTGGCCGCTCAGGCCATGCAACAACCGAATCGTATAATCCGTATACAGAGTTTATGATTCAGAGCCGATTCCTCAGCTGTCGACCGCCTCGCGTAAATGGCAAATTGTTGAGTCTGTTGACTGAATCGGAACTGTTACGCCAACAGAACGAAGGTGCAATTTTTTTCAGAATTCTGCGGTTTTTTGACGTCTAAAAGGGGCAGTTTCGCACAAAGCTACGCCGCCACAATTTTGACAAAAACTAAACCATTGATCTGTCTATGAAAAGTCTGCCACGCTGATCGGGATCTAATTGCTCCGTACAAGCACGGGTTCCCGGGGACAGATGTAAAAAGGTCCGCCAGTGGCGGACTCAAGGGTAGATATGAAGAGGTCCGCCAGTGGCGGACCTGTTCGATGTCAGCTCAGCTCGAGAGCGCTTTAACCCGTTTCGACAATCGCGAAATTTTCCGCGACGCCGCATTCTTGTGAACGATACCTTTTTGCGCGCTGCGCATGATTTCCGGTTCTGCGGCACGCAGTGCATCCGACGCGGCTGCGGCGTCACCGCTTTCAAGCGCGTCTTCAACCTTGCGAAGATGCCCGCGCATTGCACCACGGCGGTTTTTGTTCACCGTCGTCTTGCGGGAAATCTTGCGTATCGCCTTCTTTGCAGAAGGTGTATTTGCCATCAGTTATGATCCTTGCTTCTTGCGGACCCACACCGATCCGCTCCATTTGCACTGTCATTTGAGTGTGACAGGCCCAAAAACCTCTGGCTTCTGAGTGGAGCGTTCAGGATATGGCTTGCCGGAGCGGCTTATAGCCATGCGATCGGCCAGCGTCAACCGTCCATAATGGCATTGTGCTTACCGGTTTTTGAACTGCGGCTTTCGTTTTTCCACGAAAGCCTGCATGCCTTCGGTCTGATCCTCCAGCGCGAACATGGCATGGAACAGCCGGCGCTCGAACCTGACCCCTTCGGCCAGCGTGGTTTCATAGGCGCGATTGACCATTTCCTTGGTCATCATCAATGCCGGCATGGAAAGTTCTGCAATCTTCGCTGCCGTGGCAATGGCGTCGTCCAGCAGGTCCGCTGCCGGTACGACGCGGCTCACCAGGCCGGACCGCTCGGCCTCGTCAGCGTCCATCATGCGGCCTGTGAGACACATCTCCATGGACTTCGACTTGCCGACGAACCGCGTCAGGCGCTGGGTTCCGCCGGCACCCGGGCTGACGCCCAGATTGATTTCCGGCTGGCCGAACTTGGCGCTGTCGGCGGCGATGATAAAATCGCACATCATGGCGAGTTCGCAGCCACCCCCCAGAGCGTAGCCGGCCACGGCAGCGATAACCGGCTTGCGTGCCTGGGTGATGCGTTCCCAGGACATGATAAAATTGCCGCGGTAGGCATCTACAAAGTCTTTGCTTTCCATTTCCTTGATGTCAGCACCGGCCGCAAACGCTTTTTCACTGCCGGTCAGCACGATACAGCCGATTTTGTCGTCGGCTTCGAGCTTGTCGATGGCGTCGTTGAGCTCTTCGATAAGTTCGCCGTTCAAGGCGTTCAGCGCCTTTGGGCGGTTGAGTGTGACCACTCCAACGGCGTCTTTGGTGTCGAGCAATATGCACTTGTAGGCCATAGGACATCTCCCGGTCGGACTGCTGCAAAAGTGTCGCGCAATAGACTGCGGTTTGCAGGCGACCGCAAGCAAAATTCCAACCGGCGGGCGTCCCCGGGGCCGTTCACCGCTGGCACTTGGGGCAGAAGAACGTGGAGCGGCCCGACTGGACGATGCGCGCCACCGTTCCGGCACAGGCGGGGCGGGCGCAGGGCTCGCCTTCGCGGTCATAGACCTGGAAAGTGTGCTGGAAGTAGCCAAGCTCCCCGTCGGTTTGGACATAATCCCGCAAGGACGAGCCGCCGGCAGCAATGGCTTCGCTGAGAACCTCGCGCACGGTTGTCGCCAGCTTCTCGGCGCGCTCCGTGCACCCGGATGCCGATGTGATGGTGCCCGCCAGGCGGCGTGGCGACAGGGCCGCCCGGTAAAGCGCCTCGCAGGCATAGATATTGCCGATGCCGGCCACGATCTTCTGGTCCAGCAGGGCCGCCTTTAACGGCATTTTCCTGCCGCGCAGCGCCTGATTGAGAAAGGCGCCGGACAATTCATTGCCGAGCGGCTCAATACCGATGTCCCTGAGCAGCTTGTGGTCGGTCTGCTCGGCCTGCGCGAACAGATCCATCATGCCGAAGCGGCGCGGGTCGGAATAGACGATCTCCGTTCCGTTCTCCAGGGTGAACACCACGTGCGCATGCGGGTCGGTTGCCGATTCGGCGCCGCCTGTTGCGAGATAAAAGGTGCCCGGTTTCCCGGTTGTTTCCGCTTCATGGATGATGAAGCGTCCCGACATGCCCAGATGCATGAGCAAAACGTCGCCGCCCGACAGGTTGGCCAGAACATACTTTGCCCGCCGTCCAAGGGCATCGACGCGCTGACCGGCAAGGCGCTCGGCGAACCCTGGTGGAAAGGGAAACCGCAGGTCTGCGCGATTGAGCGTCACATGCAAGATGCGAACGCCCTCCATGACGCGGGCAAGGCCGCGCGCGACAGTCTCGACTTCCGGCAATTCAGGCATAATTCCTTCCGAGGCGCGCGTGGTAACCAGTCAGGCAATTTGTCACGTTCGCAACCGCTGCATCAATAGCGCTCAAAGCCCAGCTGCGCTATTGTTGCCGCAACATGTCAGATAAATCCCCCACCACCGCGACCCCTCCCGCGCAGGAGCACTTTGGCGCCCGGCCGATCGATGCCGGCCAGCGCCAGGATCTGGTGAACGACGTGTTCGACACGGTGGCGAACCGCTACGATTTGATGAACGACGTGATGTCCGCCGGTCTGCACCGGTTATGGAAGGACGCTATGGTCGACTGGCTCGCACCGCCGCGGTCGAATCGACCCTATCACGTGCTCGATGTCGCCGGTGGAACCGGCGATATCGCGTTCCGCATCGCCCAAGCCGGCGGTGACGGCACCCATGTTACCTTATGTGACATAAACCCTCACATGATCGGCGAAGGACGCCGCCGGGCCCAGGCAGCAGCGCTCAGGCCTTCGTTGTCCTATGCAACCGGAAACGCCGAAATCCTGCCGTTCCCGGACCGGTCTTTCGATGCCTACACGATCGCATTCGGAATTCGCAATGTCACCCATATCGAAACCGCTCTGACCCAAGCCTACCGGGTGCTGAAGCCGGGCGGGCGGTTTCTCTGCATGGAGTTTTCAACGGTTCAGATCCCCGGTCTCGACACTCTCTATGAGGCCTATTCCAACGCAGCCATTCCGGCACTTGGCAAGGCAATCACCGGTCATGGAGCGCCGTACCGTTATCTGGTGGAAAGCATCGAACGCTTCCCCAACCAGAAAACCTTTATGCGAATGATTGCCGAGGCCGGGTTTTCTCGGGTGACGTTCCGCAATCTGTCCGGCGGCGCCGTCGCAATTCATTCCGCCTGGCGTCTGTAGCCTAGAGCGCTTCATGATTCCGTGTAAACATAAAGCGCTCTAGAACCATGCTGAAAGCTTTCCGACATCTGTTCCGCCTGGCGAGCGCCGGCCGCATCCTGGCACGATACGACGCATTGGCCGACCCGGGCCAGGTCGCCGGACTGCCGGTAATGGCCCGGCTGGGCTTGCGGCTTGCGAAGTGGCGGCTGCCGTTTGAAAATAAGCCGGCAGCCGGTCTGGATGATCGTGGTGAGCGGCTGTCTGCAGCCCTCATCTCGCTTGGCCCCACATACATCAAGCTCGGGCAGTTTCTGGCCACCCGCCCTGACCTGGTGGGTGCCGACACCGCAACAGACCTTTCCATTCTGCAGGACAAGCTGCCGCCATTCGACAGCGCTGAAGCCCGCGCCGAAGTAAAGGCCGGTCTCGGTGCCGAAGTGGACGAGCTGTACGAGAAATTCGGCGAGCCGGTGGCCGCCGCCTCGATCGCACAGGTCCACCGGGCGCGGACCCGTGAAAGTGATGGCGTCGGCCGCGACGTCGCGGTCAAGGTTTTACGCCCCGGCGTTGAGGCCCTGCTGGCGCGGGATCTGGACGGTTTCTTCTTCGCCGCCCGTCTGGGCGAGAGGTGGCATGCCCCCCTGCGCCGCCTGCGGCCGGTGGATGCGGTCGATACTCTGGCGCGCTCGGTCAAGCTTGAGCTCGATCTGCGCATGGAAGCCGCGGCCATCTCCGAAATGGCGGAGAATGTTCTCAACGATCCGGGCTTTCGCGTGCCTGCGGTCGACTGGCAGCGCACCTCGCGCCGGGTTTTGACCCTTGAATGGGTCGATGGTACGCCGCTGCATGACATGAAAGCGCTGGAAGATGCGGGCCATGACCTGGTGCGCCTCGGCGACCGGGTGATCCAGTCCTTCCTGCGTCACGCAATGCGCGACGGATTCTTTCACGCCGACATGCACCAGGGTAATCTTTTCGTCGATGCCGACGGCGATCTGGTGGCGGTCGATTTCGGCATTGTCGGGCGTCTTGAACCGAAGGACCGGCGGTTCCTAGCCGAGATTCTCTACGGTTTCATCACCCGCAACTACAAACGCGTGGCGGATGTTCATTTCGATGCGGGCTACGTGCCGTCGGACCAGTCTCCGCATATGTTTGCCCAGGCCTTGCGCGCCATTGGCGAACCCTTGATGGACCGCGAAGCGGAAGACATTTCCATGGCGCGTCTTCTGGGCCAGTTGTTCCACGTCACCGAACAGTTCGACATGAAGACGCAGCCGCAGTTGCTGTTGTTGCAAAAAACCATGGTTGTGGTCGAAGGAGTGGCCCGCATGCTCAATCCGCGGCTCAACATATGGCTGACCGCAGAACCGGTGGTGGAAGAGTGGATGCAATCCAAACTGGGGGCCGAGGGCCGGTTACAGGAGGCCGGCGAAGGAGCAGCCTCGCTCGGACGTTTCATGACCGAATTGCCGGAAATCCTTGGTCAGGCCGGCCATGCCGCCCATATATTGAGTGATATGGCCTCAAGCGGCGGCCTCAGGCTTGATCGCGAGACCACGGAGCAGCTGGCAGAGGCGCAGGCCGGCCAGAACCGCTCGACACGGATCGCCATCTGGATCGGCGCTGCAGCTCTGGTGGCGCTGGCCCTGGCGCAATTTCTGTGACGCCGGGCGTGTTTACCCATGAGTTTACGGAATATGGCATACTGCGTCGCTAAGAGTTGAGGAGCTCGGACAAACCGTGCTTGAGAACAAGCGCATATTGTTGATCGTGGGTGGCGGGATCGCCGCCTACAAGTGTCATGAACTGATCCGCCGGCTGCGTGATGCAGGCGCTGGCGTACGGGTCGTGCTGACCCGTGGCGGTGCGGAATTTGTGACGCCCTTGTCACTCGCCAGCCTGTCGGGCGAAAAAGTTCTGCAGGATCTCTTCGATCTCACCGATGAATCCGAAATCGGCCATATTCAGTTGTCCCGTGAGGCCGATCTGCTGGTCGTGGCCCCGGCCACCGCTGACCTCATGGCACGCATGGCAACCGGTCAGGCCGACGATTTGGCGACCACGGTGCTGCTGGCCACCGACACCGCCGTCTTGCTGGCGCCGGCCATGAACGTGCGCATGTGGGACCACCCGGCCACCCGCCGCAACCTGCAAACCCTGCTTGGCGACGGCATCCGCACCGTCGGGCCCAATGAGGGCGATATGGCTTGCGGCGAGTACGGTCCAGGCCGCATGGCCGAGCCGGCTGAAATTCTCGAGGCCATAAAGGTGGCGCTGCAAAGTGCCGAGCCTGGTCCGCTCACCGGGAAACGTATCCTGGTGACTGCCGGCCCGACCCATGAGCCGATCGACCCGGTGCGCTACATTGCCAACCGGTCCTCCGGCAAACAGGGCTATGCCATTGCCGCCGCGGCGGCAGCGCGTGGCGCCGATGTGGTTTTGGTGTCGGGACCCAGCGCCGAACCGGTACCCCACGGGGTCACCGTTCTTAACGTCCAATCGGCCGATGACATGCTTGCGGCCTGCCGTGCGGAACTGCCGGTCGATGTGGGCATATTCGCCGCCGCCGTTGCCGACTGGCGGGTTGCTGTGTCTTCCGGCCAGAAGCTCAAGAAGGACGGCTCCGGAAAACCACCGCCGCTCGAGCTGGCGGAAAACCCGGATATTCTGAAAACCATTGCGACCCTTAGCAAGGGCCGTCCTGAACTGGTCATCGGATTTGCCGCTGAAACCAGCAATGTCATAGACAACGCCCGCGCCAAGCTGGACCGCAAGGGCTGCGACTGGATCATCGCCAATGATGTTTCTGTCGGCACCGGCGTAATGGGTGGCGACGAAAACACGGTCCACGTGGTGACCGCTCAAGGGATCGACCCGTGGCCAAAACTCTCCAAGAAACAGGTCGCGGAGCGTTTGGTGGACAGCATTGCCGCCGCGCTGGGCCAAACGGCCCGGGCCGCGGAATAACCGCAACCGGCCAATGAGCGCACGCATCCACGCCAAGATTTCCCGGCTGGCCCATGGCGCAGGCCTCAACTTGCCGGCCTATCAGTCAGCGCTTGCCGCCGGAATGGACCTTTATGCAGCGCTCGACGCCGCCGCCGCCGTCAGCCTTGCGCCGGGCGCACGGCTCATGGTGCCGACCGGCATCGCAATTGAACTTGCCGCTGGATATGAGGCCCAGATCCGTCCCCGCTCGGGCCTCGCGGCAAAGCACGGGGTGACGGTTCTCAACACGCCGGGCACCATCGATGCGGATTATCGCGGTGAGATCAAGGTGATCCTGATCAATCTGGGGGAGGAACCCTTCAACGTGGCACGGGGCGACCGGATCGCGCAGATGGTGGTGCATCCGGTCATTCAGGTGGACTGGGATGAGTGCGAAGACTTAAGCGAAACCGAGCGCGGCGCCGGCGGCTTCGGGTCGTCCGGCCACAACAGGTGAGAACGCAGCGATGGCTTTCAGCGATGATGAATTGGAACGCTATGCCCGTCATATTCTCCTGCATGATGTCGGCGGCCCGGGTCAGCAAAAGCTCAACAAGTCGAAGGTGCTGGTGATCGGCGCCGGTGGTCTCGGCTCACCGGTGATTATGTATCTGGCCGCCGCCGGTGTCGGCACCATCGGCGTTGTCGATGATGATGAGGTGTCGCTCTCCAACCTGCAACGCCAGATCGCCCACACCACTGAGCGAATTGGAATGCCAAAGGTAGACAGCGCGCGAGCCACGGTCGCGGCCCTCAACCCGCATGTGGCGTTCGTCGGTCATACTTGCCGCCTGGACGCGGATAACGCCTTTGACCTGATCTCCGGCTATGACGTGGTGGCGGATGGCTGCGATAATTTTTCGACCCGCTTTGCCGTCTCCGATGCGTGTTATTTTGCCCGCAAGATCCTGGTCTCTGCCGCCGTCGGCCAGTTTGACGGCCAGATATCCACCTTCAAGCCGTTCGAGACCATGCCCGATGGCACGCCTTATCCGACTTATCGTTGTCTGCTGCCGGAAGCCCCGCCGCGGGGTGCGGTGCCGACCTGTGAGGAAGCCGGCATCATCGGCGCGCTCACCGGCATCGTGGGCTCGATCCAGGCCCTGGAGGTGATCAAGGAACTGCTTGGGATCGGCGACAGTCTCGCCGGGCGGCTTATGCTATACGATGCTCTGGCTGCGCGGTTTCAGACCTTCGTGTTGCCCTGGGACCGCACAAACCCACTCTCTGGCGAGAATCCTACCATTAAGGCACCTGTTGCGAGCATGTCCGGCGAAACAGCGTAGCCGGCCTCCACCCTCATCCGATGCCCTTCCAACACCCCTATCTGGCACACAGGAGCTTCGTTTGCTTCGCGCATCGCGGCGGCGCACTGGAATATCCGGAAAATACCGAGCGC
>JAJFHM010000137.1 GCA_021775625.1 Hyphomicrobiales bacterium | reverse complement strand
CGCCGCTTCGATGCCTCCCTCGGCGGTCTCGGCGGCTGTCCCTTTGCGCCCGGCGCCACCGGCAACATCGCGACCGAAGACTGTGTCTACCTGCTGGAAAACATCGGCCTTAAGACCGGCATCGACATTCCGGCAATGCTGGAAGTGCGCGAACAATTGAACGGCTGGCTCCCGTCCGAACCGGTCGAGGGCCGTTTGATGAAGGCGAAACCGGCCAAAACGTTCAGACCGGCGGCCTAGGGCCTGTTGAGTATCCCGGCAACATACCGCCGGTTCAAAGGTGCAATCTTGCTTGGGCCCACCCGGCTGGCATACGATTGTTGCGCAGACTGGAACGGACCCCTCTCACATGAAGATCAAATCGAACGGCGTCGATTTCAATTGCCTGGTGGAAGGCCCGGAGGGTGCGCCCTGGGTTACCTGCGCACATGCCCTGGCGAACAACCTGACCCTGTGGGACGGCATTGCGGGTGCATTGAAGGATCGCTTCCGTGTGCTGCGCTATGACAATCGCGGTCACGGCCAAAGCGAGGTTGTTCCGGGTCCTTACAGTTTCCCCATGCTGCTTGACGATGCCATCGGGATTCTTGACGCCCTTGAAATCGACAAGACCCATTGGATCGGACTGTCCATCGGCGGCATGATCGGCTACGGCCTCGGCATCCATCACGGCGACCGCCTGCGCACCATCGTTGCCTGCGATTCACGGCCCGACGCGCCGCCGGATTACGCAGCCTATTTTCAGTCACGCATTGACAAGACCAGGGCCGGCGGCATGGACGGCGTGGTGGAAACCACAATCGAGCGCTGGTTCACGCCGCAAACACGCGCTGAAGCGCCGCCCGTGCTCGACCGTGTTAGGGCGATGATCCGGGCCACCGACCCCATCGGGCACGAAGGCTGTTGTGATGCGCTCAAAACCCTCGCCTACGGGCCGGAACTGCACAAGATCGAAGTGCCGACCCTGATACTGGGCGGCGCCCAGGACAAGGGGGCGCCGCCGGAGGCACTGGCGGAAGCTGCAGCGAAAATACCAAATGGCGAGCATGCGGTAATCCCTGACGCCGGCCACATCACGCCGCTGGAGAACCCGGCGGCAACTCTGGCCGTAATAGAAGACTGGCTGGCCAGACACCCCTGATCCGGCACCGCAGGACGAAGTAACCCCTTGATGTTGCAGGAGGAGGAAATCATGGCCTATTCGCTGGAAGCCTTTTGCCAGGACACAAAACGGATGCTGAGAGACCAGCCCGGTGCACAGGGACGCGCCTCGGTAAGCGCCAACCTCAAAAACCTGCTCACAGACGAGGGCTTTCTGTCCACCTATTGCGGGCCGGATGCAAAGCCCGGGATTGAGACCGTCTACCGGGATCCCGATGTCGGTTTCAACGTACTGGTTCATGTCTATGCTCAGGGCAAGACCGGGCCGCCGCACGATCACGGAGATTCCTGGGCAATCTACGGTCAGGCTGTCGGGCACACGGTCATGACGACCTGGAAACGGCTTGACGATCATGCAACCGAAGGCAAGGCAAAGCTGGAAGAAGATCAGACCTATCGTCTTGATCCGGGCATGGCCGGAACCTTTGAGGCACAGGATATCCATTCAATCGTGATCACTGACAATTGCCGATTTGTCCGCGTGACCGGAACCGACCTCGGCACCATCGACACCCTGGTCTTCAATGCGGACGATGGAACCGTGAAGCCGGGCAACCGGCTTTAGGGCGGAATGACCGCGTTGGACGGAACGAGCCCCCGGAACCATCGGATATCTGCGGCGGATCTGAGAACAAGACTCATCGATGCGTCCGGCGAAATCGCCGTTCTCGACCTGCGTGAGGAAAGCCGGTTCGGTGGCGGCCATTTGCTGTCGGCCAGTTCCGCGCCGTTAAGCCGCATCGAAGTGCTCATAGTCCAGCTGGTGCCGCGGTTGACCACCCCCATCGTGATTTATGATGACGGCGATGGGCTTTGCAGCCGTGGACGCGACGTGCTGAACCGGCTCGGCTATGACGATGTTGCCGAACTGGACGGTGGTGTTTCCGGCTGGGTGGCCGCGGGGCACGAACTTTTCGACGGCCTCAATATTCCTGGAAAGGCGTTGGGCGCTTTCGCACATCGCGACCTGGCGATCCCGGAAATCTCGCCTGACGATCTCGCCGCCCGGCTCGATCACGGCGATGACATCGCCGTGCTCGATTGCCGGCCGTTCCCTGAATATCAACAAGGCACTGTTCCCGGAGCAATCAACTGTCCGGGCGCAGAGCTGGTGCGGAGTGCCGCGGAGCTGGCTCAGCGGGAAACGCTCGTCGTCACCTGTGCCGGCCGGTCACGCGGATTGATTGGCGCGCAGACATTGATCGACGCTGGGTTTTCGGCGCGCGTACTGGCCCTTGAAAACGGCACAATGGGCTGGCAGGTTTCCGGACGGAACCGGGAAGTCGGGGCAGACCGCTCAGGGTCGGACACCTCACTCGCAGCATCGACCCCGGGCAAGATCGCACGAGCCCGGTCGATCCGCACGCAGTGCAACCTGGACCTGGCGGATGCCGATAGCGTCGCGGTCTTTTGCACCGAGACCACACGGACAACCTACATATTCGATATCCGCAACAGGCCCCAGTTTGAGGCCGGACATATCGCAGGCGCACGCCATGTTGCCGGCGGCCAGCTGCTCCATACCATCGACATGCATGCAGCAACACGCGGTGCGCGGCTGGTTGTGTCCGATGATGATGGCGTGCGGGCAACATATGTGGCGCTCTGGCTAAAGCGCTTAGGGTGGAAGGATGTTTACATCGCCCCCATCGCCGGCAGCACACATCACCTGGAAACTGGACCTGAGCAGTCGCGCATGCTCCCCGCTGCCGGCGATGTTCCTCTCATCGCACCTGCGGCCCTCAATATGCTGCTGGCATCCGATCGCGCCGCGATTATTGATCTGGCGACCAGCCGCCACTACCGCCAGGGCCACATTCCCGGAGCCTGGTTCGTCAAACGCTCGCATTTGCACGCAGCGCTCGGCACCCTGGAGGCGTACGAGACGGTGGTTCTGACATCTGAGGATGGCGTTCTTGCCGCATACGCAGCACGCGATAACGCCGCCACTTCAACAGATTTGCAGGTTCTCGGCGGCGGCACCGCGGCCTGGAAGGAGGCGGGACTGAACCTTGCAACAGACGTTGACCGCCTCTTCGATGCACCCGATGATGTCCACCTGAAACCGAGCGAACAGCCGCCCGGCCCAGAACGCGATCAGGCGATGCAGGCCTATCTCGGCGGTTTGGAAGACCTGCTGGAAAAGGTTCTGCGCGACGGATCGCTCAGACTTGCGCACGCGCCGCTGGGCCAAGGATCCGGCCTGAAATGAAGCCACGGAGAGCCACACCATGAGCCAGATCTCCGTTCCCTGCGTCTTGATGCGCGGCGGCACGTCGAAGGGCCCCTATTTCAAGATGTCCGACGTGCCGCAGGACCGCGACGCGCTGGAAAAGTTTCTCCTCGCGGTCATGGGATCGCCCGACGAGCGCCAGGTCGACGGCCTTGGCGGCGCCGACTGGCTCACCAGCAAGGCGGCCATTGTCGGCCCGTCAGCCCGGCCGGATGCCGATATCGATTTCCTCTTCGGCCAGGTGATTATCGA
>JAJFHM010000136.1 GCA_021775625.1 Hyphomicrobiales bacterium | reverse complement strand
GCTCACGTGCCGCAAATCGATGACCTGAAGCCGCTTGAGTGGGTGGAAGTTGCCGAAGCCTGCAACTGGAAGGTCTCGGTCGAAAACTATTCCGAATGCTATCACTGCTCGCTCAACCACAAGACTTTCGCGACCGGTGTCGTCAAACCGGAAACCTATGACATCCAGCCCCAGGGCTATTGCCTGCGGCACACTACTCAATGCCAGAATCTCGACCAGATGAGCTACGAGATCGATCTCGATGCCAATGAGCATGCGGGCGATTATTCCTCGTGGTTCCTGTGGCCGCTGTTTTCGTTTCAGGTCTATCCCGGCAACGTGCTCAACACCTATCACTGGCGTCCCGATGGCCCCGATCGCGTTCTGCTGTGGCGCGGCTGGTATTCGGTCGGCGGCGCCGAATCCGAAGTGGTCCGCCAACTCGCCATCCAGGACCGCCAGACCACGGTGGAGGAAGATATTCACCTGGTGGAATCGGTGCATCGCGGTCTCAAGAGCCGCGGGTATACGCCTGGCCCATTGGTGTTGGATCCCAGGTGCGGCGTCAATTCCGAGCACTCCATTCTTGCGTTGCAGCAATGGATGCGCGAGGGGGTTGACGCCTGACCCGCCCGATTACGCCTCTGCACACATGGGGCTTTCGCTCCGACAAACCCTCAATCAAACAACTGGAGATAGCAGGACATGGACACGGAACGTTTTGAACTCGGCCTGTCACAGCGCAAGGCAACGCTAGGTGCTGAATATGTCGAGAAGAACCTGGCGGCAGCGGACGATTTCACCCGTCCGTTCCAGGAAGCCATGACCGAATGGTGCTGGGGCTTCGGCTGGGGCGATGACGCCATCGATCCAAAGACCCGCTCGATGATGAACCTGGCGATGATCGGTGCGCTCGGCAAAATGCACGAGTGGGAAATCCACTGCCGCGGTGCGATCACCAATGGGGTCACCAAGGAACAGATCCGCGCCATCATTCATGTGGTCGCGATTTACTGCGGCGTTCCCCAGTCTCTCGAGTGTTTCCGCATCGCGCGCAAGGTGCTCGAAGAGGAGGACATGCTCTAGCAGTCTGTCGGATTTGTGATCGAACGGTGACTGGAGCGGAAGCTTGGTGTCGGCTAGATTTCGCTCATGATACAGAGCATCTTCAGACCCGGCGCTATCCGCATCGCCTTGCTGGCGGCCCTCGTTTCCCTTGCTGCAAGTGTGTCCGTCAACGCCCAGATCAAGACGACAAAGCTTTCCGACAGCGTGCATATGCTGCGTGGCAAGGGCGGCAACATCGCGGTGTCCATCGGTGGGGACGGGGTGATCATGGTCGACGACCAGTTTGCGCCTGCCAGCACGGCCATCGCGGATGCCATCCGCGCAATCGACGGTCGCCCGATCCGCTTTGTGATCAACACCCACTGGCATGGCGATCACACCGGCGGCAACAAGAACTTCAACGCGCTCGGCGCCACAATCGTTGCGCATGACAATGTGCGCGCGGAAATGATCGGGCGCTGGTTCAAGGACGCCAATGGCGGGTTTGTTGACAGCAACGCTTTGCCGAAGATTACGTTCAGTGACAGGATCTCGTTTCATCTGAACGGTGAGACAGTCGAGATCATCAAGGTGCCGGCCGCGCACACAGACGGCGATGCCATCGTGCATTTCACCGGTTCCGATGTGCTGCATATGGGCGACGTCTTTTTCAACGGGCTCTACTCATACTTTGACGGTTCGAGCGGTGGCCGTTTCGACGGTATGATCGACGCCCTTGGCATCGGGCTCAAGATCTCCGGGCCGAAAACCAAGATCGTGCCGGGCCATGGCGGGCTGGCCGACCGGGGTGCGCTCAAGCGTCACCGCGATCGCCTGATGATCATTCGGGAGCGCACTGCGGAGGCCCTGGCCAAAGGCGTTTCGCTGGACGATTTTCTGGCTTCCAGGCCCACCAGGGATCTGGAAGACGACTTCGGTGCCGGCTACAAGGTGATGGCGGCGGAAAAGTTCCTGTCGTTGGTCTATGCCGACCTGAAAAAGGCCGAATAGACACAGCACACCAACCGCCTGACCTTTGTTGCATGCGGCTGCGCGCTGCTTGACAGCGCTGCATCCTGCTTGCGATGGAAGGGGATGACCAATTGCTTTGCGATTGAAGACCTCATCCCGGTGGTGGATCCAACCGCCTATATTCATCCAACCGCCGTGCTCATCGGGGACGTGATCGTGGGCCCGCGCTGTTATGTGGGGCCTGCAGCCTGCCTGCGTGGTGATTTCGGGCGCATCATTCTGCATGAGGGCGCCAATGTTCAGGACACCTGTGTCATGCACGGGTTTCCGAACAGTGACACCATCGTCGAGGTGGACGGGCATATCGGACACGGCTCCGTCATCCATGGTGCGCATGTGGGTCGCGATGCGCTGGTCGGCATGAATGCGGTGGTGATGGACGGCTCGAGGATCGGAGAATGCTCGATCATCGGTGCCATGGCGTTCCTGCCCGAAGGCACGATCATTCCGCCGCGCACTTTGGCGGTCGGCATCCCGGCCAAGCCGTTGCGCGAGTTGAGCGACCAGGAGATTGAATGGAAGCGGTCCGGCACGCGCGAGTACCAGCAACTTGCCGTGCGCAGCCTGGCAAGCCAGCGTCCGGTCGAACCCCTGAGCGAACCCCAGGCGGACCGGCCGCGTTATACGGGCAGCGCGTCGATCACTCTTGCGGCGACCAAGGCGCAGGGACCAAAGTGAATGCTAAGGCGTATTCGGCGCTGTAAGCTCACTATTGGCCCAATCGCGAAACGCCAGCGTCATGGCCGTGGCGTCTGCCTGGCGGGGCCAGACAAAGTAATATCCGAAAGCCGTGCGAAGTGACTGTGCGACGGGTCTGACCAGTTCGCCGGCTGCCAGCGCGTCGTCGACAAGATAGCGCCAGCCCAACGCAAGACCCTGGCGGTTTTTGGCGGCTTCGATGAGAAGCGGGTAACTGTTGATCTGGAAGCTTTTGTGACCGGCCGGCAGATCCACCCCGTTGCCGCTGAGCCAGCTGCGCCAGTTCATCCAGTCCCAGCGGTTGTCTTCGAGCTCAAGCAAGTCCAGCGCCACGAGGTCCGAAACGGATTCAAGCGGCCTCTTGTTTGTGAGATAGTCCGGGCTGCATACGGGAAACACTTCTTCTTCAAACAAGAGATCCGCATGGAACCCGGGCCAGTCACCATTGCCGTGAATGATCGAAACCTGGATGTCGTCGGCGAGGCAGTCACGCTCATCGTCGGAAGCCACCAGTCTGACGGCAACTTCCGGATAGAGTTGCTGGAAACGGGGCAGGCGTTGCATCAGCCACATGGTGGCGATGGACTGGTCGGTGGCAATGTTGAGGCGGGGCCGGTCCGTTGGCGCGGTGAGATCCGCCGTCGCACTGGCGAGCTGCCGCAGGATCGTTGAGACCGTATGCTGGTACTCCCTGCCGTGCGAGGACAGGCGGACCGCTCTGTGGGCGCGATGAAACAGCTCCACCCCGAGGTTTTGTTCCAGATTACGGATCTGCTGGCTGACGGCCGCCTGTGACAGGTTGAGCTCGCGCGCGGCCAAAGTGAAACTCAGGTGCCG
>JAJFHM010000135.1 GCA_021775625.1 Hyphomicrobiales bacterium | reverse complement strand
ATCGTCAGCCGGGACGGCATCCTGCTTGAGTTCAATGTCGCCGGTCTGACCTTTCCATTCGAGGCAATTCTCGGTGGCGCAGGGATGGTCCTGTTGCTCGAGGCGACGCGGCGCAGCGTCGGGCTTCCGCTCGTCATCGTCTGCCTCATATTCCTGATCTATTCGATTTACGGCCAGTCGATGCCCGACGTCATCTCACACAAAGGCGTCTCGCTGGAACGTTTGGTCGGTTATCAGTGGTTGTCCAGCGAGGCGGTGTTCGGCATCCCGATCGATGTGTCGGTGAGCTACGTCTTCCTGTTTGTCCTGTTCGGCGCTTTCATGGACAAAGCCGGTGCCGGCAAATTCTTTCTCGATCTGTCATTCGGCCTGGTCGGTGGCTACCGCGGCGGGCCGGCCAAGGCGGCGATCATGGCGTCCGGCCTGACCGGCACGGTCTCCGGCTCGTCGATCGCCAATACGGTCACCACGGGCGCCTTTACGATCCCGCTGATGAAGAAGATGGGATTGCCGGCCTATAAGGCTGGAGCCATTGAGGTTGCAGCCTCTACCAACGGTCAGCTTATGCCGCCGATCATGGGGGCGTCGGCCTTCATCATCGCCGAGTTCATAGGCATCTCCTATTATGACGTGATTTATCACGCCGCGATCCCGGCGGTCATTTCGTACTGCGCGCTGTTTTACATCTCGCATCTGGAATCGGTGAAGCTCGGCCTCACCGGTATGCCCAGAGCGGAAATGCCGGACGTGATGGCAACGCTCAAGGGCGGCGTTCAGTTCCTCATTCCCATCGGCGCCTTGATCTACCTGCTGCTGGTTGAACGCTGGAGCCCGGGCAGTGCGGTGTTCTATGCAATTCTCCTGATGATGGGCATCATCTTCGTGACCGCCCTTATCGATGCGCAGCGCAGCGGCCGGTCGACGTCGCAGGGCCTCCGGTCCGGGTGCACGATAACCTTCGATGCCATGGTCTCCGGCGCGAAAAGCATGGCGGGTGTGACCGCGGCCGTTGGCGCGGCCGGCATCATCGTCGGCGCGGTCTCGTCCACCGGCCTCAACAACGCCATGCTGTCGGTCATAGAAGTGATCTCGCAGGGTAACTTTTACATTCTTCTGCCCCTCGTCGCCGTGGTGTGTCTGATCCTCGGCATGGGACTGCCGACCACTGCCAACTACATTGTCGTCGCCTCGTTGATGGCAACGGTTCTGGTGGAACTTGCAAATGCGTCCGGACTGATTGTGCCGTTGATTGCGGTCCATCTTTATGTGCTCTATTTCGGCCTGATGGCGGATTCGACGCCGCCTGTTTGTCTCGCCGCATTCGCCGCATCGGCAATCTCCGGGGCCGATCCGATGCGCACCGGCGTCCAGTCCTTCCTGTATGATATCCGAACCAGCATTCTTCCGATTGTGTTCATATTCAATCCCGAACTCCTGCTGGTAGGTGTCACCAGCGTCTGGCACGGAGTGACGATATTCATCGTCTCGCTGACGGCGATCTTGTGTTTTGCTGCGGTGACGCAAGGCTGGCTGCTGACCCGGATGAACTTGATCGAACGGGTGTTGTTGATGGTTGTGGTCGTTGCGTTGTTCAGGCCGGATGCGTTGATGAACCGGGTATTCCCGCAATTTGCCCCCATGGAACTGGCGCAGGTCGCCTCGGCCGATGCCCCGGTTCTGCCGGCAGCCAGGGCAATCAGGCTGCATGTGACACGCGAAACGGAATATGGCGACCGCTTCAAGCTGTTTGTCATACCCCCGGCAGAGACAACCGCAAATCAACACCAGGCACTCAACGACCGCAGCGGCCTGACATTGGAACTGGAAGACGATGGCCGGCTTTATGTGGCGAACACCCAGTTCAACGGTCCTGCGGAAAAAGCCGGCATAACCTTCGGCGATTACATCACCACCATTGACGTGGAACAGCTCGACCGGCCGGCCAAGGAATGGATCTATCCGCTCGGATATCTTCTGCTGGCTCTGGTGTTGTTGTTTCAATCCTTCAAGGCACGCCGTCTCGAGGGCGGTACCAACAATCCGAAGACCGGGTAATTCGCATGGCTCAATCACATAAAGCCGCCGACAGCGGCGTTGCAGCAAATGTCCAGGCTCTTCTCGATGGGATCGAAGAGGCCCGCGCCGAGCTCATCGACATCACGCAGGCCCTCGTGCGTATTCCCTCCGAAACGCCGCCAAGCGACACCCGCGCTGCGGCGCGAGAAGTGGCCGGGCGGCTGTCGGGACTGGAGAATGTCGCGGTCACTTATCATTCAAGTGAAACGCCGATTGAAAATCTCGTGGCAGTCGCACGCGCTGACCAGCCGGGCAAACGCTTGATCCTCAACGGTCACCTTGACACCTATCCCGCCGGCGACATGGACACCTGGGATGATGACCCTTTCTCGGGCGCGCTTCAGGACAACAGGATCTACGGACGTGGTTCTGCCGATATGAAAGGCGGCATTGCGGGCGCTTTGGTTGCCTTCAAGCTGCTGGCGCGAAACCCGCATCTTTGGTCCGGCGAACTGGTTCTGACCTTGGCGGGGGACGAGGAACGCATGGGAGAGCTTGGCACCAAGCATCTGTTGGATACGGTGCCGGAAGCGCACGGAGACGCCATGTTATGCGCCGATGTGGGCTCTCCTCTGGTGCCGCGGGTCGGTGAAAAGGGCATGATCTGGCTTGATGTGTTTGCAACCGGGAAGCCGGCCCACGGGGCGCATGTTCATCGCGGTGAAAGTGCCATTGACGCATTGCGAACGGTCATGAACGCTTTGGACGGATTGGCCAACCATGAGGTCGATACGCCGGCCGAGGTCATGAGAACAATCGATGCAGCGAAGGCCGTATCGGAACCTCTGGGCGGGGCCGGTGAAGCGGAAGTGCTGCGAACCATAACAGTCAACTTCGGCCGCATCTCCGGTGGAACCTCACCCAATCTGGTGGCGGCCAAGGCCGAAGTCAGCGCCGATATCCGATTGCCCATGGGGGTAACGGTTGCCGGAATAGAGGCCGAGATACACCGTCTGCTCGATCCGATTGACGGAATACGGTTTGAAATCAATTGCCGCTACGAACCCACCTGGACGCCACCCGACGACCCGATCGTGACCTCGGTGCTGCGTGCATGCAGAACGGTTCTTGACAGCGAAGCGGTTGCGAACATGCGTGTTGGAGCATCCGATGCCAGGCTTTACCGGCTGGCCGGAATTCCAGCCGTTGTTTGCGGCCTGACGCCGCACAATCTGGGCGGGCCCAATGAGTATGTCGATATCGACGAACTCGTCAGCATCGCCAAGATACAGGCACTGAGCGCATTGACGTTTTTGTCGCCGCAATAACGGTTCCGACCAGGTCTCGAGCGTTTGCAAATCGCGGCCCGGGTTGTGTACAAACCTGGCAGACCTGCACCCGAAAACCGGCGGGCAAGGTAAAACCCAAGGACAGCGCAACAGGCCGGGCACGATGACCATTCCCCAAGAAATGTTCCGAACGGAAAACGGCACGCCTGTCTGGGTAAGCGGCGCCGGGCCGACGGTCATCCTCGTCCATGGGGTCCTGGTTGACCACCGCATGTGGACACCGCAGGTCGCAGCACTTTCGCCCCGTCACCGGGTCTGCTGCATGGATATGCTGGGGCATGGCGATGCGCCCGACCCGCCCGGCGACAGGGTGCTCGACGATTTTGTGACCCAGGTGGACGAGGTGATCCGGCAATTCTCCGGGGACGGCAAACCGGTTCTCGGCGGGTTTTCCATGGGCGGGCTGGTTTCCCAGGCATATGCGGTGCGCCATCACGCCCGATTGAGCGGGCTCATATTGCTGAATGCAGTGCATGACCGTTCACCGGAACAGGCAAGAACGGTTCGCGAGAGATATGAGGCCAATCTGGCGGACGGTGTCGACAATGCGGTCAGGTCAGGCGCGCAGCGCTGGTTCAAGCCGCGCGATTATGAATCCCATGCAGCCGAAATCGAGGACAATCTCAACCTTATTCGCGACGGCGACTTCGCTGCCAAGTGCAAGGCGCATCGGGTATTTGCCACATCGGATGCTGAAGTGACGGGCAAGCTCGGCGTAATTTCCTGCCCCGTCCTGGTCATGACAGGCGAAGAGGACACCGGATCCACGCCGGAAATGTCGTGCAAGATGGCTGGCGCCATTCCAAACGCGGAGCTGCAAATTCTGGATGGGCAGCATCACCTGATGCCGATGCTGGATGCCGACCGGGTCAATGGCATCCTGCTGGACTTCCTGTCACGGTGCCAGAGCATCTAAAGTCCCAGATCTGAGAGGCGCGGATGATCATCCGGCCGGCGTCCGAGCGGCCAGTGATATTTCCTGTCCGCTTCGGCTATCGGCAGGTCGTTGATGCTGGCGATGCGGCGTTGCATCAGGCCGCCGTCGTCGAATTCCCAGTTCTCGTTGCCGTAGGACCGGAACCAGCTTCCGCTGTCATCGTGCCATTCATAAGCAAAGCGTACGGCGATCCGGTTGCCGCTCCAGGCCCACAGTTCCTTGATGAGACGGTAGTCCAGTTCACGTTGCCATTTCCGGGTAAGGAAGGCTTCGACTTCGGCGCGTCCGGTCAGAAACTCCGAACGATTGCGCCATTTTGTGTCCGGGGTGTAGGCCAGCGCCACTTTCGCCGGATCCCGGCCATTCCAGCCGTCTTCCGCGGCGCGAACCTTCTGGTGGGCGGTTTCCTCGGTGAACGGCGGCAGCGGCGGTCTTGTCATTGAATTTTTCCTCATCGCACACGATTGTAAAGTATGGCTTATCCGGCAAAAATGTCCACGCCCTCTGCCAACCCGTTGCGGATAATGGGACGGTCGATCCAGTGTGTTTCGGACGCGATCACGCAGGTGAGGAAACTCTGGCGGATGAATTTGGCCCGGCCCACGGTCTCATCACCGTCTTCGATCTTGATATAGAGGCCTTCCATTTCAGAATTGGGGTCGGTTTCCTTCCAGGCACGCTCAAGTTCAACGCCGGCTTCGTCGGCCGCCGCCGCCAGACCCTGTTGCCAGTCCGGGCTCTTGTGCTGGCTGTGGCCGACCAGGGCGCGAAGTGCTGGATCGCTGGACACAGAGCCCTGGTGCAGCACCGCGACCGAGCGCACCGGCGAGCCCTGCAACACAGCCTGTCTGCGCGGTGTTGACAAGAACTTGTCTGTCTCGCGATCGAGCATGTCGAATTCCAGGAAATAGTGCGGCAGCCGGTTGTAGAAAATCGTGTGCTTCGCAAAGGCCCATTCGCCATACATCACGTAGCGCGTGCCCAGGATATCCCGCAGGGCTGTTTCATGCGCCCGCGCCCACGCTTTCATGAGGTCGAACTGGCGCTCGCGCGGGCCGCCGCGCAT
>JAJFHM010000134.1 GCA_021775625.1 Hyphomicrobiales bacterium | reverse complement strand
CGCGCCCGCGCCATCACCGAATTGATGGCTGTTACGCTGCAGGGCGCATTGCTGGTGCAGCACGCACCGGCGGCGGTATCGGATGCATTCTGCGCCTCACGCCTCGGGTCCCGTTGGACCGGCGCCTATGGCGCCCTGCCGGCAGGTGTGGACTTCGACGGCATTATAGACCGGATCCGGCCCGCATAGCGGCACACCGTTGGCCGTGCGCCCTTTCAGTGGCGCTGGAGCGTTTCATGTTCCGTATAGACATGAAACGCTCTGAGCAATCGACTAATTGATGGAGATCAATGCGTCTTCCGCAAAAGTGCGTTGCAGTCTGCACATTGGCTGCAACTGTTGCACAGAGGTGATCCCATGCTGTTTTCCCGCTTGCCGTACCACTGTATTCCGCTCATGATCTTGCTGTCACTCGGCGCCATCGGCGTGAGCGGTGAGGGCAGGGCCGGTAATGATGCAGCCAAGGTCATCAGAACGGAACTCGGACAAGAGTTGGCGCGGCTGTGGTGCAGACAGTGTCATGTGATCTCGCCGGAGGGCACAGGTCTCGCGCAAAGCGCCGTGCCCACATTCGTTGAAATCGCCAACCGGCCCGGCCAGACAATTAAGAAGACCGAGTTCTTTCTTGCCGATCCACATCCGCCGATGCCCAATCTGAGCCTGACCCGGGACGAGTCGCTCAATCTGGCGACATATATTCTTTCGCTAAAACAGCAGAACGGCAATTAATACGCTGCTCAGCGGTAAACCAGCACAGGTATCGTGCTGTGCGCCAGAACCTCCTGTGTCACGCTGCCCAGGATGACGCCAACCAGACCACGGTGCCCGTTTGACGCCATGAGGATCAAATCGCAATCCCGGTCTGCGGCGGTGTCGATAATGCCTCGATAGATGTGGTCATTCTCAACGCATAGAGCGTCACATTGCACGCCTTCATCCATAGCGACTGTCTGGCCTTGTGAAAGGGCTCTGGCTGCATCCGACGCCAGATAGTCGTGCACGAAATCCTTCGAGCTGTCCGGCATGTTCGCGACCATTTGCGGTTCGCCAGAAACGCTGTGAAATGGCGCCGTCACAGCCACAAACGTGATCCCGGCGTTCAGCGTCCGCGCCAGGGAAACACCATGTTTTATGGCCTTTTGAGAAAGCGTGGAACCGTCGGTGGGCATCAGGATTTTCTTATACATTGCCGCATCTTCAAATGAGCCGAGACCGAGCCGCTGGTTCTTACTCCTGCAGCGTTCGGAGATAGGCGACGATCGCCCGGATGCGCTGCCGGACCCTTTCCTCTGCCGGCTTCGCGTCTTCCAGCAGCAGACTCTCTCCGACCGCCTGATTGGTGAACCACAGCCCCCACACCGGCATCTTGCTGGAGCCATGGGCGCCCGGCATGTCGAGCCCTTCGACTTTGGAATAGGTGGCGTCGAATGGAAATGTACCGCCGTTTCTCCGGCTGATGGCGGTGAGATCGGCAGGCCGGATTTTCAGATGATCCGCCACCGGTCCGTCACCGCGGCCCTCTAGGCCGTGGCACGGTGCGCAGTAAGATAGAAAATCCTGCTCGGCCCAAATCTGCTCATTCTCGTCTGCCGACGCGATCCCGGGCGACACCGCCGCAACCGATGTCAGCACAATCAGCGCGGGCCAACTCACAGAACAATGCTTCATATGGAGCACTCAAGGTTATTTCCAGACAAAGCCGATCAAACACCACAGTCGCGCTTCGGTGTTTGATCTCGGTCAATAGGCGGCAGGAAATCCACTGCCGGGGTGCATTTGATGGGGCGTTTATGATACTCAACAGGCCCTAAGCGATGCATCGGACATTTGGGACGCTGACAAGCATGTATCAGCTGAATTTATCGGACTCCTTGATTTCTCCGCAACAAGATGACGAGGTCAAGGAGACCACCATTGGCGGCCTCTTGCGCGAGGTGGTGGCGCTGGATCTGGTCCGCAAAGTTCGCAGGGCCTTCGGCTGCGAATTTCAAACCGTCTACGGGCAGACCGAAACGGCACCCCTGATCACCCAGCATCATCTCGGCGAAGGACTCGACGACATTTGCAACACCACGGGTCAGCCGATGCCCCAGACCGGTGTGTCGATCCGCAGTATCGACGACAATCAGGTTGTGCCGATCGGTGAGGTCGGTGAGATCTGCGTCCGGGGCTACTGCAACATGATTGGCTATCACGGCAATGAGCAGGCGACGGCGCAGACCATCGACGCCGACGGCTGGCTGCATACCGGTGAGCTGGGAATCATGGATGTGCGCGGCTATGTCAGCATCACCGGCCGGGTGAAGGAGATGATCATCCGTGGCGGCGAAAACCTCTTTCCAGCCGAGATCGAGAACGCCTTGCTGGAACATCACGCGGTGGCCGAGGTTGCCGTTGTTGGTCTGCCGGATGACAAGTGGGGTGAGATTGTCGCCTGTTTCATCCGGCCTGAAGCTGGCCAGGCGATCGACTCCCAGGAATTGCAGGCCTACTGCCGCCAGCATCTGTCGCCGCAAAAAACACCGGTCCTGTGGTGCGCGGTGGATGGTTTCCCGCTGACCGGCTCCGGCAAGATCCAGATGTTCGCCCTGCGAGACGGTTATGCGGACGGTAGATACGAAGCGCTTTAGCATTTAGGCAAAACCGGAGATCGCAAGGTTGTCGCGGGCAATGACACAACACACATCGGGTTCCTCTTGGACGGCGGACAGATCGCCGAGGCTTTACGTGGCAGGCGATCTGGGGGAGAGCTGCACGGTCGATCTCACCGCGCCTCAGGCCCACTATCTCCGGAATGTCATGAGGCTCAGGCCCGGTGCGGCCATCCGCCTGTTCAACGGCCGCGCGGGCGAATGGCGCGCCGACGTCGAGGAACTCGGCAAGACGGGCGGCCGGGCGTCGTGTGCCGGGCAAACCCGCCTGCAAGTTCCGCTGCCGGATGTGCATTTCCTGTTCGCGCCGCTGAAACAGGCACGGCTCGATTACATGGCGCAAAAGGCCACCGAGATGGGAGCCTGCCTCCTGCAACCGGTCAAAACCCAATTCACCATGGTGGCAAAGATCAAGCGCGAGCGCTTGATCGCCAACACCATTGAGGCAGCCGAACAGTGCAATCTTCTCGCGGTGCCGCAGGTTGAGGAACTCGCGAGCCTGCGATCGCTCATGGACGGCTGGGATCCGGCCCGCCGCTTGATCTATTGCGACGAATCCGCACCCATCGCCTCCGCGCTTGCAGCATTACAGGACCTGGCGCGCGGGCCGCTTGCCGTTCTCATCGGACCCGAAGGCGGGTTTTCGCCGGAAGAGAGGGAAATACTGCGCTCTCATCCAGGCATAACAGCGATTTCCTTAGGACCGCGCGTGATGCGGGCTGACACTGCGGCGGTCGCCGCCATGGCCCTCGTACAGGCCGTCCTGGGCGACTGGTCGTGAGCTTTCGACTTGTCGCGGGCTTGAAACGCCGCTAGAGCCTACTGGAGCATCTTCATTGGGCGCCGCCCCGAGGGAACGGGAACATATGACAACAAAGACTTCCGACGATCTCGGGCCACCGATTGAAGATTACGCCGAACTCGTCACTTACTTCGAGGCCGGCAACAAGCCGGCCGAAAACTGGCACATCGGTACCGAGCACGAGAAGTTCGGGTTTCACACCGACACCCTGACACCCATCCCCTACGACACCGACCGTGGCGTGCGCGCCATGCTGGAGGGCATGCAGGAGAAGTTCGGTTGGGCGCCGGTAATGGAAGCCGGAAAAATTATCGGGCTCTTGCAGCCCGCTGATCAGGGCGGCGGCACGATCTCGCTTGAACCGGGCGGCCAGTTCGAACTCTCCGGCGCCCAGCTCAAGACCCTGCACGAGACCTGCGATGAGGTGAACTCTCATCTAGAGCAGGTGCGTGAAGTCGGCGAAAGCCTGGGAATTGGCTTCCTCGGCCTCGGCTTCTCGCCCAAGTGGACCATGGACGAAACGCCCATGATGCCCAAGGGCCGCTATCGCATCATGCGTGACTACATGCAGAAGAAAGGCAATCTCGGGCGCGACATGATGTTCCGCTCCTGCACGGTTCAGGTCAATCTCGACTTTTCCTCGGAAGCCGACATGATCAAGAAACTGCGTGTCGGTCTTGCCCTGCAGCCACTGGTCACTGCGATTTTTGCCAATTCTCCGTTTACCGAAGGCAAGCCCAACGGCTACCGCTCGTTTCGCAGTGAGATTTGGCGCGACACCGACCCTGACCGCACCGGCATGTTGCCCTGGGTGTTCGACGAGGGATTTGGGTTTGAGGCCTATGCTGAATACGCCCTCGATGTGCCGATGTATTTTGTTTACCGCGACGGCATCTACCACGACGTTTCAGGTCTTTCATTCCGTGACTTCATGGACGGCAAGCTCAAAGGATTCGAGGGTCAAAAGCCAACCGAGACAGACTGGTCCGACCACATCACCACGATCTTTCCCGAAGTCCGCCTGAAGCGTTTCATTGAAATGCGCGGCGCGGATGGCGGCCCGTGGCGGCGGCTGTGTGCCCAGCCGGCCGTGTTGGTCGGGCTGCTCTATGTCCAGAGCGCACTTGATGCCGCCTGGGACATGTTCAAGTCATGGACCACGGAGGAGCGTCAGGCCATGCGCGACGGGGTGCCGACGACCGCATTGCAAACCCCGTTCCGCTCATCGAACGTTGGGGCGCTTGCTAAGGAAATGATCGAAATTTCCCGCGTCGGCCTCAAAAACCGTAACCGGATCGACCGTTTTGGCGATGATGAAGTGCATTTCCTGAATGCGGTGGAAGCTATTCTCGACGACGGCCGTTCACCTGCCGACGAGCTTCTCGATCTTTACGAAAACGAGTGGAACGGCGACATCGAGCGCATCTTTACCGACTGCGCCTACTGAGTCGCCGTCACTCAAGCGGCGTCAGTCTTCGAGGTCGTCGTCGTCATCATCATCGTCATCGCTGCCAAGGTCGACCTGCCGGACGCAGGTCGCGAGTGTAATCGGCCGCGATGCATGCGATGCCGGCACGGTTTCCTTTGCCAAGGTGGCGTCCGGGTCTCGCGATTGCTTGAAGATAACTTCACCACCGGTGCCGGCTGCCTGCAATAGAGCGTTCAGGCTGCAGGTCGATGCGATCCGCAAACCAAGGTCGTGCAGATGCCGTTTGCGGTAGCAGAACACCGCGAGCTGCGCGCGCTGCCCTTCCGGCAGTGTTGCCGCGATTTCAACCGCATTGGGCGTTTGTGCCCGGTTGATTTCACAAAACATCGTTTCGGAAACAGGACCGGTGTCCTCATTCAACTGTGACTCAAGCGGAAGCGCCATTACCATGCCCTCCATACGACTTTGGCATGGATATTTAGCGCATCCGGGGGTTAACGACAGCTTAAGAGCAAGGGTTAATTTTTAAGCAAATTCAATCTTCTGACGGCAATTCCTGTATCGGATACTCGGCTTCACTAGCCGCCCTCCGGCCCCCAGAACACAATCCGGGTCCGGAAGTCTTCCGTGAAATTCTCGAACCGGAGTTCAACACCGGCTTTGACGAAAATGATGTCGCCCGCACGGAACGGTTTACGGGCGCCGTCGTTGACATATTCGCGGGCGTCTGCGGCGGCGATGTAGATCTCATCCTGCATGTGCGACTTTTGCGGATCCTGCTCTAATAGACTATGTTTGCTGCAACGGAGCCACTTCAAACCAACCCTTGGTGGCCGCTTCGAAGGGACTGACAGCAATGCCGGATTTGAAGCTTGAGGACTGTATCAACGAAACCTGCCCGTGGTCGGGCAAGCCGGTGCAGGAGAATTCGCTCACCCGCTACAATGGCCGGGTGGTCGGCTTCTGCAATCCCGGGTGCAAGGAGAAGTTCGAGCAGGCTGTCGGCCACTTTGAGACCGCGCTGGGCGCGTAACGCACAAACCGGTTTAAGGCGCCAGTACTTTCGCTTCGAACAAATAGGCACCCAGCGCCTTCTCGACCGCCGGCACGGATGCCCGCGCCGTTTCCTGGAGCGTCACGGTTACGCGCATGCCACGCGCGCCTCCAGCCACCACATCGATGCCTGCATCGGGCAGTTTCAGCTGGTTGTGAACAAGCTCTGTCACCAGCCGCGCAGCAGCGTCACAGCGCAGGCTTGGCTTGTAAATTTTGCCAACGGAGGTCAACGGGATCGTATCGACGATATGGATCTGCTTCGGCCAGGCCGGCCGCTCGCCAATGGTACGTTGGGCGTGTTCTTGCAAATCGTCTGCGCTGATATCGACGTCTGCGCGCAGTTGAATAAAGCACACGGGCAGTTCGCCGGCATAGGCATCGGGCACGCCCACCGCAGCAGCCAGCGCCACCGCCGGGTGTTCGGACATCGCATTTTCGATCATCACAGGGTCGATGTTGTGACCACTGCGAATGATGAGGTCCTTGGAACGGCCGGCCATGTAGAGCCGGCCTTGCGCATCCTTGTATCCCAGATCGCCGGTGTTGAGCGTGCCGTTTTCTATTACGCCGTCCTCATGGTCGCGATCACGGTACCCCGGCGAGACATGGTCGCCGCGCACCGTGACGACACCAATCTCGTTTTCGGCGCAGGGTTCGCCGAGGCTGCCATCGGCGTCCAGCCGCCGCACGTCCACGTGCGTATAAGGCAGGGGCCAGCCCACCGAACCGACACCGCACGCGCCGGCCAGCGGATCGATGGTGACCAGGCCCGACGCCTCGGTCATGCCGTAGATTTCGAACAGATTGCGGCCTGTCACCTCCCGGAAGCGCTCACCGACTGCCGGCGGCAGAAGTGCTGCACCGGTGAGCCCGGCACGCAACGCGCTGAGATCAGCACCATCGGTGGGGACTTCCAGAACCGCACCGACCGCTGTCGGCACACCGCCCACCAAAGTCGCCCGGTACTGCGCAACCAGACGCCAGAAGCCTTCGACCATAGCCGGGTTGCGCAATCCGCCTGGAGACATGAGGAGGAGTTCAAGGCCGGCCATAAAGCCGCTCAGGCCGCCAACGATCGTTCCGGCAACGTGGAACAACGGCAACGTGCCCGTGAGGATGTCGTGCGAACGCATGTTACACAACACGGCGCCGCCGAACGCCGCAATCAGCTGGCCGCGATGGGTGTGCGCAACCAGTTTTGGTGTTCCGGTCGTGCCGCCGGTGTGAAAATAGGCCGCCACGTCATCGCCGCCACAGGGCTCGCCAAAGATCAGATGGTCATCGGGCTGCGCCATCAAGGCGGCGCCGAAATCAACCACGCCTTCTTCCGCCGGCGTTCCCGGTGGCGCCACCCGGATCAGGGTCAGCCCCGGCACCTGGTCGCGCAACTGTTCCGCCTTTTGCCAGATATCCAGCTGCGGGTGCGGGCCGAGCGCCACCAAAATTGTCGCACCGGACGCTTTGAGCAAGGCGGCGATACTATCCGGCTGGAGCAGGAAATTGATCGGCACTGCATAGCCCGCGGTTTCAGCGCCCCACAAGGTGACATGGGTCTCGACCAGAGACGGCAGCATATAGGCCACGCCTGGCCTTGGGCCCCCCAGTGTGGAGAACAAATTGGCTGCCCGCCGGATAAGGCCCAACAGGTCGCCATAGCTGACACGGCGCGGTTGCTCGTCGGGTGCGCCGCTCATCAACATGGTGATTGCGGTGCGCTCTGATTGCCGCTCAGCGCCTGCGGTGAACACGTCCAGGATGCTGCGTTCCGGCAAGCGCTGTTCCAGCGATAATTCAGCCTCGAAACGTTTTATGTCGTCGAGAGTGCAGATGGGTTGTTCACTGAAAATCGCCATTGATCGAGCCCTTTTTGAGAACCTTGGTCAGCCGGAATTTGCTACGGTTCTCATTGTTAGATCGTTTCCATATGAACGTGAATCGATCTGGTTCATGACCTAAGGCATTCGTGCGCAGAACGCCAAGATTTATCCCTGGGTTTGCCGCAGTACCGAGTCGAGAAGATCGTCTGCCGCATTGCCGCTTGAGCTGTCGTCCAGCATGGTGCCGAAGATGTCCTGCAGGGACGGCTCCCGGGCCTGTGACCTGCGCTGGGTCCGCTGTGGTGTCTGCCGCTTTGCGCCACCCTTGAGCAATCCGCCCAGGATCTGCCCGAGCATGCCGCCTCCCGGAGCGTTCTGTGACTGGGTGCCGCCGAGCGCCCCGCCCAACAGGTCCCCTAGAATGTCGCCCATTCCGGGCTCCTGGGTTTTCTTCGACATCGAGCCCATGACCATGCTGGCGATGATCGGCAGCATCTGTTTGAGAATGCCCGTTCCGATGCCGGTGCTGTCTGCCGCCTGCGCTGCCACCGCACGGCTGACATCCTTGTTGCCGAAGATGTGGCCCAGAATGTTGTTTCCGTCGTCCACCATATCGGCCGGGATGCCGTCGCCGTCCATATCCACATGGCGGGTGTGATTGCCGGCCTGCAGTGCGCCGATGAGATCGGCCATGCCGTTACCCTGCTGGCTGTTGCGACGCAGTCCTGCCGCGACCATCGGCGCCAGTTGTTCAAGCGCCGAACGGGTCTGGTTGTCATCGAGACCGAATTGCCGGCTCATATTGCAGACCGCATTGCCGCCTTGGGCTTGCGCCAGAACATCAATTAAATTCATACGAACTCCCTCACTCACTGTCTGGTTTCAGCTGTCTGGTTTCAGCGCTGGTGTTGCAAACCCGGTATCACCGGGGAAGAGGAAAGCAGAAGCAGCCGCACGCGACGCATTTGCGGTTGGCTCAGGCCAGCTCGATATCGACCGGCACCGCACGATTGAGCGTGTGGCCGACCGGTGATGTATTTGTCACCTTCTCATGCAGGGCCTGCAGGGCTTCCGGTGATGCATCGCTGTCGAGCTTCACTTGCACCGCGATGTTGTTGAAACCGGCGTTTCCGTCCTTCAATCCGAGAAAGGTATGCAGATCGAGATCACCCTCGACATTGATTGTGAGATCACGAATGGTGATGCCTGCGGCCGTCGCATTTGCGGCGTAGCCGACGGCGAGGCAATTTCCCAGCGCAGCGAGAACCTGTTCGACCGGATTTGGCCCGGTGTCTGTTCCCCCCAGCGGATCGGGTTCATCGGACTTCGACGCTGTGAATTCACGGACCTTCGCCTCGGAACGAAAACCACCCTTCCATATGACTTCAGCATTCCATTTGGTGGCTGCGGCTTCCGGCTCGTGTCGGATCTTTTCAGCCAGGCTTGCAACACGGCCGATATCGACGTCGTTCAAGGTGGTGGTGACGGTTTGGGTCATGGGCTGGGTACTCCATCAAGTTTCCGGCCGAAAAGGCTCTGACACACCCCAGGTGCACTGAACCGCTTAACCTGGCGAAGCGCTCTGATGGGCCGGTGATCTATCGCCCGTTCTGCAGCTTGTCGAACGCCCGGCGGAAAGCCCGGCCGGCGGCATAGGCGGGATCATCCTCCCTGGCAATCAGCTTTGCCTGCTCGACAACGCCGGCAGCGGTCTTTACCGCCTTTTCCCTTGCCTGGGGATCTGATGCGGCCTTTTGAGCAACGTAGCGGGCGAGTTTGCGTAGCAGGACTGACATGGCGGTATGATAACGAACCCGGACGAGTTGCACCATAGGTTTGAACGGCGAGCGCCCGGCAAAATGCTGTAATGGCCGGACGTTCCCTCAATCTGTGACTTTAATCACACTGGTGGGGGCGGCTACGTCCCATCTATGCCGGGATGGTGCACACTTGATGGGAGAAGAAAGATGCTCAGACTTGTCACGACGCAAGATCCAGTTGAGGCGGAAATCGCCAAGCAGCAACCCGTTCGTCCGGAAAAGGAAGAAGCGGAGACCCAACCACGGCGGGCACTTCTCGGCTTTCGCGAGCGCAGTAAAAAGAACGCGACCACTCACTAGAGCGTTTCACATTCATATGGAATCGCTTTGACCGGGGTTTCGCGTCTTCTGGCAAGGCACGGGTCCCGCCGTGGACTTGTCGTCCACAAGGGAGACGTAACGCAGTCCGGAAGGCGCGAAAACCCGGTCTTCCGGTGGGCCAAATCGGTCCTCCGGCCACGTTGCGGCGCTTGCCCGATGCACCACATCGAGCTTCGCGCCGCGCCTCGCCGGGCGAACCGATTTGGCGCCATCAAACGTTTCCATATGAACGTGAAGCGATCTAACCTGAGATCACTTGGCCAGACGCTGGAATATAGCCTCCGCTTCGGCGTTGATTTCCCGGATAATGTCCGCCACGGGTTGAACCTTCCGCACCATCGCAACACCCTGTCCGGCCCAAAGTGCCAGTGCTTCGATGTCGCCGACCGCGTCCGGTTCCGGGGTGTATGAGAGGTAGTGAACAATGTCGCCCTCGGATGCGGCGTGTGCGATCACATCACCTTCACCGGGCCGTTGGCCCGGCGGCGGGCGGCCGGCCTTTTCCCAGTTGGTTACGGTGCTGTTGCGAAGCACCCGGTGCGGCGCATCGGGCCAGCCGCCATCGAACAGGTTCTCCAGATGGACCGTGTCGTTCTCTGATGCTGCCAGCAAGCGCTCCTGGTACTCCGGGTGGATCGCGACTTCTTTGCTGGCAAGAAACCGGGTGCCGATCCAGACGCCGGATGCCCCCAGGGCAAGTGCGGCCGCCATCCCGCGTCCGTCTGCGATGCCCCCGGCCGCAATGACGGGAACGTTGCCAACCACATCGACGACGGAGGGAATGAGCGGCATCGATGCCACGGTGCCGCGCACATGGCCGCCTGCTTCCCAGCCCTGGGCGACGACGATGTCGACGCCGCAATCAACGGCGCGGCGGGCATCTGCCGCATTGCCCACGGTATGCATCACGATGGCTCCGGCTTCTTTGGCGCGGGACACCAGTGAGGATGGATCCTGCCAGAAGAACGAAATTACCGGGACGCCCTCGTCGAGGCACACTTCGAGGCGCTCGGCCTGCGGGTACTCCATGTTCAGGTTCACGGCAAATGGTCTGGTGGTCAGCTGGCGGGTCTCTCGCACTTGTTGGCGCACGATGTCTGTGCCGTGCCACCACAAGGGCAAAGTTCCCAAGCCGCCGGCATTGCTGACTGCGGCGGCGAGCTGCGGGCCGGCGGCGCCGCCCATGGGCGCCTGAACAATCGGGATTTCAATGCCAAGGCGATCGCATGCTGTAGTCTTCATGGCCAAACTTTCTGACGTGGTCAGCCGCCCGGAAAAGGCTGTGCCTCACCGCTTGCGGGGTGGTTCTTTCAGCCTGCCGACGATGCCGGATAGAGCATCCTGGGCTCTTTCGTCGCCACTGAAAGCGTTCTTCTGGAAGTGCATGTTGTTGATTGTCGTTTCCCGCATCCATTCCTCGCAGGGAACCTCGAGAACATTTTCCAGGCGTCCGTTCGCCTTGCCCCAGTCCCTTTGAGCGGTTGCAAGTTCAAGCAAAGTGGCGTTTTGCCAATAGCGCTCCATCCCCCCGGACGGCGGCGGTCTTCGGGTGACGGCAAACTCGACAATGAGTGACAGGTTGCGGGCCGTTATGAGGTCCTCTTCGGTGCCCCTTACCAACCTCATGGTCACCGCGTTGATGCCCGGATAACTGTCGCGCGGATCGTCGCGGAAGCCGTCCTCATAGGCCGTGATGGCGCTGTCGAGAAGAATGTCCGCCAGGGCCGGATCGTGTGCCGTGGTTGCCTCGTAGCCTGTCTTGTGAATGCGGCCGAGGATGGAATAGGTCTCGCTGGTCCAGTATTCCCGGGGGATGGCCCGCAGATTGTCGGCGGCGACACGGCGCAACGCCATGGCCAGGTCATGGTTGTTTTCCCGGTCTTCTTCCTCCGACATCCGATTGATCGCGAGCGCACCTTGTTCAATGGTCACCGGGTTTTGTTGCAGTTCGATGGGCATGCGCGAAAACAGGTTTGCGATATGTCTGTAGGCTTTGCGCTCGCGGTATCCCAGATAGATGGCAAGCAGGGCTGAATATCCCCGATCGGGAAGTTCAGTGCTGCTGATGAGCTCCCGTTCCAGAAGTTCCATCTGGGCGATTGCCTCGCCATCGTCGTCGAGGTCGGCGAGAAGCGTGGCCACACGGCGTCCGAATTCGCCGCCATCCGCCATGCTTTCGATGAACTGATCGACCTTGCGGTGCGGGATGCCGCCGCCCGTCGGGTCGCTCAGATTGACGAGAATATTCTTTTCGCTCGCCGGCTCGTCTTGACCGTCAATCAGGGAACGGCGCAGGTCGAATTCCAGCTGGGCCTGCCAGCGTTTGAATTCAGCACCACCCGCATCCGGCTTGTAGGAGACGATGTGCTCCTTGTAGACGCCACCCGGCAGCAGGCTTTCTTCTGCCGTTGACCCCAGAAGCACGGTTCGGCCGATAGGCACACCGAGTCTGACACCGATATCCAGTGCAACCGCCGACCCGGCGCCGGTCAGATCGAGGACCACACGGTCTGCGATCAATATGCGTTCGCGCATCAAAGGATCGGTATAGGCGCCATCTGCTCCGACCGAAGCCGGAAGGCAATCAAACCCCAAGGCATCGAGGGTCTTGACGACACTCAGGTGCATCCGGTCCGCTGGTGTGGCGCTGTCCTCGTCGACCGACCGGATTGCGTCTACGCCCTGACCGGCAAAAAAGCACACCCTGCGCTTGCTCACCGCAAATTTTCCAGGATCCACAAGTTGCATGCGCTTTGACCTTTTCGCCACGCGGGATGCGTGAGGTGGCGGGCTCGTGCCGTCACAGATACTGCTGTCGTGGAGCAACTCAGCAGGCCCTGGTGTAATTTGTAGCAATAGATCGCCTTAGCGCAAGCAATTCACTGTCACCTCGCTGGCGCGGCATGCCTTTGGGGTGCTCAGTACGGGCTTGACGGCATTGGGATTTTGGCCCCTAGTCGCACCCGATCAGCTGGCTGGATGGCCGCCGCTGGCGGAGGCACCTTGCCGCCGACAGGGGAGGAAAGTCCGGGCTCCACGGAAACACGGTGCCGGGTAACACCCGGCGGGGGTGACCCTAGGGAAAGTGCCACAGAAAGCAAACCGCCCTGGACTTGTCCGGGGTAAGGGTGAAAGGGTGCGGCAAGAGCGCACCGCGGCTCTGGCAACAGAGACGGCACGGTAAACCCCACCGGGAGCAAAACCTAATAGGGACGGCGCGGGGCCTCGCGCCCCAGGCCTGTTTCCGGGCTGCCGTCCGGGTTGGTTGCACGAGGCGCCCGGCAACGGGCGTCCTAGATGAATGGTTGTCGAGCGTGGTTCGCCACGTGAACAGAACCCGGCTTACAGGCCAGCTGGTCCTTTCTCTTTCATAGGCAACAACCGCGTGGCAACACTTTGTTAACGCTCCGGGAGAGACAATAAACCGAAGCGTGGAATGGATTTGCGCAGGATCCACTAGAGCGGGATGTTTTCATGTTGATCGGTTTGATGGCGCCAAATCGGTTCAAACTGAAAACATCCCGCTCTGGGCAGACGATCGGCTGCTTCAGACCAGACGTGTTTGTGGTGGTCTGAAAACAGAATGTGCGTGAGGAATTGGTTAGAGGGGGAAAGGCGCGGACGTGGTCCATTGAAAAGTTGTTTGACGCGGCAAGGCCACGCCGTGCCTTTCACTTCTTAGCTGCCTCGCGAGTGGAGAGTAAGCTCAAGTGTTGGCTTCCAAAGTCCATTTTCCTGTCATGCTGGATGAGGTGCTCGAAGCGCTCGGTCCGACGGACGGGGCTGTCTATGTGGATGGAACTTTCGGTGCTGGAGGGTATTCGCGTGCCGTGCTGCAGCGTGCCCGCTGCTCGGTGATCGGGATCGATCGTGATCCGGATGCCCTGGCGCTCGGAGCCTCGCTTGTGAAAGAGTTCGAAGGCAGGCTTTCGTTACTGGAAGGCCGGTTCAGCGACATGCAGAATTTGATTGAGCAGGAAAACGTAAGGTTGGTTGATGGCGTGATGCTTGATGTCGGGGTCTCCTCAATGCAGCTGGATCGGCCGGAGCGCGGGTTTTCTTTCGCCAAGGATGGTCCATTGAACATGCGGATGGATCAGGCTTCCGGCGACGATGCCGTGACTGCGGCCGAAGTGGTCAATGAATTCGAGCCCGGCATGATTGCGACCATTCTCTGGAAACTGGGCGAGGAAAAGCGCTCGCGGCGCATTGCCCGAGCCATTGCGGAGGCGCGCAAATCCGCGCGCATCGAGACGACTGGGCAGCTTGCAGAGATTGTCGCCCGGGCCATCCCCGAGGGCACCCGGGCCAAAATCCATCCCGCCACGCGGACCTTTCAGGCGTTGCGGATCTACGTGAACCGTGAGTTGGAAGAGCTCGAGCAGGGGTTGTGCGCGGCAGAGCGGGTGTTGAAGTGCGGCGGACGCTTGGCGGTTGTCTCGTTTCACTCGCTGGAAGACCGTATCGTCAAGTCCTTCTTCAAGGAGCGTTGCGGGGGTGTTGGGCGGCCGTCCCGGCATATGCCCGATCTCAGCGATACCGGACCGGCGCCGTCCTTCGCGTCTATCACACGCAAGCCGGCCGTGCCGGGTGCAGGCGAAATCGATGCAAACCCAAGATCGCGGTCAGCGAAGCTGAGGGTCGGCCAGCGCACCTCGGCTGCCGCACAGGCGTTCAACCCGGCAACTTCCGTGGCGCCGATGATCGGAGGAGCCAGATAGATGTTGCGCGTCCTCAACATTCTTCTTGTTTGCGCGGTTGTCGGTGTGGCGGTCTGGCTCTACGAGCTGAAATACGGTGTGCGCGAATCGGTGTCCGAGATTGCACAGCTGAAACTCCAGATAAAGCAGGCAAAGCAGGATATTACGCTGCTTCGGGCAGAGTGGAGCCATCTTTCCCGCCCGAAACGGTTGCAGGATCTGTCGAAGCGGCACCTGCAGCTGCAACCGGTACGGACCGGCCAAATCATTCAGGAGCAGGATATCCTTACCAGCATTTCCGAACGTGAGCCCTATGAACCCATGCAGGTGGGCGATGATCCGATTGCCAGTCTTCTGCGGATTGATCAATGAGCGCCGCCGCTGAACATTCAGATGGCGGGGCCGCATCAGGGCGGCTGGCGACACCGGTTGCGGACAGTACGGTTGAGCGGCGAATGGCTGCCCGGTCGCGTATTGTCATGGCAGTGTTCATGTTGTGCTTTACGGTTATCGGCGTGCGCATTGGCTTTGTCTCCCTGTGGCCGGCGGAGACGGCGGAAAAACGGGTCAGCAAACCGAAACTGGAAAAAGTGGTGCGCCCGAACATTGTGGACCGGAACGGCGTTGTTCTCGCCACCGATGTGAAGATCGCCTCGATCTTTGCCGATCCGCGCAAGATCATCGATGTTGACGAGGCCATCGAGCTCCTGACCGCAAACATGCCGGAGCTTTCGGCAAAGGACCTACGCCGGAAACTTTCAAGCAAACGCGCCTTTGCCTGGATCAAGCGGGAAATCACACCTGGCCAGCAAAAGCGGGTGCACAATCTGGGCATTCCCGGTATCGGCTTCAGGGAAGAGACTCTGCGGGTCTATCCGAACGGGCGGACCGGGGTGCATGTTCTGGGACATGTGGATGTGGATTCGCGCGGCCTTGCAGGCATCGAAGGTTATCTCGAAGGAAAAGGGCGCCTTTACATGGCGTCTCTCGCGAGCACCGATGCAAGCGCTTCGACCCCGGTGGAACTGGCGCTGGACTTGCGGGTTCAACATGCGCTGCAGGACGAACTCAAGGCGTCCATGGAGACATTTCAGGCCATTGGCGCCGGCGGTATCGTGCTTGACGTTCGCAGCGGTGAGGTCGTGGCGATGGCCTCTTTACCGGACTACAATCCCCATGACCCCAAGACGTCGCTCGACAAGGATACGCTTAACCGCCTGATGGCGGGCGTCTATGAGCTTGGTTCGACGTTCAAGGCCATCACATTCGCCATGGCGTTCGATGAGGGCGTGGCAACCATGCAAAGCACCTATGATGCGCGCTCACCGATCCGAGTCGGGTCGTTCAGCATCAGCGATTACCATGCAAAACGCAGAATTTTGACGGTTCCGGAGGTCTTCATCTACTCGTCCAACATCGGGACCGCGAAGATGGCGCTCGACGTAGGGTTGGACCGGCATAAGGCGTTTCTCGGCAAACTTGGCCTGCTGACGCGCCTTGTTACGGAACTGCCGGGCCGCAAGCCCCTGCTGCCGCCACGCTGGACCAAGATTGCCAGCATGACGGTTGGTTTCGGCCATGGTCTGTCTGTCACGCCGCTGCAACTGGCGATGGCTGGCGCTGCGCTGGTCAATGGCGGGTTTCTCATCACACCGACCTTTCTGATCCGCGATGCATCGGTAGCGGCGAGCCAGGCGGAGCGCGTGATCAAGCCTGAAACCAGCAAGATGATGCGCGATCTGATGATGCTCAATGTCTCAGGCGGCACGGCACGCAAGGCCCAGGTCAAGGGCTACCGGGTTGGTGGCAAGACAGGATCTGCAGAAAAAGTCATCAATGGCCGGTATGCTAAGAACAAACTGCTGACATCATTTCTCGGGATGTTCCCGGGTAACGATCCGCGCTATGTCGTGCTTGTCATGCTCGACGAACCGAAGCCTGCAGAAGGGACGCATGGTTACAAGACTGCCGGTTGGAACGCGGTGCCCACTGCGGGACGGGTGATCGAGCGGATCGCGCCGATGCTCGGCATTGCGCCGCAACGTGAAACTGCCTTAGACCACGCCCTCCAGGCTCTCGCAAAACCCTGATTTTGAACTGGCCCGCCCGCCCGCCCATGTTGCTGTCACAATTGATCCAACCCGAACATGATGTGCCCACTCGGTGGGCGAAGATTGATATCTGCGGCCTGACCGGCGACAGCCGCCAGGTCAAACCGGGATTCCTGTTCGCAGCCCTGGCTGGAAGCGCCCAGGACGGTGCGAAATTTGTGCCGCAGGCTCTGGCAAATGGTGCAGTTGCGGTCCTGGCGTCGGATGGGGCGGGTCTCACTCTGCCTGAGGACAGGGCTCTGATCGCCGTGGAAAACCCTCGCCGGACACTCGCCAAATGCGCTGCACGGTT
>JAJFHM010000133.1 GCA_021775625.1 Hyphomicrobiales bacterium | reverse complement strand
GACATTGAAACCGTAATCCATCCTTACACCAATCTCGCGACGCATCGCGAAACCGGCCCGCTTGTGGTCGAACGCGGCGAAGGCATCCATGTCTGGGATTCTGACGGCAACCAGTATATCGAAGGACTGGCCGGCCTGTGGTGCACGGCACTTGGCTACGGCAACAAGGAACTGATCGAAGCTGCCACCAAGCAGCTTGAGAAGCTCTCCTATTCACACGTCTTCGGCGGCAAGAGCCATGATCCGGCGATCGAGCTGTCGGAGAAGCTGAAAGAAATCGCGCCGTGCGAAGCCTCCAAGGTGCTGTTCACCTGTTCCGGCTCGGAGGCCAACGACACCCAGGTCAAGCTGATCTGGTATTACAACAACGCCCGCGGCAGGACGGAAAAGAAGAAGATCATCTCGCGCATCAAGGGCTATCACGGCGTTACCGTTGCTTCCGGCAGCCTGACCGGCTTGCCGCCGGTGCACATGGACTTCGATCTGCCGATCAAGAATGTGCTGCACACCGACAACCCGCATTATTACCGCTGTGCCGAAGACGGCGAGACGGAAGAAGAATTCTCCACCCGCATGGCGGACAACCTCGAAAAGCTCATCATTGAGGAAGGTCCAGAAACGATTGCCGCCTTCATTGCCGAGCCCATCATGGGTGCCGGCGGCGTGATTGTGCCGCCGGAAGGCTACTTCCCGAAGATCCAGGCGGTTCTCGACAAATATGACGTCTACATGATTGCGGATGAAGTGATCTGCGGCTTCGGGCGCACCGGCAATTACTGGTGATCCGAGACTTTCGGCATCAAGCCGAACTCAATCTCCGTCGCCAAGGCGATCACCTCCGCCTATATCCCGCTCGGCGCCGTCACCATTCCTGAGGACATGTACCAGGCGATGCTGGATGAGAGCCGCAAGATCGGCACCTTCGGGCATGGCTACACCTATACCGGCCATCCGGTGGGTGCTGCGGTTGCCAACAAGGTGCTCGAAATCTATGAGCGCGACGACATAATCGGTCATGTCAAATCCCTGGTGCCGACCTTCGAAGGCCGCCTGCATAAACTCGCCGAACGCGATCTGATCGGTGAAACCCGTGGCCGCGGCATGATCGGCGCCTTTGAGATGGTCGCCGACAGGGCAACCAAACGCGCCTACGATCCGAAGATGATGGTGGGGGCGAAATGCAATGAGTTTTGCCAGCAGCGCGGCGTGATCCTGCGCAACCTGGGCGATGCCATCGGCATCTGCCCGCCGCTGATCATGACCGAGGAGCAGCTCAATGACATGTTCGACAAGATCGAACTGGCCATTGACGACACCGAAGCCTGGATCACCAAGGAAGGCCTGCGGGCCGCCTGACCGGCGACCTGCAAGTCTCAATCATGAGTGCGCCTGAAACCCGACCGGTTTCTCTCTGGGACAAGACGGCGCCGCCGCCGCCAGACACGCCTGCCTTCGAGGGCGAGCGTGAGTGCGACGTTGCCATTGTCGGTGCCGGTTTCACCGGCCTTTCCGCGGCACTCACGCTGGCCGAAAGCGGCACCAGCGTTACTGTGCTTGAAGCGGTCAGGATCGGCCAGGGCGGATCGGGCCGCAATGCCGGCCTGGTCAATCCGGGGATGTGGTATCACCCGGGCGAGGTGGTCGATGTTCTGGGAGAGGAGGCCGGTGAAGCCCTGAACAAGGCTTTCGGGTCCGGACCCGGTGTGGTGTTCGAATTGATCGAGCGTCACGGTATCGAGTGCGAACTCACCCGCAGCGGCACCATCTATCTCGGGATCAACGACAAGGCCGTAGCCCATCTGGCCGAGCGCGCCGAGGCCATGAACAGCCGTGGTGGGAACGTCGAACTTCTCGACCGCACCGCAACGGCAGCGAAGACCGGCACGGAGCATTATGCCGGCGGGTTGCTTGACCGGGACGCCGGCACCATCAACCCCATGGCCTATGTGCGCGGACTCGCGACTGCAGCGCTCAAGGCGGGAGCAAACGTTCACAGCGGTTCGCCGGTCACGGCCATCGAGCAGGACGGCGCATCCTGGGTTTTGACGACACCCAGGGGCAAGGTTACGGCCGCCCAGGTCATTCTTGCCACCAACGGCTACACGGACGCCTTGTGGCCCGGGTTGCAGCAGGAGATCATTCCTTTCTACTTCTGTCAGTTTGCCACCAAACCGCTCTCCGAGAACGTACGCCAGACGATCCTGCCGGAACGCCAGGGCGCGTGGGATTCCCGCACCGCCATGAACATGTTCCGGTTCGATGCGGCCGGCCGCCTGATTGTCGGCACGGTTGGCAGCATTGCCGAAGACCGCCGTTCGTTCCGCAACCGCTGGGCGGAACGCACGCTGGAAAAACTGTTCCCGCATCTGGGCGAAGTGGAGTGGGACTACCAGTGGATGGGTCAGATCGCGTTCACCCGCGATCACATGCCAAGGCTGCACAAGCTCGCTCCCGGCGTCATGACCTGTATCGGCTATAACGGCCGCGGCATCGGCCCGGGCACCGTCATGGGACGCACCATGGCCGAGCACATACTGGCCGGCGGAAAAGGCGAGCTGCCGATCCCGGTCACGCAGCCGCAAACCGTCCCGTTCCGCGCGGTGCGGGCGAGTTACTACGATATTGGCGCGGGCGTTCTGCAGCTCGGCCAGATGCTGCGTTGAGGGGGGTTGAGACAAGCCATGCCGGAACACCGCAACTATCCCGACCACATCAAGATCGGCGCGCCGTTTTCCAACGTGGTGCTCGACGACACGCACGCCTATCTGGCCGGCCTCGTTGCCGCCGACGTCGAGGAGGGACTGGCTGTTCTCGGCGACATCCGGGCCGAGACCGAAGTGGTGATGAACACGGTGGCCATGCTGCTCGGCAAGGTCGGTCTCGACATGTCGGACGTGGTGCGCTGCGACGTGCATCTCACGGACTTGACCGAAATGGATGCCATGAACGGCGTTTACGGTGGCTATTTCGAGGATGGAAAATATCCAGCCCGCACCACCACCCAGAGCGGAGCCCTGTTTGGAGGCTCAAGGGTGGAAGTCACCTGTATGGCCCGGCGCAGAAATTAAAATTTAAACGTGCTGCCCGCCGTTGATGTGCAGTTCTTCACCGGTGATATAGGACGACTGGTCCGTGCACAGGAAATAGATCGCCTTGGCGACTTCCTCCGGTTGTCCGAGGCGGCGCAACGGAATTTCGGCGACGATCTTATCCGTGCCGGGCGACAGGATGGAGGTTTCGATTTCGCCGGGCGAGATGGCGTTGACGCGCACGCCATGGGGGCCGAAATCCGCTGCCATCTCACGGGTCAGGGCGGAGAGGGCGGCCTTGGAAGTTGCATAGGCCGCACCGGCAAAGGGGTGAACCCGGCTGCCGACGATGGATGTCACACTGACGACAGCGCCGCTGGCCGTCTTGAGCTCTTCGATCAGTCCGCGCGCCAGCATGATGGGGGCGAAGAAGTTCACCTGAAACACTGTCGCCCAGTCTTCACGGCTGGTGCCAAGCGTGTCCATCCGGCCGCCGCCCTCGATCTTCGGTGAGATGGCGGCGTTGTTGACCAGTGCATCGAGGCGGCTGCCGTTGGCTTTGAGCCGTTCGCGCATTTCGCTGATAGCCCGGCTCACGTCATCTGGATCCGCGAGGTCGACCTGAATGTGGTCCTCTTCGCCCGCTTCCCAGGGGCAGTCTTCCGGAAACGCCTGGCGTGAACAGGTGAGCACCCGCCAGCCGGCGCTGGAAAAGCGCTTGACCGTAGCATGGCCGATGCCGCGGCTGGCGCCGGTCAGAATAATGGTCCTACGGTCTTGCGGTGCAGTGGTGGTCATCGGCTTTCCATGCGCACAAGGCGGTGCGCTCAAAATTTAGGGGTAGAGCTTTGCTGTCTGCCAGGGACTCTCCGCCGTTTCACGGCGAAACACAAGCCGGTCGTGCAAACGAAACGGGCGGTCATGCCAGAATTCCATTTCGACCGGTGAAATGCGGAACCCTGACCAGTAAGGCGGACGCGGAACCACGCCGATGGCATGCTTTGTGGCGAATTTGGCAACCGCCTTTTCCAGGGCGAAGCGCGATTCAAGCGGGCGCGATTGTTGCGAGGCCCAGGCCCCGATGCGGCTGTCACGCGGCCGTGAACTGAAATAGGCGTCGGCCTCTTCATCGCTTGTGGGGGTAACCAGGCCACGCACCCGGATCTGGCGGCGCAGGCTTTTCCAGTGAAAGCACAGGGCGGCCTTTTTGGCAGACAGGATTTCGCAGCCCTTCTGGCTCTCATAGTTTGTGTAGAATACGAAGCCTGCCGGGTCATAGCCTTTCAGCAACACCATGCGCACATTCGGCAGGCCGTCGGGGTCAACGGTCGCCAGAGCCATGGCGCTCGGATCGTTGGGCTCGCTCTTGTGCGCATCCTCGAACCATTCGCCGAACAGTGAGAAAGGGTCTTGAGCATCGGAGAAGTCCGGTGTGTCCCACGCGATGTTGTACCGGCCTTTCGGTGCTTCTTCTGCCATGTGCGTTACTCCTGCGAAAATCTGTGGATTAAACCGGATGCGAGTTCACGGGGCCACCAAATGGCCATAGAGCGTCCATAATCTGGTCGTCGCAACGTCACCGGATCACGACCGTGGTACCGGGTGATGGGGAGTTACGATGGATCAATATAGGGATTCCATCGTTTGAGTGCGAGGGGAAGGTAATGAGTAGGTGTTTGGCGGCGCTCATTGGCGTTGCATTAAGCGTATCGGGTTGTGCTGTCGTTGACCTCGGGAACAATGATGTGAGGCCGGCGACCATCGACGGTCATGCGCGACGGCCTGCCGCACCGGGCAATGAGAGCATTCTGTTCTCGGTCACCGGCGCATCGCTGGGAAAGTATTTCAGCGCCAGGGCGGCGAAGATGCTTGACCGTCGCGATGACCAGAGCGTGGCCATTGCCGCCGACAGGTCGTTCCGCAGCGGCGACCCCATCAAATGGAAAAACACCGAGACCGGGAACCGCGGGCGCATTGATCCTGGGCCCACATACCAGTTGGCCACAGGCCGGGTGTGCCGTGACTTTACCCACGTCTTTTGGCGCGACAGGGGTAAGCGCCAAGCGAATGGTACGGCCTGCCGGCTGGAAGATGGCTCCTGGGAAATTTCCGGCTGACTGTTTGAAACGCGTTACACATTGCGCTGCTTGGTATAAACACTGGGCCAACTGAATCTTCCAAGTGAGCCGCGATGGCAACGCGCGACCCCTATCAGGTGCTTGGGCTCTCCAAGGGCGCCAGCACCTCCGAGATCAAAAAGGCCTACCGGGCGCTGGCCAAGAAGCATCATCCTGACACCACCAAGGATGATGCCGAATCTGCGCGCAAATTTTCCGAAATTTCTGCCGCGCATGATCTTCTCATTGATAGTGAAAAACGCGCCCAGTTTGACCGCGGCGAAATCGACGCGGCCGGCAAGCCGACCATGTCCGGTTTTAATCCTTTCGGCGGTGGCGGCCCGGGCGGCGGACCGTTCCGCGGCCGGCCGGGGCAGGGCGGCGGTTTCAATCCGGAAGACCTGTTCTCGGAAATATTCGGCAGCACGCGGCCAGGCACCCGGCAGGCCCGTCCCGCCGGTGGGCCCGATGTCACCTACACGCTGAATGTGACCTTCGTGGAGGCGGCGAAGGGCGGCCGCAAGCGCGTGTCCATGCCGAACGGAAAGACGCTTGATGTCAATATCCCGGCTGGCGTCGAAGACGGCCAGCAGATCAGGTTGCGCGGGCAGGGCGGCTCCGGCCCGCTCGGTGGGGCGGCAGGCGATGCATTGATCACCATCAAGGTATCGGCGCACCCGCTGTTTGAGCGCGCCGGCAGCGACATCAAGCTTGAGTTGCCGGTGACCGTCTATGAAGCTGTGCTGGGTGCGAAAATCCGCGTGCCGACAATTGACGGTTCGGTTGAACTCAAGATCCCCGCCAACTCCTCCAGCGGCAAGACCTTGCGGTTGAAGGGGAAGGGGCTGGCGGGCAAGGGCAAGACCGGCGATCAGCTTGTTAGCCTGAAGGTCGTAATGCCGGACGAGGCGGATGATGCGCTGAAATCCCTTGCTGTAGAGATGTTGGCGTCTTCTCCCTATTCGGTACGCGGAGCCGATTTTGGTAACAATTCGTAACGATCCTCAATTCATCGCGCCTTGCCTGAAATTCGATAGACGCGTTTTGGCATCCGCTCTAGGTTAGGGCGAGTAGTGGGATGTTCAGACCCCGTTCCAGGGGAGCCACAAAAATTCAGGAGACCAACATGAGCGCGCCCGCACCGCTGATGGCCGGCAAACGCGGCCTTATTATGGGCGTAGCGAACAACCGATCGATTGCATGGGGAATTGCCCAGGCTTGTGCCAGACATGGCGCGGAGCTGGCATTCACGTTCCAGGGGGAAGCGCTGCAGAAGCGTGTCGTGCCTCTGGCCGAATCGGTTGGCTCGTCGCTCGTTCTGCCCTGCGACGTGTCCGACATGGCAACCGTGGACGCGACCTTCGAGGAGATCGAGAAAGCTTGGGGTGGCCTCGACTTTGTCGTTCATGCCATTGCGTTCTCCGACAAAGGGGAACTCGATGGCCGCTATGTCGATACCTCTGCGGAGAACTTCCAGCAGACCATGTACATCTCCTGCTATTCGTTCACGGCCATCGCCCAGCGTGCCGAAAAGCTCATGGCGGACGGCGGGTCATTGCTGACGCTGTCTTATTACGGAGCAGAAAAGGTCATGCCGCATTACAATGTGATGGGTGTGGCCAAGGCAGCGCTGGAGGCGAGCGTGCGCTATCTGGCGGCGGATCTCGGCAAGCAGAACATCCGCGTCAACGCGATTTCCGCCGGCCCCATCAAGACACTGGCGGCCTCGGGCATCGGTGATTTCCGCTACATCCTGAAATGGAATGAATACAATTCGCCGCTCCGCCGCACGGTAACGACGGAAGAAGTCGGTGATTCAGCGGTCTATTTTCTCAGCGATCTGGGACGCGCGGTCACCGGCGAGGTGCATCATGTCGACAGCGGCTACCACATCGTTGGCATGAAGAACGAAGACGCCCCCGATATCACTGTGGTGTGACGGCCTGGTTTGTTAGACCGCATTGCAGCGGTGGTTTAACTGCTCTAGAGCGTTTCATGTTTACACGGAATCACTTTGACCGGGTTTTCACGTCTGCTGGCAAGGCACGGTTCGCGCCGTGGCCCGTGCGGCCACAAGCGGATCGTAACGCAGACAGAAGGCGTGAAAACCAGGCCTTCGGTGGTCCAAATCGGCCCGTCGGCCACGTTGCGGTGCTTGCCCGATGCACCACATCGCGCTGCGCACCGCGTCTTGCCGAACGAACCGATTTGGACCATCAATCGGTTCCGTGTAAACATGAAACGCTCTAGAACCCTGT
>JAJFHM010000132.1 GCA_021775625.1 Hyphomicrobiales bacterium | reverse complement strand
CTATACTAGTTGCGATGTGCGATAATGCCAAACATATCAACAGCACCAATCACTTGAACAACAAGAAATGCGCTGTGTCATCAGGCAGAATGCCCGAAGTACATCCGATGACAGCCACTATTGGTGGGCACTGAGAATGGGTCAATAGTCAGTTCCTTTGGTATTACAGGACCACGCGGCGGGCGCAAGTGGGTGAGGCCGTGAAATTCCACAAACTGGGTTGTCGTGGCCCACAAATGATCCCCGAACAGGAAAGGCTCGAACGGCTCCGCGCCGTCCAGCGGCAGGGGCGCAATCTCCGCATCAACCCGGGGCTCATAAAAGAACGGAATGGAAAATCGTTCGCGGTCGGAGCCCAGAACCCGATGTTCCGTTGCCTTGATCGCGCCACCGGTCCAGCGCTCCAGAACCTGACCGAAATTCACAGCAAGCGCGCCTTCACGGGGTGGCACATCCATCCAGTCGCCTGACCGGTGCCGCGCCTGCAGACCGGAAACGCCATCCTGCGCCAACAGGGTCATGAAACCGGTATCCCGGTGCGGTCGTCCGACCACATGGCGGCGCTCGCCGGCATGCTCGACCCACAGATCGTCGCTGATCACGGCTTCGAGGGACGCCGCATCGCGCATGGGATAGCGGATCAGCCGAAGGGTCGAAATCCCGCCCTGGAAACCGGCATCAAATGTGTGCTCGTCCACCGCCAGTCCGCGGGCAATCGAGCGCATCACCTGCCGGGCGACCTGTTCCAGGTTGCGGTAGTAGGTCGCCGCCGTGGCGCGCCATTCAGGCAGCAGAGCTTCCGGCGGCAAGGGCGTTCTCTCACACAACGGATCGTCCGCCTCACCACGAAAATCCTCGTGTGCGATGTCCGGGCCGATGTCAATGCCCTCCTTGTAGGTGGCGTGGCCTTCCTGGCGCGGGAACCAGCCGCGATAGATATTTGGATTTTCCGCAGCGAATTTCTGCCGCCACAGTTTGCGGATTTCCGCATCCGGCAAAGTGAAAATACGCAACAGGTCCTTGCGGGCAGATGGAGTCAGGGCAGCTTCTGCCGGCAGCCCGGTGATCACCATGAAACCGCTGTCGGACGCGGCAGCGAGTATGGCTGCGTCGACTGCTGCGCGATGGCTTTGCTGGTCTGGTAAGAGCGCACTGATGTCGATGCAGGGAACCATGAACCTTCCTCTTGCACAGGTAAGCCGATGATTGTGATATTGACTGGCGGAGATATGAAAGCAACGTCAAAAAATATCCCACGGTTGAAAAATGCCCCCTGCACGGGCACATCTTTGAGAGAGGCTGAGCAATGGATGTTGCGCATTTGAGGATCGATTCCGACCGCCTGTGGTCGACGCTTGAGGCTTCCGCCAGGATCGGACCCGGCCGTGCGGGCGGATTGTGCCGGTTGAGCCTGAGCGACGAGGACAGGGAAATCCGGGACCTTTTCGCGAAATGGTGCGGTGACGCCGGTCTCATCATGACCGTCGATCAAGTCGGCAACATGTTTGCCCGGCGCGCCGGATCGGATGCCGACGCGACGCCGGTGGTCGTTGGCAGCCATCTCGACACGCAGGTAACGGGCGGGAAATTTGACGGCATTCTCGGTGTTCTGTCCGGCCTGGAAATCATCCGCACGCTTAACGACAACGGGATCGGGACAAAGCGGCCGATCGAAGTGGTCAACTGGACCAATGAAGAAGGCGCCAGGTTTGCCCCGCCCATGCTGGGTTCGGGCGTCTTTGCCGGGGTTTACCCGGTGGACTGGGCGCTGGCCCGCGAAAGCGATGAGGGGGCCACATTCGGAGCAGAACTGGAGCGCATCGGATATGCCGGATCGGCACCAGCCGGCGGCCGCAATTTCGACGCCTATTACGAACTGCATATCGAGCAGGCCCCTATACTTGACCGCAAGGGCATCCCGCTCGGTGTCGTCACCGGCGGCTACAAGACCCATGGCATGTTTGTCGAGGTTCGCGGTGAGACCGCCCATGCCGGGCCGACGGAAATGCAGGACCGGCGTGACGCAATCGTCGGCGCGGCGCGCATTGTCACGGGCGTGAACGATGTCGGATGGCGCTACGCCGACGGCGGCGGCAAGACTACGGCGCCCCGGCTTGTCGCCTGGCCGAACAAGGTCGGCATATTGTCGGCATCGGCGCTGGTGGCGCTGGATTGCCGGCATCCGGACCCTGAGACGTCAGACCGGATGCTGGGTGAAATTGAGGCTCTGATCCAGGAGGCCGGGCGCAAGGCGAATGTCGATGTGGAAATCGTACAGCGCTGGGAATACGGCAACGAGGCCTTCGATCCGGCGCTCGCCGGTCTTGTGCGGGATGCTGCCCACATGCTCGATGTGCCCTTTTTAGACATGCTGTCCCAGGCGGGCCATGACGCCTACAACATTTCACGGGTGGCGCCAACGGCGCTCATCTTCACGCCCTGCAAGGACGGCATCACCCACAACGAGGCCGAGCATATCGAGTCTGACTATACGATCCCGGGCGTCAATGCCCTGCTGCACGCAGTTCTGGCACGCGCCAACAGGTCCTGACCCTAGTTCGCTTCACGTTCATATGGAATCGATCTAGCCACCAGCCCTCAGATTGACATTCTCCGGCAGCCATGTGGCGAGGTCCGGAAACCAGATCAGCACGAACACCATCAAGACCATAATCGCGAACATCGGCAGAGCGGCCTTGGCGATGTAGTTCATCTCGTGATTGGTCATGCCCTGCAGCACGAAGAGATTGAACCCGATGGGCGGCGTGATCTGCGCCATTTCGATGACCACCACCACAAAGATACCGAACCAGATGAGGTCGATGCCGGCCTGGCGGATCATCGGCTCGACCACGGCCATGGTCAAAACCACCGACGAGATGCCGTCCAGGAAACAGCCCAGGACGATGTAGAATACCAGGAGCGCCATCAGGAGTTCAAAGCGGGTCAGCTCCATCGAGCCGATAAAGTCGGCGAGGCCGCGCGGCAGGCCGGTAAAGCCCATGGACAGGGACAAAAAGGCTGCACCGGCGAGAATGAAGGCAATCATCGCCGACGTGCGCGTCGCGCCCATCAGGCTCTCAACGAAGGTGCTCCAGTTCAACGAGCCCTGCACCGCTGCCAGTGCCAGCGAGCCCAACACCCCGAATGCTGCAGCTTCGGTTGCCGTGGCGAAGCCGAGATACATCGAGCCGATCACCAGAATGATCAGGCAGATGACGGGGATCAGAAAGCGGGAGTTTGCGACCCTCTCACCGAACGTCATCGGCGGTTCGGGCTTCGGACTGAACGAGGAAGAGACCTGCGACACGATCGCCACATAGCCCATGAACATCAACGCCAGGATGAGCCCCGGGAACACGCCCGCCATAAACAGCTTGGCGATGGATTCGTTGATGGTAACGCCATAGACGATCAGCGTGAGCGAGGGGGGAATCATCAGCCCGAGGGTTGCCGCACCAGCCAGCGTGCCGATCACCATGTGCTCTGGATAGTCACGCTTGCGCAGTTCGGGGATCGACATCTTGCCGACGGTTGTCAGGGTCGCTGCGGACGAGCCGGATACCGCTGCAAAGACGGCGCAGCCGATGATGTTGGTGTGCACCAATCCGCCGGGGAGTTTCGCTGTCCACGGTGACAGGCCACGAAACATGTCCTCCGACAATCTGGTTCGGTACAGAATTTCCCCCATCCATATGAACAACGGCAATGCGGTCAGGGTCCAGGAGGAGGATGCGGTCCAAATCGTGGTGATCATCGCATCGCCTGGCGGACGCGACGTGAACAACTCCATGCCGACGAAGGCCACGCCGAGCAGTGCCAGGCCGACCCAGACGCCGGTTCCCAGCAGGACAAAGAGCACAAACAGGAAAATTGCGATCGGTGCGAACTGTTCCATCGCCTATTCCCCGCCGCTTTCGTCAATCGCTGCGGACTGCATGGCATGGTCGCCGGTGAAAATCAGGCGCAAGAGATTGTCCCAGAAACAGATGGCGAGCAGAACCGATCCGGCCGCCATGGCGATTTGCGGGATCCAGATGGGTGTCGCGTCCTGGCCCTGGCTGATGTCATTCAGCAGCCGCGACCAATAGGTCGCCTTGATCGCGTAATAGGCGAAGTAGCTGGACAGGGCGCTGCCGAGGGCAAAGCACCAGATCTCGCCCCACCAGCGGCGTCTGCCCATGGCATGAAGCAGCAGGCTCACGCGTATGTGCGCACCGTGGTTCAAGGCATAGGCGAAGGCGAAGAATGACGCAGCTGCCATGCAGTAGCCGGCGTAATCCGGCGCGCCGGAAAAGACTTCGCCGGTCCATCTTGCGACCATCTGAATAACGATCAGGCCCAGAATGGCGATAAGAAAGAGCGCCGCGACCACACCGCCGGCGGTGTAGATGCGATCCAGCGTCTTTCTCAAGACGCGATAAAAATCGGACATGTCAGTGCTCTCCCCACCTTGCAGGCATGTGTGGCCGGCGCATTCGGCGTAACGCTGAAAAGGCGGTTGGCCCCGCGCAACGGCGGGGCCAACCAGGCGTGTGACTTTATTTCATTGCCTTGAAGGCATCGACAATGGCCTGACCTTCCGCGCCCGCTTTTGCGAGCCATTCGGTGGTCATTGTCTTGCCGATTTCCTTGAGTTCGGAAACAAGCTTGTCGCTTGCAGGGCCAACTTTCATGCCGCCGGCCCGCAGCCCGTTCAAAGTGAAGCCGGTGTATTCCTTGGCCCGGTAGTTGCCGGCATACTCAGCAAGCGTCGCGCAGCCGCGAATGACGTTTTTGCTGGCATCGCTGGTGCCGTCCCAAACGCCCTTGTTCACCATCACATAGTTGCGCGGCAACCAGGCGTCGACCTCATAGAAGTGGGTGAGGCTTTCCCAGACCTTGCGGTCGTAGCCGGTTGATCCGGAAGAGATCATGGATTCGGCAACACCGGTGGCGAAGGCCTGCGAAATTTCAGCCGCTTCGATCTGCACCGGCAACATGCCGGTCAACTCGGCAAGCCGGGCTGTCGCAGAATTATAGGAGCGAAACTTGATGCCTTTCATGTCGGCAACGGCGTTCACTTCCTTTTTGAAGTAAAGACCCTGCGGCGGCCACGGCACGGCGTAAAGCAAAACCAGGTTCTGGCTGTCGAGCAGCTTTTCGATTGTCGGTTTTGCCGCTTTCCAGAGCTTGGCGGAATCATCAAACGAAGTCGCCAGGAACGGTATCGAGTCATAGCCGAACAACGCGTTCTCGTTTTGGTGGCCGGACAGAAGCCGCTCACCGATCGGCGCTTGCCCGGTCTGGATGGCACGCTTGATTTCGCCGCCCTTGAACAATGAACCTGACGGATGGGTAACGATTTCAACATCGCCGCCGGTGCCGGTGGTCACGCATTGGGCGAACTCGGCGCCAACCGCTGAATGGAAGTTGGTTGCAGAATAGGCCATGGGCATATCCCATTTGTCGGCGACGGCGGCGCCGGCCATCGTCATGCTGATGACCGATCCGGCCACCAAAGGCAGTAGTTTTTTCATTAATCTCTCCCTGTTGTTGTCTTTGTTTTCAGTCATTGAAAACGGTTTGGCGCGAAAGGCGCGAGATCGACGTTTGGCGTCTGCCCGCTGATAAGCTGGGCCAGCCATCGGCCGGTTTTCGGGCCCGCCGACAAGCCAACATGCTGATGGCCAAAACCTGACCACACATTCTTTGCTTTGTCGAACGAACCAATGAGGGGAAGTGAGTCGCAAGTCGAGGGACGATGTCCCATCCACTCGTCAATCCTCTCATATTCAAGATCGGGAAAAAGATCGAGCGTCTGCCGCTTCAACAGAGCGAGCGGGGCTGCGCTGCGCTTTTCGGTCAGCCCCCCGAACTCGACGACGCCGGCGCATCGCAGCCGGCCATCCATCGGAGTGAGGACAAACTTTCCGGTGGCCACCATGATCGGTGATTTCGGGATGATCGACGGGTTTACAAATTCGATGTGATACCCGCGCTCGGATTCCATTGGCGGCACAACGCCAACCTGCCGTGCCAGCGCACCTGACCAGGCTCCGGTGGCAAGGACGATTTCGTCCGCCTCAATCAGACCATCTGATGTCATGGCGCCACATGCCCGGTCGCCGTCAAAAGATATTGTGGTGACATCGGCTTCGACAAATTCGCCGCCTTGGCGCTCGACATGTGCGGCCAGCGCTTTCACGTAGGCTCCGGGGTCGCTGATCCGGCCGTGATCCGGGCACCGTACGGCGAAGCCGAAGCGCCCCGCCATCACCGGATCATAGGCGGCAAGGCGGGTCTCGTTCATTTCCTCGAATTCATAGCCGCGGGCGCGCCTGATACCCCAGCCGAAGCCATCGGCTTCATAAGCCGCACGATCCCGGTATCCGAATACATAGTCTCCGGTTGTCACATACTGCTCGGCGCCGGTGCCCTTTGCCAGAGACGTGTGCTGTTCTGCGGTGTCGTGCAGCATCGCGGCCAAGGCTGCGGAAATTCGTTCAACCCGGGCGATGGTTCCGTTACGGAGAAATTTCAACAAAAACGGCACCGCGCGCGGTAGATAGCTCCAGCGCATGAAGAGCGGCGAATTGCGGTCAAGCAGCATGCCCGGCGCCTTGAACAACAGGCCAGGGACGGATACCGGCACAACGGAAGCAGCAGCGAGCACGCCGGCATTGCCGTATGATGTCCCACCGGCAGGTCCATTCCGGTCAATGAGCACCACGCGGTGGCCCGCACGCTGCAGCCAGATTGCCGTTGAAACGCCAACAATACCCGCACCAATGATGGCTATTTTCCGACAATCCGCTTCGGACATAAGCGACGTGGTCCCTCCCGCGCAGTGCACCATCATGGGTCACCTTGGCGCTGATATCAAACACGAATTTTTCCTAACGCATCCAACGCCATGCGTGACTCAGGTGGACATCGCCGGGCGGCTCTCGCGGCCCGGCCCGCATCGACATCACTCCCGAGCCCCGGAGTATCCGGCTATACATAGGGGCGTCCACGAGGCGCCCCAGGCCGGTTTGGCGGAGAAACGCCAAACGGCGGATATGTGACACAAATGACACACTCGCCAGAAATCGTCCCTACACGGCATTTCGGTAATTGACCATTATCCTGAAAACGGCAGGATGCACTCAGAATATGGGAATCACCGGAAGCAACGCCAATAAAGGCGCCATCCTCCGGAGCTAATTACGAGGAGTATCATCATGAAAACATCGAGCAAATGGCTTCGCCGGGCTCTTCTTGGTGGCGCAGCGCTTGGCGTTGTAGCGACCGGGGCGCAGGCCGACGAGTTGAGCGCTCTTAAAGCTCAACTCGAAGGACTGCAAAGCCGGG
>JAJFHM010000131.1 GCA_021775625.1 Hyphomicrobiales bacterium | reverse complement strand
GAGGAAGGGCCGCCGAAGAAAGTCTTTTTTGAGCCGGTGAGTGAACGGTGCCGGGCATTTGTAAAGTCCGTTCATTGAAACCCCAAGAAACACCATTCAAGGGTCAGGGAGTGAACCATGAAAACCATCTTTAAACTGTTTTCTGCTGCCGTCGTGGCGCTGGCGATGAGTGCCAGTGTGGCCTCAGCCGACATCAAGTTCGGGGTTGCCGCCGAGCCTTATCCGCCATTTGCCGAAAAAGGCTCTGACGGTAAGTGGAAGGGCTGGGAAATTGAAATCGCCAATGCCATCTGCGCCGCGATGGACGAAAAGTGCGAGTGGGTCGAAGTGTCCTGGGACGGCATCATTCCAGCCCTTCTGGCGAAAAAGTTCGACGTTATCATCTCGTCCATGTCGATCACCGAAGAGCGCATGAAGACGATCGACTTCTCCGATAAATATTACAACACGCCAGCCGTGATCGTGGCGCCGAAGACCTCCGGCATCAGTGCGGATCCTGCCAGCGTCAAGAGCAAGATCGTTGGTGTCCAGGTGTCGACCACCCACGCCAACTATGCCGAGAAGCATCTGCAAAGTATGGCTGACAGCATCAAGACCTATCAGACCTTCGATGAGCATAATCAGGATCTGGTGGCCGGGCGTATCGACGCTGTGGTCGGTGACAGTCTTGCCATGCAGCCGTTCCTTGATTCAGAAGCCGGCAAATGCTGCGAAGTCAAAGGCAATCTGGTTGACGTGGCCGTGTTCGGACCGGGCGTCGGTGGCGGCATGCGCAAGGGCGAAGCCGATCTGATGGCCAAGTTCAATGCCGCGATCAAGAAAATCCGTGCCGATGGCACGTTCGAGGCTATTTCGAAGAAGTATTTCAACTTCGATATCTATGGTGGCGAAAGCTGAGTGCGTGAAGTGGCGGGGCCGGATGTGAACCCGGCCCCGCCGCACGTTTCAGAGCGCATGCAATAATGGATTCAATACTGGCCGGAGTGCATTGGGAGCTCTTGTCACTCTCGCCGCCGGGCTGGGGCGGCAACCTGCTGCGCGGGTTGTCCAGTACGATCCAGATTGCGCTTGGCGCCTATGCGCTTGGGCTGCTGATTGGCCTCGGTGGTGCGCTGGGGAAAATTTACGGTGGTGCTGGCCTGCGCTGGTCGCTTGAAGTCTACACCACCCTCATTCGCGCCGTACCGGAGCTGGTGTTGATCCTGCTGCTCTATTATGCCGGAACCGATCTGCTCAACCAGGCACTTGAAGCGATGGGCTTCGAGCGGGTCGACATTTCAGGTCTGGCGGCGGGCATTTATGTTCTGGGCTTCGTGCAAGGCGCCTATGCAACGGAAGTGCTGCGCGGCGCTATCATCGCCGTGCCCGCGGGACAGGTGGAAGCAGGTGCTGCATACGGCATGAGCTGGTGGCAGCGGCACCGGCGCATTGTCATTCCGGCGATGATCCCGTTTGCCCTGCCGGGGATGGCAAATCTCTGGCTCATCGTCACCAAGGATACAGCCCTCCTGGCGGTTGTGGGTTTCAGTGAGCTGGCGCTGGAAACCCGACAGGCGGCAGGCGCCACAAAATCCTACTTCATGTTCTATGTGGTGGCCGCGTTGCTCTACCTCATGTTGTCGCTGGTATCGACCGCGGTGTTCCGCTGGGTCGAAGGCTATTATCGCCGCGGCCAGCCTGAGCTGGGAGGCTAGAGCACCATGAAGTGGTACTGGCTGCCGGAATATTTCCCGAAGTTCATTGACGGTCTGATCCTGACCCTGGAACTGCTGGGGATTTCACTCGTGCTCGGCATGATGCTGGCCATCCCGATCGGCCTGGTGCAGGTCACCGGGCCGCGCTGGCTGGGGTGGCTGGCGGCGGCGTTTTGCACGGTGATCCGCGGCACCCCGCTGCTGATCCAGCTGTGGCTTGTCTATTACGGGCTTGGCTCCCTGTTTCCATCGATACCGGGCATCCGTGAATCGTTCCTGTGGCCGGTGCTGCGCGACGCCTTCCCCTATGCGATCTTCGCCTTCACCATTTCAGTGGCGGGCTATGAGGGCGAGGTGATGCGCGGCGCCTTCCGCGGCGTGCCGAAAGGCGAGCTTGAGGCAGCCCGCGCCTTCGGCATGCATCCGTTCACCGTGTTGTGGCGCGTCTGGCTGCCGCGGGCTGTGCAGAACGTGTTCCCGACGCTTGCGGGCGAGATGGTGCTGACCCTCAAGTCAACACCGCTGGCCGCCACCATCACGATCTTCGAAGTCTATGGCGTGGGGACCATCGTGCGCCAGGAAACCTACCGCATCTACGAACCGTTGTTGTTCGTGGCGGCAATCTATATCTGCCTCACCGGGGTCATCGTGCTGGCATTCCGCTGGGCGGAGAACCGGATCCCGCGGACGCGTGCGGGTTAGCCGGGCAAAATGTACAGGGACATTTCATGAGTGCATCTGATGCGGTACGGAATTCACTTGTCGATGTGGACGACAGCGTCCTTGTGGTGATCGACATCCAGGACAGCTTCCTCAACAAATACGACAATCTCAAAACCCAGAACCTGATTGCCAGGGTGGTCTGGCTGCTTACCGTGGCAGACCACCTTGACGTGCCAGTGGTGGCGATGGCAGAAGACATCGCGCATGCCGGGGATCTCAATCGTCAGATCAAGGATGCCCTGCCCGAAGGCACCAGGGTTCACAACAAGGACTGTTTCGGTCTGGCCGGTAACCCGGAAATCCTGGCGGATGTAAAGGCAACCGGCCGCGGCACCGCCGTCTGCGTTGGAATGGAAACTGATGTCTGTGTCGCCCAGTCTGCCCTGGGTCTGATCGAGAACGGCTTC
>JAJFHM010000014.1 GCA_021775625.1 Hyphomicrobiales bacterium | reverse complement strand
CATGGCCGCATAATGCGCATTCTTGGGGTGCGCCTTGAAGGCGTCCACCGATGAGATATTGACGATCCGGCCACCCTCGCCACGCTCACGCATATGGCTGACGGCCGCCGCCATCATGTTGTGCGTGCAGCGCACATTGATATCGAAGCTGGTCGACCATTCGTCGTCGGTGATCTCCAGGATGGGCTTGCGTGGATACCAGCCGGCGCAGTTGACCATGCAATGGACCGGGCCCAACTGGCTGACCGCGTCATTGAACAAACCATGTGCCGGCTGTGACCTTGTGGCGTCGCCGACCAGTCCGATCGCCTGACAGCCAAGCCCGTTGAGCTCGGATACGATCCGGTCCGTCAGTTCCTCATCTACATCGATGACGGCAATGCCGGTGGCGCCGCGTTCCGCCATCATTTTTGCAGTCGCAGCACCAAGCCCTCCGGCGCCTCCGACGATCACAGCGGTTTTGCCCTCCACGACACCCTCCCTCAGTGCGATGTTCGAGCGGCGATTGTATACACATCGTCGACGCAGACAAGGCCGCGTTCGCCTCCAAATGCACAGGGAATTTGAGGGTCTACTGCGCTGCTGACGGCCACGGATACCGCCGCGCGAGGCGCGACATGGCGCCCAGCGCCGGCGTGTGCGGGCGGCCTGCAGCGGTGACCAGCGAAATTGTGCGTGAGACTTCCGGGTCCACCACCGGCCGTGACGCGATGCCGGGCAGGGAGGGCAAGAATTCCGGCATGATGCAGCACCCCATTCCCGCAAGCACCATGGCCTGAATCCAGTCTTCCCGCTCGGACGCATAGCGGATGTCGACCTGAAAGTCATTCGGCGCCCCAAGCGCTTCAAAGTGGTCTGAGAATTCGCAGTGGATGCGCTTCAGGTATTCCTGCTGGTGAAGGTCGTTGACCGGGATGACGTTTTTCTTTTCGAACGGATGGCCTTTGGCGAAGGCCACCATATAGCGCTCCGTATAAAGCGGCAGTGCGTGCAGCCTGTCGGGCAACTCCGGCAGCCCGATCAGCCCGGCCTCGATCTCTCCCTCAAGCAATGCGGTCACCAGATCCTTGCCAGGTGCTTCGCGGATGCACAGGTCAAGCTGTGGGATGTCTTGTTTGAGCCGGGCGATGAAATCAATCATCTGCGTCGGGCCGATGGTCGACATAACGCCTAACTTGATGGTCACGTCGTCCTGCGACCGGAACCCGTCGGCATCCGCCCTGGCCGCTTCGCTCGCCGCATGGATGTTCTCGATATGCGGCCGCATGGTTTTGCCAAGGTCGGTCAGGTGGGTCTGGTTGCGCTCGCGGCGAAACAATTCGCCGCCGAACTCTTCCTCCAGCTTTTTGATGGCTTTGGTGAGGGATGGTTGCGCAACGTTGCAGGCCTCCGCCGCGCGGGTGAAGTTCAGGCTCTCGCAAAGTGCCAGAAAGTAACGGACCTGATGCATTTCCATAGCCAGAACCTCACGCGATTACGTTGTTTGGTCACAATAACGTGAGAATTCCATCACAAACACGGTTTTTGATAGCCAGAGGCTATGAAAACGACAGCCAGATAATATTTCAACACAGCATCCGCAGACCCTATTTTAGTTGGGTCGCGGAGGCGACTGGAATTCAACCGGTAATCGGAGACCACTGCAATGTCGAACAAACTCTCATTTGTCGCTTTGGCGGCGACCGCCCTCACAGCTCTTACCACCGCGAACCTGGCACAGGCCGAAGAGGCCAAGGTGATCGAGCTCACCCAGACCCCGTGTCAGTTCGTCGAAGTCGAAACCGGCGATCATGGCTATACATCCGCCAAGAAGGCCGATTGCGAAACCATCAACGCCAAGGACGGCGACGCCCGCCTGGAAAAATCCAGGACCCTCAACCTTACACCCGGCAAATACATCTTCCGCGTCACCAACAAGAACGTGCCTTACGGGCTCGGCTTCTATCTGCGCGGCGATGGTCTGGTGAACCGGGCGACCTTGCCAAGCGTCTCCGGCGGCGGGCTCAATCCCGGCGTCACCAAGGACTATGAGATTACGTTGAAGGAAGGCGAGTATGTCTTCTCCTGCCCCCTCAATCCGACCCCTGACTACAAGATCATGGTCGGCAGCTGACCTGACGCGACGGGGCGGCCACCCGGTGTCGGCCGCCTCTCCATATCTCCAGAGGAATCCAACACATGACCGACAAGCAGACACTTGACGTCGACATCGCCATCATCGGCGCAGGCTCAGGCGGACTGAGCGTGGCGGCAGGCGCTGCCCAGATGGGTGCCAGGGTTGTGCTGGTTGAAAAAGACAAGATGGGCGGCGACTGCCTCAACACCGGATGCGTGCCGTCAAAGGCTCTGATCGCTGCCGGTGAAGCGGCACAGACCGTGCGCAGCTCCGGCAAGTACGGGGTCAATGGCCACGAACCGGACGTCGACTTTCTCAACGTCCACGATCATGTCCACGACGTCATTGCCGGCATTGCGCCACATGACTCGGTTGAACGTTTCACGGAGCTTGGCGTCCAGGTGATCCAGGCCTCCGCGAGGTTCATCAATGGGCGGGAAATCGAAGCCGGAGATTACCGCATCAAGGCGCGCCGCTTTGTCGTGGCGACAGGGTCATCTGCGCTTGTGCCGCCAATCCCCGGCGCCGATACCGTGCCGTACCTCACCAACGAAACCATCTTCGACCTGACCGAGCAACCTGAGCACCTGATTGTCGTTGGCGGTGGACCAATCGGCCTCGAAATGGCCCAGGCCCACCGCCGGCTTGGTGCCCAGGTGACCGTGGTGGAAGGCTTTGCCGTCATGGGCAAAGATGACCCCGACGCAGTCGATGTGGTCCGCCAACGCCTGCTCGCGGAAGGCATTGCCCTGCACGAAGGCACCAAGGTTGAAAGCGTCGCCCGTGACGGCAATCGCATTTCCGTACTGGCCGCCAAAGACGGCAAGATGGAGCGGATTGAGGGCACACACCTGCTGCTGGCGGTCGGACGCAAGCCGAATGTCGACGGGCTTGGTCTTGAAGATGCCGGCATTGAATATTCGCCGCAAGGTATCGAGGTTGATGCCCGCCTGCGCACGTCGAACAAGCGGGTGTTCGCCATCGGTGATGTCGCCGGCAGCTATCAGTTCACCCACATTGCGGGCTACCACGCAGGCATCGTCATCCGCAATGCCATGTTCAATCTGCCGGCGAAGGTCGATTACAAGGCTGTGCCCTGGGTCACATACACTGACCCAGAGCTTGCCCATGTAGGTCTGACAGAAGCTCAGGCAAAGGAGCAGGGCAAGGATGCCACCGCAGTGGTCTTCAAATTCGATGAGAATGATCGCGCCCGCGCCGAACGTGCGACAGAGGGCTTCATCAAGGCTGTGATCGGGAAAAAGGGCCGCATCCTTGGCGCCACCATTGTCGGTCTGCATGCCGGCGAGCTCATCCTGCCCTGGGTTCTCGCCGTGCAGAAGGGGCTCAAAGCATCGGACATGGCCGGTATCATCGCGCCTTATCCGACGCTGGGCGAAGTCTCCAAACGGGTTGCTGGCGCCTATTACACGCCGACGCTCTTTTCCGACCGCACCCGGAAAGTGGTCGGCTGGATGCAGAAGCTGCCGTGACACCGGACCCAACAAACACAGGACCGCAAAGAATGAGCATGACAACAGCAGAACCGCAACCCTCGGGCTGGGCCACGAAGGCCCGCCGCTTCGCCCCGCTGGGCCTCATTGGCGCGGCCATCGCTGCGGCCTTCGCGCTGGGTGTCGATGAGTACCTGAGTTTCGAGGTTCTCCGGGATAACCGGGCATTTCTTGCCGCGTTCGTGCACGATAACGCACTCCTCGCGGCAGCGGTTTTCATTGCGGGATATGCGGCGGCAACGGCGCTTTCTCTGCCGGGCGGTGCGATTTTGTCGATTGCCGCCGGTTTTCTCTTCGGGACGCTTTTCGGAACGCTGTGGGTGGTGATTGCAGCGACACTCGGCGCAGTGGGAATATTTCTTGCCGCCCGCACGGCGCTCGGCGATGTGCTCAAGGCCAAGGCGGGCCCCTGGTTGAAGAAGATGGAGCAGGGCTTCAATGAGAATGCCCTGAGTTATCTGCTTGTGCTCCGGCTCGTTCCGCTGTTCCCGTTTTTCGTCGTCAATCTGGTGCCGGCGTTCCTCGGTGTGCCGTTGCGCACCTACGCACTCGGCACCGTCCTCGGTATTATCCCCGGCACCTTCGTTTTCGTCTCTGTCGGTGCGGGCCTGGGCAGCGTGTTTGACCGCGGCGGCGCGTTCTCGCCAGCATCCGCACTGACGCCGGAAGTCATCACCGCGCTGGTTGGACTGTCGGTCCTGTCACTGGTGCCGGCGGCCTACAAGAAGCTGAAGTCGCGCCCGGCACCCGCCGGATAATTACGGGTACTTGTATTTCGGCTGCCAGCCATCCGGGCCTTCGGGAATGAGACCGAACAGGTGCCATATGGCGCAGAAGTCGTCGCCCGGTCCGAAGCTTGTGTCGGAAACGCGGACAATCTGCCGCTCCCGTTTGCGGAACACCGATATGCCGGGTTCCAAGCCCTCATCACCCTTGTAGCCCATGTCTTCGGCAAAACCCGTTGCCTTGCTGGAGACCATGCGGAACGTCCAGCCGCGTGAGGTTTTGAAGTCGACCTGGGCTTCGGGTGCATCCGGCGAGGACACAACAAACGCCGCCCTGTCTTCGAGATGGGCTGCGATGCCGTTAAAGCCATCGGCCCACAAGGTGCAGTAAGGACAGCTCATGCCCATATTGTGAACCATCAGCAAGGTGTCCTTGCTGCCAAACAGGTCCGAGAGGTGGACTGCCCCGTCCGGCGTTTCAAACGCGTAGTCCTTCACCTCCTGGGGCTCGATGGCCGCCTGCAGTTCGCGCACTTTTTCGCGCAACTGCAATATCTGCAGCCGGTGTGCGTTGATTTCGTTCGATGTGTCCTGATAGTTCATGTGACCGCTCTCCTCATCAAACCAGGCGGCACGCCTGTCGATGACCAAGACGTCTGCCCGCGCAACCGCCGGACCCACGTCCGTCTTGGCCAAAGTCGAATTCCAATTATCAATGACTATTAGTCAACCAAATGGTTTACTAATAGTCAAGCGGGAATTTGGCCCAGGCGACGGCAAGCGGATGTGGATTTGAAGCGCAAAAGGGGAGGTGCGGCTACTCACCACCACCGTCGGCGGAATCGGCCTGCAACTGGCCGTAGTTTTCGACACCGATCGAGTTCAAAAGATCGAGTTGTGTCTCGAGGAAATCGATGTGGTCTTCTTCATCTCCGATGAGCGTTTCGAACAGCTCCATGGTCGCGAAGTCGTCTTCGTCACGGCACACTTTGCGCGCTTCCATATAAAGAGCGCGGGCGCTGTATTCCGCCTTGAGATCGGAGTCCAGAACCTCCTTGATGTTCTGTCCGATCATCAAAGGGTCGAGGGTTTGCAGGTTGGGGTGGCCCTCGAGGAAAATGATGCGCTCGACCAGTTTGTCGGCGTGCTGCATCTCTTCGATCGATTCCTCACGTTCTTTCTTGGCCAGTTTGCCAAAGCCCCAGTCGTCGAGGAGGCGATAGTGCAACCAGTACTGATTGACTGCCGTGAGCTCATGGCGCAGCGCCTTATTGAGATATTCGATGACTTTTTTGCTGCCCTTCATGACATCCTCCATTGGTTGAAAACGGGTTGGATCCTCTGCACCATGTACTACCCGGAAACCGGACGGCGAGGCAATTTGTTTATTAGAACTGTTCCAAACTAGACGGGTTAAAATTTTGGTTATCAATCGCTGGATTGGGCTCGGCTCTCCAGCAACAGCCGGTTGATCAAAGGGATACAGTTGCCGCATTTCGGGCGCCGGCCACACGACACGAAAACCGCGAGGGCGGTAACCCGGAGATGGGGATCCAGCTCGGCGAAACCGCGCGCGGTCCAATCCACGTCTTCCGACGTCAGCCGATTGCACTGACAAACGATCACTGCACAACACCTTCAGTTTCATTCGGCGCGCATTTTCGGCCTCGAAAGGGTTTGGCGCAATCAAAAAGGGCCGCATTGCTGCGGCCCCCCATGAGTTTGGTGTGTCTCAGAACCCCGACACCGGAGTTCGGTTCGAAGGAGTTGCGGATCAGGCGGAGTATGCTCCACGAATACCTGACACATATCCAAGGTCCTCAAACAGCACCGAAATCTCATTAGACATTGGATCACCTCCTTTCGATTGTTGACACTGTCGACACTATTGCCGTGTTCGCACCTTTGGACAAGGGTAATTTGGTGCTTGTCCAAAGGTGTGGTCTGGGGGTGAGGGGGTCAGGCGGGTGATGCGCCGCTCCACCATCAGCGCCTGCGCTTGATCCACTCATCCAGCGACCAGTGATCACGGTGGCGCAACAGCCAAAGCGCGGCGAAGCCTGCAATCGCGGCCACCGCGATGGCCTGATTGCGATTGGTGGGGAACCCGTTCTTGATGACGAAGGGGGCGATCAGGGTGGGGGAGATGATGGCGATCGTCACCGCATGCATGGCAAAGCCGAGGGCGTAGGACACCACCCGCCAGAGCCCGAGCACCATTGCGGCACACACGATGATCTGGCCGGCGGCCAGGGCATAGGGTGCAGTGGCGCCAATATCGATGCCGTAGAAGTAGCCCCAGATCTTTTGATATTGCTGTGGCGCCAGGATCTTGTTGACCGCCCACACCAGCAAAAACCAGGCGAGACCGAGCCGAAGCACAAGTGTCGCCAGGGCTTCACGGTTCTCCATTGAACGCGCCTTCCGGAATTTGTGGCTCAAATATCAGCCCGCATGATCGCATCCGCCCTCTGGGGAGGGCAACTCACACGAGATAACGTTTCACCGCATCTTCGTTCCAGACCATTCCAAGGCCGGGGCCCTTTGGCGTCACATGTCCATCGACAAGTTCAGGTGGATCCTGCAGCACGGTCGAGGCAAGATCGAGATACTCCAGATAGTGCGCCGTCGGCGTAACCGGCAGCACATGTGCGCTCGCTTCGATGAAGAGATGGCTCGACATGGGCATGCGCGCGGCTGCCGCCAGACCGGCCGCCTTCTGCCAGCCGGTGATGCCGCCGATCTTCATCAGATCCGGCATCGCATAATCGCAAGCCCCTGCGGCTATTGCCTTTTCCATGTCTGAGACAAACCACCAGTTCTCGCCGGTCTGCACCGGGAAGGGAGAAGCGGCCTGGATTTCGGCATGAGCGTCGAGGTCTTCTGCCGGCACCGGTTCCTCGACCCAGGCAAGGTCGAATTCGATCAGATGTTCAAGCCGGTAGAGGGTCTCCTGAACGGTGAGCGATTGATTGTAATCGATCATCAAGGCCACATCGTTGCCGATGACCTCACGCACGGCGCGGCAGGTCGCGATGTCGAGCGCCACATCCGCCTGCCCCAGTTTGATCTTGATTGCCTGAAAACCCCGTTTGACGGACGCCTCGAGCACGCCGGCATCGGCGGGCATGTCGACAATGCCGTAGCTGTCATAGGCAATCACCGGTCTGGCCTCGCCGCCGAGCAACTGAACGACGGCGGTGTCATGCGCCTGGCCCAGCGCGTCCCACAGCGCCATGTCGAGACCGGACAGGGCCATGCCGACCAGACCCTGGCGGCCCATCAGCCGAAATGCATTTTCGAAGTCGGTGGCGCGATCGAACGGTGCGATCGATTTGCCGACACACATCGGCTCGATATTGCTGAGGAAGGCGCGCATGGGTTCAAGCGAGACCGGCGTGTAGCCCATGACATAGGCCCGTCCCGTGACGCCGGCGTCGGTCTCGACATCTATCAGAACAAGCGGCGCTGTTTCAAGCGAACCGGACGCTGTCCGGACCGGACGGTCGAGTGGTGCATTGACACTGCGGGCCTTGAGCCCGGTGATTTTAGGGAGGTCGGTCATCGGCCCTGCTTCGTCATGAATGTGCTCTAGTTGGCACAAGTCCCCCGCCCGCCCGAATGGCGGGACCGGATTCGCTCAGGCGATCTTTTCGCCGCGCAGGCCACGCTCCAGCGTGTGCTGGGGCAGGAGCTTCATGCTTTCGAACAGGCCGACATAGTCCCAGTGATTGTAGACCTCTGTGATCTTGCCGTCGGAAATCCTGAACCACATGCTGCCGGTGGTTTCGACAGGCTCCCCTGTATCGCGCCGCTTGCTGCGGAAGGTACACAAGGTCGATACCCACTTGTCGCGCTCGAGGATCTTGTCGACCGTGATGACGATGTCTACGAACATGGCGCAGACATCCGAGTGGAATTTCTTGAAGCCTTCCGGACCTTCACGATGATTCTCGCCAAGTCCTTCGGCGGTGCCATCCGGCACCAGCATTTCATCGATCGCAGACGTATCCTGTTCCGTCCAGACGCGATGAAACCATGTATCGATGAAGTCGCGGGTCGTTGACATAGCGTCCCATGTTGTTAGCGGTAATCGTGCCCGGTTCCGGTGAGCCTCAACTCGCGGGAACCGACTCTGTAACGCAGTGTACCTGATTTCGTGCCGAATGATAACCGCCTGAACGCGCATCGCAGAATTTGTGATGGACCCCAGGCCTCGCACTCAGCCGCCCGTGACACTCATATGCCGTGTCACGGCAGGGCCCTTGTGATCGCGGTCGATGATAAAATCGTGGCCCTTGGGCTTGCGCGTGATGGCCTCATCGATTGCCGAACTCAGGAGTTCGTTGCCCTCGGATGCGCGCAACGGTGCACGCAGGTCCGCTGCATCGTCCTGGCCGAGGCACATATAGAGCGTGCCCGTACAGGTCAGCCGCACCCGGTTGCAGCTCTCGCAGAAATTATGCGTGAGCGGTGTAATAAAACCAAGCCTGCCGCCGGTTTCTTTGACCTCCACGTAGCGCGCCGGACCACCCGTCTTGTAGGGAATGTCTTCCAGCGTCCAGGTGTCGAGCAACCGGGCGCGAACCTGCGACAGGGGCAGGTACTGATCGGTCCGGTCGCCGTCAATTTCGCCCAGAGGCATGGTCTCGATCAAGGTGAGGTCCATGCCCTTGCCATGGCACCATTTCATCATGGTTTCGATTTCGTGCTCGTTGACGTCCTTGAGCGCGACCATGTTGATCTTGACCTTGAGGCCGGCGTCAAGCGCTGTATCGATGCCGCCCATGACCTTGTCGAGATCGCCCCAGCGGGTGATCTCATGAAACTTTTTTGCATCGCACGTGTCGAGTGACACGTTGATGCGCTTGACCCCGCAGTCCATCAGTTCGCTGGCGTAACGTCCCAGCTGGCTGCCGTTCGTTGTCAGGGTAAGTTCTTCCAGCGCGCCTGTGTTCAGGTGCCGGGACAATTGCCGGATGAGCCAAATGATGTTGCGGCGCACCAGCGGTTCGCCACCGGTAAGACGCAATTTGCGCACACCCTTTTCGACGAAGGCGGAACACAACCGGTCCAGCTCCTCAAGCGTCAGAACGTCCCGCTTCGGCAGAAACGTCATGTCTTCGGCCATGCAGTAAACGCAGCGGAAATCACAGCGGTCGGTCACCGACACGCGCAAATAGGAAACGTGCCGCCCAAACGGATCGATCATCGATGGTTGACCGGACACCGCGCCAAGCGTATCGGCGGGCAGCTCAATGGGTCCTTCAGTCACGCAAACGCTCCCTGTCCCTTGACGGAGACAATTGTGTAGCAGATTTCAGACAAGAATCGGTCTGAATGACCGGCAGGTCAAGGGCCTTGCGTGCCGGATGGCAAGATTGTGAACGGTTGTAATTGGTCATTGTCTGCAATTACGGCGGTCATATTGCCATTTTTGTCAGCAAATACAGCAAACTATGCGGGGTCCCATCTGGTGGGAACTATGCCGCGCGGCAACCCCCGCTTCCTTGCCTTTAGAATGATTCTGGGGTTTAATTCACGATACGGGGAGGTCTCGTTCGCACGATGCCTCATGCCGTTTGGAAGAGACGGATCTTTTGGACGGTGCAAATCATAACAACCAACATTTCCGCAGGGTATGAGCGAAGCACAAGTTCTGGACAGATCGCCGCTTAACGCGGAAGAAGAGCTGAGGTCCCAGCTCTACCGGATGCTTGCGCATTTCCTGCACAATCCTGTCGACGCCGATGGCTTGAAAGTCGCCGCGCAAATGACCGGCGATGACACCGACCTTGGAAAAGCCATAGCCGCTTTCGCCAAGATCGCCGCCAGGTCGGACGCTGCAACCATCACCCAGGAATTTCACGAACTCTTCATCGGCATTGGCCGTGGCGAGCTGCTGCCTTACGGTTCCTACTATCTCACCGGCTTCCTGCATGAAAAGCCGTTGGCGAAGCTGCGCGGTGACATGATGAGACTGGGCATCGAGCGGCGTGAGAATGTGAAGGAGCCGGAAGATCACATCGCTGCCGTGTGCGAAATGATGAGCGGTCTGATTTGCGGTGACTTTGAAAAGCCCGCCGATTTGGAAGAACAGAAGACATTTTTCGATGCCCACGTTGGTTCCTGGGCAAAACACTTTTTCACCGACCTGGAAGCTGCGAAGTCATCCGTATTGTACGGCGCGCTCGGTTCGGTGGGACGCTGCTTCATCGAGATCGAGGAAGTGGCGTTCACCATGGATTGATTCTGCTCCTGGTGCCGTTCGCATCAGGGTTGGACCAACTGGCTTCGAAAGAGGCCCACCAAGAGAAGCGATGAAACCACATCGCCGCCGGACCAGGGCGACACTTGACGCCAGGTCCACTTTGCAATTGCGTGCCGCTGTTCGAGGCGGGTCGACACGCAAAACTTGTTGAGAAGGAGCAAGACGCAAATGAGCGATAAGGCGAAAGCCGGCCGTCGTGAATTTCTGAAGCTCGCTGGCATCGGCGCCGTTACCGGTGGTGTTGCCATGGCGATGGGTCAGGATGACGCGAAAGCGAACGAAGCCCTGTCCGAAACGTCTGCTGGATATCGGGAAACCGAGCACGTCAAGACCTACTACGAACTCGCAAGGTTCTGAGGCTTGGGTGTGAGGTGACCGCCAACTGGTGGTTGTTTTGACGCGGATGAGTTCGAACGAGAAGACCTCTGATACGTTAAAAAGAGGTCGCATTGAGAGGAGAGAAACATGCTTAGGAAGAAGACTGGCGGGGTGGCGATTGGCCCCCGTTTGTCATCGGCCCTAACAGAGTTGACGGGTGGAGCCATTGACAGGCGAACATTCCTGAAACGCTCCGGTTTGGCGATTGGCGGCATTGCAGCCGTTGCATCGCTCAAAGACGGAATGGTTCAGAAGTCTGCCGCTGCCGAAGGTGAGGGCAAAATCGAAATCAGAAAATCGGTTTGTACCCACTGCGCAGTTGGGTGCACAGTTTTGGCCGAAGTTGCGAGCGGCGTCTGGGTCGGGCAGGAGCCCGGCTGGGACAGCCCCATCAACTTGGGCGCTCACTGTGCCAAGGGCGCGGCGGTACGCGAGCACGCTCACGGTGAGCGGCGCTTGAAATATCCGACCAAGCTCGAAGGCGGCAAGTGGAAGCGCATGAGCTGGGATGACGCGGTCAACGAGATCGGCGATCAGATGCTCGACATTCGTGCCAAGTCGGGACCGGATTCGGTCTATTGGCTCGGTTCCGCCAAGCACTCCAACGAACAGGCTTACCTGTTCCGGAAATTCTATGCCTTCTGGGGCTCCAACAATGGTGACCACCAGGCGCGTATTTGTCACTCAACCACGGTTGCCGGTGTTGCCAACACCTGGGGCTATGGCGCGATGACGAATTCCTTAAACGACATCCACAATTCGCGCGCGATCTTCCTGATCGGCGGCAACCCTGCCGAGGCGCACCCGGTGTCGTTGCTGCACCTGATGAAGGCAAAGGAAGAAAACAACGCCCCGTTGATCGTATGCGATCCGCGCTTCACGCGCACCGCCGCGCATGCCACCGAATATGTCCGGCTCCGTCCGGGCTCTGACGTGGCGCTGATCTGGGGTATTCTTTGGCACGTCTTCGAAAATGGTTGGGAAGACAAAGAGTTCATCCGCCAGCGCGTCTGGGGCATGGACAAGGTCAAGGAAGAAATCGCCAATTGGGACCCTGAAGAGGTCGAGCGTGTAACCGGCGTTCCGGAATCTCAGGTGAAGCGGGTTGCCCGCACCATGGCGAACAATAAGCCAGGGACATTCATCTGGTGCATGGGTGGCACACAGCACACCAACGGCAACAACAACACGCGTGCCTACTGCATTTTCCAGCTGGCCCTTGGCAACGTGGGCACCAGCGGCGGCGGCTGCAACATCTTCCGCGGTCACGACAATGTGCAGGGCGCAACCGACTTTTGCGTGTTGTCCCACTCTCTGCCTGGCTATTACGGCCTCAAGAAAGGTTCGTGGAAGCACTGGGCACGGGTCTGGGATGTCGAGTACGACTACCTGCTCGGACAGTTTGCTTCTGAGAAGCTGATGCAGTCCAAGGGTATTCCGGTATCGCGCTGGATCGACGGTGTCCTGACACCGAAAGACCAGATTGACCAGCCGGACAATCTCCGGGCCATGGTCTTCTGGGGGCACGCGCCGAACTCGCAGACCCGCGGGCCGGAAATGCAGGAAGCGATGAAGAAACTCGACCTTCTGGTCGTCGTCGATCCTTATCCGACCGCGACTGCGGCGATGCACGATCGCCAGGACGGTGTCTATCTGTTGCCGGCGTCGACACAGTTCGAAACCTATGGTTCCGTCACTGCGTCCAACCGCTCGCTGCAGTGGCGTGACAAGGTCGTCGACCCGTTGTTCGAGTCGCTGCCTGACCAGACGATCATGTACAAGCTTGCCAAGAAGCTCGGCTTCGCGGACGAGATGTTCAAGAACATCAAGGTCGAGAATGACGAGCCGAACGTCGAGGAAACCACCCTCGAGTTCAACAAGGGCATGTGGACGATCGGCTACACCGGTCAATCGCCGGACCGCTTGAAAAAGCATATGGCGAACCAGCACACCTTCGACAGGACCACACTCCGTGCGAACGGCGGTCCCTGCGACGGTGAATATTACGGCCTTCCCTGGCCGTGCTGGGGCACCGCGGATATGGGCCACACCGGCACACCCAACCTCTACGACACGTCAAAACCTGTCGCAGAAGGTGGCCTATGCTTCCGTGCCCGTTTCGGCGTCAA
>JAJFHM010000130.1 GCA_021775625.1 Hyphomicrobiales bacterium | reverse complement strand
CTCGCGAAGGGAGAACGCCGATTGCGCCATTGACAGCATCATCACACCGGCAAGGCTGACAATGATCGCGAACACGGCCATGGCGCCGACCGTTTCCCCCAGCACCACGACACCGAACACAGCGGCCTGAAGGGTTTCGGTCTTCGAGAAAGTCGTTCCGACCGCAAAATTGCGAAGGGAGAAAAGATAAACCAGAAGTGCAGTCGCAAAGATCTGGGACAGGGCGCCGATACCGGCATAAACGGCGAATTCGGCACTTGGCTCCGGCAGTTGAACGCCGGCAAAGCCGGCCAGCCCGGCGACATAGACCAACGCCAGCGGCGCCGCGTAGACAAAGCGCGAGAACGTCGCCCCGGTTGTGCTCAAACGGTCCTTCAGATGCTTCTGCAACGCGGACCGCAGATTTTGCATGAAGGCTGCAAGAATTGTGATCGGAATCCACAATTCCATCTGAGACAGCCCTAGCCGCTCACATCTTCGACGCCGCACCATTCCGCGATGAAGCGGGCAATGACTTCCGTCGTGCGCTGCACGGATGCAAGGTCGACCCGTTCGTCGACCCCGTGAATGTTCTCCGATATGGCGCCATAGTTCAGCGCCGGGATGTTGTCGTAGAGCACATAGACACGGGAATCGAGATAAGCCGTTGACGGCGTGGGTTGCATGGGCCGCCCCATGACATCTTGGTGCACGGCGGTCAGGACCGCTTCTGCGTCCGAGCCCGGCTCCAGCACATAGCCTTCCGCCGTAAACCCGTTGAACCTGATTTGCGGTGGACTGTTAGACAGGTAGGAATCCGTCAGCGCAAATGCGGAAATGCAGTCCTCCACCTCACGCCGCGCCGCATCGGCACTGGTGCCCGGCAGGAAGGAAATTCGAAAGTCGACCTTGCACCAGGACGGTACGGAAGAGGCCCAGTCACCGCCTTCGATGCGCCCCACATTAAGGTTCAGCGGGTGGTCCACATCCTTGAACCAGGGATTGCCGGACACCTGTTGGTTCCATTTCGCCTCCAGCTCCCGTAACCCGCCCACCAGCCGGTAAGCCGCATCGATGGCGTTTGCCCCTTCGCCCATATAGGCCACATGCGCGGGCACCCCACGCACTTCGACCTGGAACCACAAAACCCCGACATTGGCCCGCGTCAGGCTTTCGCCCAGCGGCTCCGGCACCAGGGCTGCATTCGCCTTGTAGCCGCGCAGGTGCGTCATCAAGGCGCCGTTGCCGGTCGATTCTTCCTCCACCACGCTTTGCACATAGACCGTGGCAGCCGGCTGCAGCCCCAAGCGGCGCAACGCATCGAGCGCAAACAGGTTTGAGGCGACACCGGCCTTCATGTCGCCTGCCCCGCGGCCATACATCCACCCGTCCTTCACCACCGGATCGAACGGCGGCGTGGTCCACATGTCTTCAGGTCCCGTCGGCACCACATCAACATGGCCCTGAAGGATGAGAGAACGGCCAACCTCCTGCCTCGGGCGATGGATGCCGACCACAATCGGGGCTTGCGAGTGATGCTCGGAGATCTGCGAGCCACCCGGGTGGCGTGCAATGGCGCCGTGATCCATATCGAAGCGGTCAAGTGTCAGGCCGCGTTCACGCATGGCCCGGGCCATGAAATCCTGCACTGTGTGTTCATTGCCCCGCGTCGAGGGAAACCGCACCAGATCTTGCGTAAAGGCAATCTGCTCGTCGAAGGCCTCTACGACCGATCGCGATATCCGCGCGCTCAGTTCCGGATCAATGCTCATGGTTCCACTCTCCATCCAGATCGTTTCCGCTATGCCGCGGGAATCGGGGGTAGGCAAGATCAACCGGGCGCGCCCACCAGGCCGAGGGCGGCCTTTGCAATCACCTGCTCTTCGTTTGTTGCAACCACCAGAACCTCTATGGCCGCCTCAGGCCGGCTGATTTTCGTGGCATTGGTCTGGTTTGCCTCTACGTCCAGTTCGACACCCAACCACGTCAGTCGATCGCATATGCGCTGCCGGACCGTTGATGAGTTCTCGCCAATCCCAGCCGTGAAAACGATGGCGTCCAGGCCACCCAACGCCGTCGCCAGCATGCCAAGCTGGCCGGCAGCGCGGTAGCAAAACAGATCAATTGCTTCCCTGGCATTGGGCTCTGCACTCTCCTGCAAAACCTGCATGTTGTTGCTGATACCCGACACACCGAGCAGCCCTGATTTTTGGTACAACAGCCGTTCGACCTCGGCCGGGCTCATGCCCATCCCGTTGACCAGATGCAAAATGACGCCGGGGTCAATCGCACCGCAGCGCCGCCCCATCATCAAGCCGTCAAGGGCGGTATATCCCATTGTGGTGGCAATGCTCTGCCTCTCCTTCATGGCGCACATGCTGGCGCCGTTGCCGAGATGCGCCACCACCACGCGGCCGTTTGCGCCATCTCCCAGATGGTCGGGCAAGACGCTTGCGATATACTCATAGGACAGCCCGTGAAAACCGTACCTGATGAGGCCCTGATCGCTGAGCTCACGCGGCAGCGCAAACAGCTGTGCAAGCCGCGGCTGGGTGCGGTGAAAACTGGTGTCGAAACAGGCAACCTGGGGCAACCCCGCCATCCGCTCAGAAACCGCATCGACCGCGGCCAGATTATGCGGCTGGTGCAGCGGTGCCAGCGTCACGAGTTTTTGCAGTTTGCTCATGACGTCTGCGGTGATCATCGCCGGCGCTGCGAAGCTCTGCCCGCCATGCACCACGCGGTGACCGGCGGCGATCAGGTTCAGGCTGTTGTCGTGATCGTCCAGCCACTCCAGAAGACGGGTCGTCAACTCACCGTGGCCCGCGGTGGTATCAATCGCGATCAGGCCGTCTTCCGCCAACTCAACCCCATCCGCATCGCGGGCCGAGAAATCCGGCGCCCGGCCGATCCCCCCGATCCTGCCCTTGATCAGCGGAGCGCTCTCGGGATCTGCCGCTGAAAAAAGCGCAAACTTGATGCTGGACGAGCCGGCGTTGAGCACCAGGACTGCATCGTTCATATCTAATAGTTCCTAATCTTGCGCCAAAGGCAGGGTGCGCGGTGCAATTTCGTCGAGTGGCTTTTGCGCCCAGTGGCGCGACGATGCATCGGGCATCAACTCATCCTGTGTTGCAGTCACTTGTGATGCCGCATCGGCCATGTCGATGGACAACACGACACCGTCCCGCACCCGTTCGATGCCACCTACAAAAACATCGCGCACGGCACGGTCTGCAGCAGTGTGTATCAGACTGCGCAGGGGATCATAGAGCGGTTGCATTTCCGGCACTTGCGTATCCACCACCACGAAATCGGCCTTTGCACCCACTGCGAGCCTGCCAAGGTCATCGCGCCCCAGCGCACGTGCCGCCTCGCTGGTTGCCGCCTCAAACACCGATGTTGTCGGAACCGCGTGCATATGCTGATCGGCGATCCGCCCGCACACGGCAGCCGCGCGCATCTCCTCGATCATGTTGTGCGGGAAAACATCGGTGCCGATCGTCATGGTGACGCCGGCGTCATTGTAGAGCCCGAACGATTCAAGCGTAATGCCGTAACGGCTGAACACCACGGGGCAGTGCGTCACCGCTGCTTTGATATCGACCAGCAGGTCGAGATCGTCGCGGGTTCCCCAGTGCAGCCAGGAATGATGATCGAGAAATATCCCATGCCCGATCAGCATACCCTCAAGCAAAAGGTCGTTGGCCTCCAGCCACTGCATCTGGGATTTTCCGGTGAGGCGTGTCATCTCAAGGAACTCAATCATCGATTCCCCGACATGCAGCTGGAACGGCGCGCCGAGGCGCAGGCTTTCGGCCTCCGCATCGCGGATGAGTTCCGGCGTGCAGGTATCCACTGCCATCGGGGTCACGGCGCCGTCGAGCAGGGTCGACGCGTGCTGGCGCGCCTCCTCGATCACAGCCATGCAACTGGCCATGGCCGCCTCGCCGCCGTCTTCCGCCCAGATATAGTCAAGACTGTGACCGTTGCTGGTCGACCACTGCGCCGATTGGAACAGGCCGCCCAGATAACACCTCAAGCCGCTCTTATCGGCCACGTCGACCCAACCGGGAAACGGGTAACACATGTCGAGCACCGTGGTGACGCCGGAGCGCAACATCTCGCCATAGGCATAGGCCGTGTTCCAGCGCTTGCGCTCGGGCGGTGTCGGAAACAGGTTCCAGCCGTCATAAAGCGCCGACATATAAAGCGACGGATTGGCCATGTCCTCGCGGATGCCCTTGAGCACCGGCATGGTGGCAGAGTGCGTGTGCAGGTTGATCAGGCCCGGCATGATCATTGTGCCCCGGCCATCTCGCTCCTCGGCACAGGCTCCAGCGAAATCCCGGCCCACATGCACGATGCCATCGCCGTCATAGGCAAAATCGCCACCGCGCAGATACTCATGCGCGCCGTCTTTTTCGTTCCAGCGCACAAGCCAGTCTACATTGCGATAGCATACGGTTTGATCCTGCGTCGTCATTACCATCCCCACCCGCCTCCATTTCGAAACCACAAGTCTAACATTTGTTCTCCGCACACGGCGAATGCCGGTTGGCCGCAGACGTAAATTCCAGCACACTAGGGCCTGTTGAGGATCATAGTTGATGAGCACAGAAAATGAAGAAACAGCGCCGATCCAGCATGTCGCCATAGGCCAGCCGGTCCGGCGTTCCGAGGATCAACGGTTCGTGCAAGGCCGCGGCCGTTACGTGGACGATCTCGGAGCCCATGGCGATTATCAGGCTGTCTTCCTGCGCAGCCCCCATGCGCATGCGAAAATTCTGCGCATCGACATATCACAGGCGACAGCCATGCCGGATGTGGTTGCGGTCTATACCGGCGCCGATCTCGTTACGGCAGGCATCGGCACACTCCCCTGTACGTGGGCGATCACGGGCCGGAACGGCGAACCCATGGCAGAACCACCGCACCCGGCGCTCTGCGTCGATACCGTGCGTCATGTCGGCGACCCGGTTGCAGTTGTCATCGGCCGCTCCGTTGCCGCCGCGAAAGACGCCAGTGAACGCATCGTCGTCGACTATGACCCGCTTCCAGCCATTGCCGGCACGGCGGCAGCAATTCGCGGCGACGCACCGCAAATCTGGCCCGAAGCGCCGGAAAACCTCTGTTGTGACTGGGAGATCGGTGACGATGACGCCGTCGCCCACGCTTTCGATACCGCGGATCATAGTGTCGAAATCGAGCTCACCAACAACCGTATCGCTGCCTGCCCTATGGAGCCACGCGCGGCGCGCGCATCTTTCGACCATGGGGATAACCGTTACACGCTCTTCACCACCAGTCAGATTCCGCACGGCGTCCGCGCCATGCTTTGCCACCTCATTCTGCATATCCCTGAAACCGATCTGCGGGTGGTGTCACCGGATGTGGGCGGCGGCTTCGGCACCAAGATATTTCTCTATTCGGAGGAAACCGTGCTGGCCTGGGCCTGCGCCAAACTTGACCGTGCGGTCGCGTGGCGCGCCGAACGCTCGGAAGGTTTTGTCATTGATGCACAGGGCCGGGACCACGTGACCTCGGCGCAAATGGCGCTCGACGGCGACGGCATCATCACCGGCCTTCGGGTTTCGACCATCGCCAATCTCGGCGCCTATCTGTCACAGGCCGCACCGGCGATACCAACAACTTATTATGCGCCGTTGTTGTCGGGTGTGTACCGCATTCCGGCAATCCATGCGCGCGTTCGCCTTGCCTTCACCAACACGACGCCGGTCGATGCCTATCGCGGAGCGGGCCGGCCGGAGGCGACCTATGTGCTCGAACGCCTGATGGACAAGGCTGCACAGGCTCTGGGGATGGACCGCCTCGACATCAGGCGACGGAACTTTATCCCCAAAGACGCTTTTCCTTACGCGACGCCCCTCGGCCTCACCTACGATTCCGGCGACCATCACGGCACGCTTGAGCGCGCGCTCGAGGCGGTCGACCATCGCGGCTTTCCGGAACGCCAAAAAACGTCACGCGCTGCGGGCCTCATGCGCGGTATCGGCTTTTCCACTTATCTTGAAGTCGCCGGAGGTGTCCCCTCGCGGGTCTATCAAAGCCTCGGCACCCGCGGCGGCCGGCACGAAGCCGCCGATGTTCGTGTGCACCCCTCGGGTGCCGTTACAGTTTTCGTTGGAACCCACAGCCAGGGCCAGGGCCATGAAACAAGTTTTGCACAGATCGTCTCCGACCGGCTCGGCGTGCCATTCAGCGAAATCAAAGTGGTGCAGGGCGATACGGACCGGGTGCATTTCGGTTGCGGCACGGTGGCCTCGCGTTCCCTGGTCATCGGCGGCAGTGCCGTTGTCCGCGCGCTGGACAAGGTGATCGCCAAGGCAACCCGCCTTGCCGCTCACGCGCTGGAAGCCGCCGTAGACGACATCGAAGTGGAGCACGGCGTGTTCAAGGTAACCGGCACCGATCGGGTCATTGCATTTCGCGACATCGCGGCGATGGCCTATTCGGCAGCCGATCTCCCGGCCGACGATCCTGAACCCGGCCTCACCGCTACTGCATTTTACGATCCGGAGAATTGGACATTTCCCGGCGGCTGTCATGTGTGCGAGCTGGAAATCGATCCACAAACCGGTGTAACGCGCATACTACGCATCGTTGCCGTCGACGATGTGGGCACGGTGATCAATCCGATGATCGTCGAGGGTCAAATACAAGGTGGTCTCGCCCAGAGCATCGGCCAGGCACTGTTCGAACACGCACTGTTTGATCCCGAAAGCGCCCAACTTCTGACCGGAACCTTCATGGACTATACGATGCCCCGGGCCGACACCATGCCACCTCTCGAGGTGCACCACCACGGCACCGTCTGTACCCATAACCCGCTTGGCGCCAAGGGCTGCGCAGAAGTGGGCACGGTCGGCCTGCCACCGGCAATCATCAACGCGGCACTGGACGCGCTTGCCCCGCTTGGGGTCACGCATCTTGAAATGCCGCTGACCGCCGAGCAGGTCTGGCGCGCCGTAAACGCGTCTTCCGGTTAAGTGGGTGAAACGATCTAGACCAGCGTTCTCAACATCGCACTGGCGCTTTTCAGCTTCGTGCGATAGCTGAACTTGTACGACTCAAAATACGCAAACAGCAACCGGGCGATGTTGTGCAGCGTCACCGGATTGTGCGGGATGCGGCCGCGATTGCGGCGTCGTGCCGCCATGGAATGCTTGATCATGTGAACTCTGCGGTTCACCCTCGCGCCATCCTTCAAAAGGCCCGCATGCGCACGTGGTATCCGTGGCTTGATATGGAATCGTTTTGCATTCTGACGGTACTCGACCATCGGAATGATGCCCGCCCTGCGCATATTGCCGTAGAGGAACGACCCCAGTTCGCCGTGATGAACGACGATGACATCGTCAATGATACCCACGTTCGAGCGTGGATCTTTCGTAAAGTTCGGCCAGATCATGTCCAGCCCCATCCCGGCCCAGTTGCCTTCGAACATGGGCATAAGGGTTTTCAGCAAATCGCGGTGAAACACCGGAACCATGAGTTCGACAAAGTTCGTTCGCCGCACGGCAAAGGCATCGTCGTTCAAAGTGATATGGTGATAGTGCTTGCTCTCAAGCGAAAGGGAGGGCTGCGCCAACTCCAGCCCGTGCGTGCGCACCAGCTCAAACAGCCGCGTTACGTCGGCTGGACCAGTGCTGATATCATCGTCCGGAATCCAGAAATAATCATATTGATCAATGACCTCTGGATGGTTCTTGAAGAAATCAAAGATCCCATTCCATTTTCCGCCGGGTGTATGTTGGACATATTTGGCGCCCTCCAGCAACTTCGGCGCAACCTCGGCATAGGTGCTCACCGCAAGGTCCCACGGCACCGGACCACGCGCAAACGAAAGGTGGCGCGAACGGCTACCGACACGCACAATCACCAGATTCTTTGGATGGTCGCTCAAACTGAATGCCCCAGCCGAAACATACTTTTCCCCTGATATTCACAATTTCATAGCAGCCCTGCGGAGTCGTTGCAACTCGCACCTTGGTTGCTGAGCGAACCACATTGTCCCAGGCGTCCGCCGATCAACATTGACCGCTGCTGCTGAGCCCCCACCGCTTTTCACTTAACTATCTCTAGATCGCTCCAAAAGTGATCGGCAGTTGCTTTATGCCACGAAAATTGGGTGAGCGAATGCGCTCGACCTGATCGAGGGGAGTGTCCGTTTGCAGATCCTGCAGGCGAGAGATAAGACCCGTGAGCGAGACACTGACAATCATTCGCGCCAGATGCGCGCCGAGGCACAAATGCGGACCGAGCCCCAACCCCAAATGATTCTTCTCCTTGCGGTCAAGACGAATCTCATCGGCATCCTGAAACCGTTCTTTGTCCCGGTTAGCTGCCCCAACCATCGGGCGGATAAACGAAAATGGCGGGATCGCCAAACCGGCAAGTTCAGTCTCGGCGGTGGTGATCCGGAAAAGCGACTGTACCGGAGACTCAAGCCGGAACGATTCCTCGACGAAACTGGGCACAAGGCTTATGTCCTGGCGTAACGCATCGAGGATGTCGGGATTGCCGAGCAGCAGCCAGATCGAGTTTGCCAGCGCGCAGGCGCTTGTCTTGTGGCCGGCAAAAAGCAGGATCTTCGCCAGTTGCGCAACCGTCTCCTGATCCAGCGGCGGCATATCCCCGGCGGGTTTAAGAAGATCGGGCAACACCCCGGATCTGCCGGTTTCGTCAAAGGCTGAGATCTCGCCGTTCAGCAGCGCTACGTAGCGGTGCTCCAGCGCTTCCTGGTCGACCAGCGGTTCCCCCTGCCCGTCCAGCAGCGGCTCGGCCATAAGGAAGGGAAATACCTCTGCGACGCAGGTGTCGTACAAGCTCTGATCGAGGCCAAGCCATTCCGCCATCACCCTGAACGGCAGTGGTTGGGCGAACTCAGACACGAACTCGCAACGCCCTGAACCGGCGAAATCATCGATCAGGCGGTCGACATGTCTTTCCACCGCAGCTTTCAAAGCGGCAACACTTTGCCGGGATGCCAGAGGACTGAGTCGGCGGCGAATTGCGGTGTGCTCAGGTGCATCGGTGCCGTTGAGCGTGCGGTCGAAATTTCCCGGAAATCTTGAGGAATAAACTTCCGGATGGGTCACGATCTCGTTTACGTCGTCATACCGGCTGATGATCCAGAACGGCGTGATCGGATGGCGGTAGATCGGGTATTGCTCCCTCAACGTCGCGAAGAACGGATAAGGATCACGCCACACATCCCATGAAAAGAGCTCAAATGGCGGGGCGCCGGCTGGAACGGTCATGTCCATTGCAAAGTTTCCTCTTGCGCGCGGCGCTGTTTCACAGCGCTGCGCGGCGTGGGTTGGTGTGGCCTGTCGCACTCGCGAGAAGCTCTTCAAAAGCATGGTTCATATCAGCAGCGAATGCGTCGACCTGTGGAAATGTATCGGCATCCGCGGTCAGCCCGACGAAAATACGCCCTGCATAGGTGAACGCAACGCAACTGAGGCCGGTGTTTGGCATCAATGGCGCCAGCACGATGGGGCCGGTCATGCGCCGTTGGCCGATATGGGCGTCGGCATCGGTCCAGCGCACGTAGGACAGATACATGTCGATGGCCGGCATCGGCATGATCATGTTGCCGAGCGCACGCAGCGACGGGCTTGACAGCAACCTGAACGCCAAATTGAGAAGCGGCGGCGGCAGCGCTTTTGGAAGACGCCGCAGATAATCGTCAGTGGCCGCCCTCACGCCGGACCGTCGAAGATCCCCGGTATAATCCACAATACGCCTGAGCCGTGCTACCGGATCAGACAAGCCGAGCGGCACCAGGGCCGGCAGAAAGGCAACACGGTTGCCGTCAACATGATGCTCGTCCGCCCGTCGTGTGTTGGCTGCCTGAATAATCCGGCAATAGGTTTCTGCAGGCGCGTCCGTCCGATGGCCCTGCAACCGGTCAACGGCACCACCGAGGACCGCAAGGAGGACATCGTTCGTGGTGCCTCCCAGAGCACTGCGGATCGCCTGTGCGTCCGCCAGATCGAACGACGTCGAGGTGTGATGCGCGCGCCCTGACAGGGCGCGGCAGAACGGCAAATCAGCACCGCGCGCGCCGGCAAACTCGCGCATGAGTGTTGCGAAGCGGCGGGCGCTCTTGCTGTCATCCGCAATTCCTGACGGCGAAAGATCCGCTGGGCGCGGAGCGTCGGGAAACATCGGAAGCCCGTCGAGGAGTGCCGGGAACACCCGGTTCACAAGCCCCACACCGTCCGACAGGCAATGGTGATAGTGCAGAAACAGCACCGATGTTCCATCCGCCAGGCCGTTCACCACATAAAGGTTCCAGGCGGGCACGCGGAAATCGAAACGTATGTTGAACACCTTGTCGATGAAGGCGCGCAATTGATCATCAGATCCCGGCGGATCCAGTTCGACATCATGCAGATGGTCGTCGAGGTTGAAACTGGGGTCGTCTTGCAAGACCGGGAGCTTCAGATTGAACGCCGTGCGCACGACGTTTTGCCGAAAGCGGGGCAGATGGCCGAGCCGATGTTGTGCAAAACCGTCTGCGTATTCGCGAAACGGTAACGGACCATCGAAGCAGAACATAACACCGACATTGCCGTTCGATGTCGCGGTCTCGAGATAAAGCGGGATCGCGTCCATCGGACTAAGTTGTTTTGTAACGGTCACTGTCCCCAACCCCGATGCGGTGCCGGCGGGATGATACGTGTGAACCCCATGCGCGCGCAAGGCGCCGCTGCGGCGGACAGGAACGGCCTTTTCACTGCAAAACACTTAGAGATAGGGCTCCAGCCCGGGAATTGATCGCAGCACCACCTTGACCCGGTCTTCGCCATGTTGAGACATGATGTGCGCGAATAAGAGCTCGCCGACACGGCGAATTTCCTGCGGATTGAGGCCCACTTTCCAGAGCTTGATAAAGGCCGCCATGGTGCCGCCACCGGGCGCACCTTCCATGGCGCCGAGCAAAACGCCGCTGCTGTCGGCCTGGGCATCGGCCAGTTCATCGGCACCGGCAACGTCTTTCATCAGGTCCGGAACCAGAGCCGGGTCGCCTTCCGATTTGACGAGGTGCAGGATGATGCCGACCGCCTTTTCCACCCGGACGCGCTCGACGCCGAGTTCTTCAGCTATATTTGTGACGACGGTGTCCACTGAGATCCCCGGAATGACTGCAAACTCACTTAATGATGCTCTACAAAAGCAAAACCTGCATTGCAAACCTTTCCGCACCCGTCTTATACCGAGGATCGATGATAGTATGTCAGATGAAATCATCGCCTGGCGTACTCAAACTTGAGCTGCGAACCGGCAAGGGGTATGGGTCAGGCCTATGGACGACAGCCGTTATCAGCTCATCGGATTGCTCGGGTTTATTCTCGCCGGCTTTATCTTCATCGCCGTGGGCATCAACTTCGGCGACGCCCTGACCATTCTCGGCAGCGTGGTCTGGGTGGTATCGTGCATGATCTGGATGATCCCGTTGCTGAGACCCAAGCGCGACTAGAGCATTCGGTCCAGATACAGACGGAACTCGCGCACGTAAGTTTCCAGCGAGGCATGCAGAAAGCCGGGCTCCTCGGTGCCAAAAGTTGACCCTTCCTGGACCCGCGCGACAATGCCCTTGTCTTCCTCGGTCGCGATCTTGATCAGCTTACGTATGCTTTCCGCATAAGCATCCGGGTCGCTCATGCCTTGCATGGCGTGCGGTGAGAACGACAGCCCCCAGCGGGCGTTTGTCCGGTCGATGGCCTCGGGCTCGAGCATCATCCACCAGACAAAATTCGGATCGATCGCCAGCAACATATTCGGGTAGACGCCGATCACGTGCAATCGCTTCTGCTCTTGCGCATCGAGTGCCTGATTGTGGATTTCCGGCAGGAATTCCGAACCGTAAGGATTGTAGTGAACGGAGAAATGCGGATTGTCCCTGGGCCCGAGTTCGGCAAGCTCGGTGGGATTGCTGGGGCCAATCGAGCCCTTGTGCGCGTGGGTGACGTGATAACACTCGACAAAGTTTTCAAACACCAGCTTCCAGTTGCCGTCCCAGATCTCTTCATTGAAAGTATAGCGGTCGTCATAATCCGACAGGCCGTAATGCGAGATGTGATCGGCGAGCGGCTGCAGCCGGCTTGCGACCGGATCAAGATCGTGCCGTCGGGAGACGAACACAAACCCGAGCCAGATTTCGCAGGCCAGCTCTTCAAGGCCAAGGCCTGTCGTGTCCAGATCAGCGAACCCGTCGCGCTCGGTGACGCCGATCAGGGATCCCGAAAGGTCGTAAGTCCACGAGTGATAGGGACACACAATGCGTTTGGCACTGCCGCAGCCGGTAACCAGCTTGGTGTAGCGGTGCAGGCAAAAATTCGCGAACGCTTTGATCGAGCCGTCCTTTTGACGAATGATGAACACCGGTCTCCGGCCAACCCGCGCCGCAAGAAAATCTCCGGCTTCGCGAACCGCACCGGCGCGCGCGATCATCACCCATTCATGGTCGAAGATGCCCGACAGCTCCCGAGCGAAACGGTCCGTATCCGTATAGACCTCCTGCCGGGCAGCACGCATCCGGCGCTCACTCACGTTGGTTTTCATGGGTTCCCCCCTGCCCGCCGCCATGCTTCGGCAAGGTGCCGCACACGGCCCGTCTGACTGAAGCCCCGGATTGGATATTTCATCAGCAAAACCTAGGTGTTATCGAGCGTGACCTCAAGCCGGTTTTGTGCAGAATACCCGCTTTGCGTGGTTCACCTGATAGCGATTTCACGTTAATCTGCGAGCGCCGTTTCGGGCGCAACGGCACAGGCAAGAAAAGGTGGCACAGGTGGTGGCAGATCAATCAAAGAACTTCGACGTCATCGTCGTCGGCGCGGGCTTCTCGGGCCTGTACATGCTGCATGTCCTGCGCCAGGCCGGGTTCTCCGTGCGGGTAATCGATATGGCATCAGATGTCGGCGGCACGTGGTACTGGAACCGTTATCCCGGCGCCCGCTGCGATGTGGAAAGCCTCTCCTATTCCTATTCATTCGATGAGGACCTGCAACAGGAGTGGGAGTGGAAAGAACGCTATGCCCCACAACCTGAAATCCTCGACTACGCACGCCATGTCGCGGAACGGTTTGACCTTCGCCGGGACATCCAGTTCGACACCCGCGTGACGGCGGCGCATTTCAATGAAGACACCAGCCGCTGGACCATAACCACCGATGATGGTGACCGCTATTCAGCGCATTACTGTGTCATGGCAACCGGATGCCTGTCCGCCCCGCGCCGTCCCGACATCCCAGGTGCCGAGCTCTTTGGTGGCGAGCAGTATCACACCGGCCTCTGGCCCCATGACGAAGTGGATCTCACCGGCAAGCGCGTCGGGGTCATCGGCACCGGCTCATCCGCCATTCAATCGATCCCCCAGATCGCCAAGGCCGCCTGCCACCTGACCGTTTTCCAGCGCTCAGCGCATTACAGTGTGCCCGCCTGGAACGGCCCTCTCGAACCCGAAGTACAGAATGCCTACAAGGCCAGATACCCTGAATATCGCGAGCGCATGCGAACTTCGGACGCGGGCATCCTTTATGACACCCATGACATCAACCTGAAGCCGGCCCGCGAGGTTCCCGAAGCAGACCGGGAACGGGAGTTTGAAAAGCGCTGGAAAAAAGGTGCGTTCAATTTCCAGAACACCTTTTCCGATGTCACCAAAAACCAGGAAAGCAACGACCTCTACGTCGATTTTGTCCATCGCAAGGTCCGCGAGGTCGTCAACGACGCGAAGCTCGCCGAGCTTCTCTGCGCGACCGACTTTCCACTCGGCACAAAACGCCTGTGTGTCGATATCGACTATTTTGAAACCTACAATCGCGACGATGTCACGCTGATCGATCTGAAGGCCACACCCATCACAGAGATTACAGAGGATGGCGTGCGCACCAGCGCGGGGCACCATGAGCTCGACGTCATCGTCTTCGCGACAGGTTTCGATGCCATGACCGGGGCGCTCAACAATATCGACATCAGAGGCTGCGGCGGTCAGGCCCTGCGCGAAAAATGGGCGGACGGCCCGCGTACATATCTGGGTCTCGCTGTTGCCGGGCACCCCAACCTGTTCACCATCACGGGTCCCGGCAGCCCGTCCGTCTTCACCAACATGATTGTGGCCATAGAACAACATGTCGGCTGGATCCGCGACTGTCTCATCTGGATGCGGGATCAGGGGCTGGACCGCATCGAGGCATCGACCGCCGCCGAAGACGAATGGGTCGACCACGTGAGACAGCTGGGCGAGCAAACCCTCTACCCCAAGGCAAAATCCTGGTACATGGGCGCCAACGTGCCGGGCAAGCCGGTGGTCTTTCTGCCCTATATCGGCAGTCAGCACACCTATGCGCAGACCTGTGAAAAGATCGCGGCGCAGGGTTATGAAGGCTTTGACACCGCCAGGCGCACATCGGATGTCGCTTCAGCCACCGAAGTCGACTTGGGCGGCCAACCCGAAGCGGTGGCGCAACCTTGAAGCGCCGGGACAACGGTCCCGTGTCAGCCCTGCCCCATCACGTTGCCGGCCAGGGCTTCCAGTATCAAACGCACGGCCAGCCGGGACGTGATTCCGTCGTGATCCCAGGAGGGTGAAACCTCGACCAGATCGAGCCCCTGAATGCCCGACTTGGACAACTCGCGGATCATGATGATCGCTTCCCTCGATGTCAGGCCACCCGGTGACGGGACCCCGGTTCCAGGAGCATAGGCCGCATCAATCGAGTCGATGTCATATGTCAGGTAGAAACCGTCGGTACCGTCATTGGCAACCGCCGCCGCCTTGGCCGCTGCTTCCTTGACCCCCATTTCCAATGTCTCTTCCAGGGTAATCAGGGTAATGCCCTGATCCTGGATATATTTCAGTTCCGACTTCGGGTTCATCCATCCTGATGTACCGACGATGGCGATATTCTTCGGATTGAATCCCGCATCCACCGCCCGGGGAATAGGGCAACAGTGGCTCAATTCCTCGCCGCCCAGTTCGAGCGCGGTGTCGAAATGCATATCGACCAGAACCAGCCCCGGATTCTTGTACTTTTTGGCAAACGCCCGCGCGCAGGCGATGGTGATCGAATGGTCGCCGCCGATGGTGACCGGCATGGCGCCGCCATCGAGAATTTGCGACATCATGGCTTCCGCCCGGTCCATGGTTCTGACAGCGCTGCCCGGAACAACGTGCACATCGCCGCAATCGGCCATCTTGTAGTGGTCGTTGAGGTCCAATCCGTAAGACGCGTTGTAGAAGGAGAACTGGTCAGAGGCATCGCGGATCGCGCGGGGACCGTAATTGGTGCCCGTGCGGCTGATGCACATGGCATCCCACGGGAAGCCCAGAAACGCAGCCGTGATTTGGTTTTCCTTCAGAGCCTTTGCGTCGGTCGGAAGGGAGGGCAGCCGCATGAACGTTCCATGGGTGCCCGCGTGCAAGAGGCCGGTAAAGGCGTTTTCGTCGAAGGTTGGCGCCATGTTGCTCACTGTTCAGTCTCCTTGAATAATCGAAATGTGCTCTAATCCTTCTTCGGCTCATGCAGGAGCCAGACGGAGAATACGATCAACACAACCGACACCAGGATGATGATCGTGCCGACCGCATTGATTTCCGGTGTGATGCCGCGCCGCAACGTCGACCAGATATACATCGGCAAGGTGTTGTCGCGGCCAGTGAGGAAAAACGTCACCGGTATCTCGTCGAACGACAAGGTGAAGCAGATCAGCGCCGTGCCGACGATTGCGGCCTTGATGTTGGGCAGGGTGACGAAGAAAAAGGTTTGGATAGGACTTGCGCCGAGATCAGCGGAGGCTTCCTCCATGGACCGTGGCAGCCTTTGCAACCGCGCATAGATCTGCGTCACGGTCACCGCCAAAAGCGCTGTGGCATGTCCCAGGATTACGGTTTCCAGACTGAGATTAAACCCCACAACCCGGAACAGATTGAGCATCGAGATCCCGGTAATGACGCCGGGCAGAGCGATCGGCATCAATATCAACCGGCGAAACACGGTCTTTCCCGGGAAGCTCAGCCGATCGAGCGCAAACGCAGCCGGTATGCCGATCACCAGGGTCAGCGACACTGCGAACGTCGCGACATAAAGAGAATTTCCGATTGCGGCCAACAGGTCGGCGTTCGAAAACATCTTCGAATACCAATCGAGCGTAAAACCCTGCAATGGCAGCGTCAGAGTGCGGCTCTCGTTGAAGCTGAATATGATCAGGACCGCGATCGGCAGATAAAGGAAAGCAAGGACGCAACCTGCGAGCGTAATCAGGAAATCGGATCCGCTGCGTTCGGCAATCCGGTCCATTAGCGGCCGCCGGGTGCCGGCAGCAATGTTATCGCTTTGGTCGATGGTTACCATGTGACCTCCTTACTCCAGTTCCAGCTTGCCCGACCGCTGCAACGTGTCGGACAGGGAGATGATGGTGAGGACAATCAGCAGCGTCACGATCGACAAGGCAGCACCCAGAGGCCAGTTCAGGGCGGCGCCGAACTGTGAGGTCAGGACGTTGGCAATCATGAAGCCGTTTGGCCCGCCGACCAATGCGGGAGCGATAAAGTCTCCGAAGGTCAGACAGAAGGCGATCGTCATGCCCGCAGCAATGCCAGGAGACGACAGCGGCAGGGTGATCGACCAGAACGTGCGCAAGGGCCGGACCCCAAGGTCTTTGGAAGCTTCGATCAAACTTCGCGGGATCTTCTCGAGCGACGCATAGGCCGGCATCACGATGAAGGGAACGTAGATATAAGTCAGCGTCACAACCATCGAAAACTGATTGTAGAGAAAGATGTCGGTCGGTGCGTCGAGAATACCGCTCCACACGAGAAACGAGTTCAGGATGCCCTCGCTGCCGAGAATAGTTTTCCAGGTATAGGCGCGCAAAAGATACGACACCCACAAAGGCACGATGACAGCCATATAAAGCATGGCCCGGACACGGTCGGACTTGATCTTGAACACCAGGAAATAGGCAAACGGATAGCCCAGCAACACCGAAAAGAGTCCCACCATGATGGAGATCTTCGCCGTCCTGAACAGCACCTGGTAATATTGCGCATCGGTAACCAGCTGGGCGTAGTTGCCGAACTGAAAGGCCGGTTCGAACGTCGGGAACTTCTTCAGATAGAAGCTGTACGTGAACATGATCAGGTAAGGAATGAACAGGAAAATCAGTGCCCACAGTACCGGCGGCGACAAGACGCCGAGAGTAGCAATCCGCTTGCGGGTCTGCAGCTTCATGATCCACCCTCGGCAGCGAACGTGTTCACGTTGTGCGGCTCCACCGCAACCGTAACAGCACTGCCGTGCTGCGGCAGGTCGGACTGCGCGGAGGTGTTGGGCAAAAACAGATCCACGATGAATGTGTCGCCTGACGCAAGGTCGATACTGGCCCTCGCGATCGATCCCTGGAACAGCACTTCACGTACCGTCCCTTTCAGAAGATTGGCCTTTTTACCGGCCGATTTCGGGTTTGCCAGCAAACTCGCCTTTTCCGGTCGAATGGTCATGCAGACGGGATCGCCGTCGGAATAGGCATGCCCGTTCCTCACGGCCGTCATGTGTTCGGCACCGTAGTTGATGGTGATTTCTTCACCATGGGACTTGACGACATGCCCGGTGAGCACATTCGAAACGCCGATGAAACTCGCAACATATGTGCTGGCAGGGTGGTCATAAAGGTCGGACGGCGTACCGATCTGCGCAACCCTGCCCTGCTCCATGACCACAACCCTGTCGGACATCACCAATGCTTCGGTCTGGTCGTGGGTCACCATGACAAAGGTCAGGCCGAGCCTTTGGTGCAGGTGGCGCAGTTCGACCCGCATGTTTTCCCGCAGGTTTGCATCCAGCGCCGAGAGCGGTTCATCCAGCAGCAACACTTTGGGCTGCCTGATAATGGCGCGCGACAGCGCAACCCGCTGGCGCTCGCCACCGGAAAGCTCGTTCGGCCGGCGGTCCGCCTTGGAAGTTAATTCCACGAGATCCAGCGCCTTGCGCACCTGATCGGCGATTTCGCTCTTTGGCACACCTGCAATGCGCAATCCGTAACCGACATTCTGGCTGACCGACATGTGCGGGAACAGCGCATAATCCTGAAACACCATGTTCACCTGCCGGCGGTAGGGCGGCAATTCGGTGACGTCTTCACCGGCAAGACGAATGGATCCGTTGTTCGGGCTTTCAAAGCCCGCCACCATGCGCAACACCGTTGTCTTGCCGCAGCCGGACGGCCCCAGCAGTGTGACATACTCACCTTCTTCGATTTCCAGACTGACGTCATCCACGGCGGTCACGCCGCCGGGAAAGGTCTTCCTCAATCTGTCCAGTTGAATAATGCTGCCCATGGCGTCGTTGTTACCTTCTGAAGGAAAAACCAGTGCCGGGCGCGGCGCAAAAGTCCACGCCCGGCACCCTCGAGAGTGTTAGTTGGCAGCCTTAACCGCATTCCAGATGTTGGTGTAGTGCTCGAGCCGCGCGCCGAGGTTCACCCACAACAGGAGGCTGTCGAGATAATCCGGATCATCCTGGTGCAGCTTGGTGAACTGCTCAGCGGACATGCATTTCTTCGCCGCCACCGGGTTGGACGAGGAATATCCGTTATAGTTGGACATGCCGCACTGGCCGTGTTCGGAAATCGCCATGTTGATGAACTTGTAGACGCATTCCGTGTTGGCGGTGCCCTTGACGATCATCCAGGAGTCCATCCAGCCTTCGGCACCTTCTTCCGGAATGAATTCCTTAACCGGAATGTTCTTCTCGGCCAGCAGGTTCGACTGATAGCCGCCCCATGTGTTGGAGATCCAGACTTCGCCGCCAGCAAAAAGATCGACGAGTTCGCCTGCGGTCGACCAGTATTTGCGGACCAGCGGCTTTTGTTCGATCAGCTTTTGCTTGGCCGCTTCCAGCTCGGCGTCGTTGAGCTCAAAGATGTTCTGGTTGCCTGCAACCCGCGCAGCAACATAGATCGAACTTTTGTCGTCCCACAGGGAGATCTTGCCCTTGTATTTCGGGTCCCACAGCACCTTCAGCGACGTTGGCGCATCGGCTTCGGAAATCTTGTCGGTCCGATACATGAACGGGATCGATCCCCACGAAAACGGAACGCCGTAGACCTTGCCATCGTGGTTGATGCCTTCGGCGGTACGGAACTTCTCGTAAACTTCATTGAAGCGGGCAACCTTGGAGAGATCGACTGCTTCGACGAACCCGGCTTCGATCATGATCTTGGTGGTGTCGATCGAAGGTGAGATCATATCGTAGACCCCGCCGCCGCCGGCAAGTTTCGGTGCGAAGTCATCATTCGATCCGACATAGGTGGCGGACACATCACAACCGGAGTCTTTTTCAAACTGCTTGATGAAGCTGTCATCCGCATAGCCTTCCCAGGTCAGAAGATTGACTTGGCCCGCACTCCAGGCGCTGCTGGCGAAAATGCAACTCGCGGCAGTGACCGCCATTGTTGATTTAAGAAATTTTCTCACTCTACTGCTCATTTCATCTCTCCCTTTCAAGAGTTGCGTCCGCTGCCTTCTGGCATGTTTTCTTCTCATCGTTGCCCAATTGGAAACCACCCCTTGCCTATGCGAACGCAGAACAATAGACCCGGCACCCTGTGGTTTCGGTTGGATCAGTCTTTGGTTGTCGTTTGCTCCTGTCGTTGTTGTGTCTTTCGCACAATCGTTCCGATATCCACCCCCAGCGCCTTGGCGGCTTTGCGCTTGCTGCCATGCAGCGATATCGCAGCATCGATGATCCGGCCCTCATAACCTTTGACCAGATCTTTCAAGGTCGCGTCGCTGTCCTGTGACCAGGCTTCAGGCGGCACCGTGGGCTTCGACGCCCGGGCGCCCGAAGGCAATGTGGCTGTCGCCGCGGTATCCAGTATATGCGGTGGCAAATGCGACGGGCCAGCCTCGCGGTCGGCCATCACGGCCAACCCCTGAACAATGTTGGACAGCTCGCGAATGTTGCCGGGATAACGGTAATCGTTCAGCGCCGCTCGGCACGCTTCGTTGATCCCCATCGGGCGCTTGCGCGCCCTGGCGCAGCGGGCCGTAAAGTAGTCGATCAGGTGATCTATCAGTTTGGGCTGCTCGCGCAACGGCGGCACTTCCAGCGTGATCACACTGAGGCGGTAGAACAGGTCACGGCGGAAGCGGCCCGTATCGACCATTTCCAGAAGGTCCCGGTTGGTGGCGGCGATGACGCAGGTCTCGATATGTTGCGATGTATGAGACCCGATCTTCTGAACCATGCCGTCTTCGAGGAACCGCAACAGCTTGGCCTGCGACAATGGCGGGATCTCGCCGACTTCGTCCAGGAACAGGACGCCGCCGCGGGCCGCCTGGATCAGGCCTTTCTTGCCCGATGACACCGCGCCGGTGAACGCACCGCGCTCATACCCGAACATTTCCGATTCAAACAGATTTTCCGGGATCGAACCGCAATTCACATGAATGAACGGCGCAGTCTTGTTCTGGGTCACCTGATGGAAGTGTTTGGCAAGTTCCGTCTTGCCCGTGCCTGACTCGCCGATCAGCAGAATGCGGGCACCGCTGCGGATCGCCCGGCAACCGTTCTCCAAAAGCCCGCTGATGGCCGGCGACAGCACGGCCTGGGTGGCAAAGTCCGGTGTGGTCTCGGCATCGGCGGCGAACTTGAACACCCCCTGCGCCGACGAGCCCTCGGCGACCCGCCGCTGGTGGTCGAGCAATTCCAGGTCGCGGTGCACAAATACCGTGAAACAGGGTTGGTGCTGGGCGTCGCGGACAAACCGCACCGAGGTGAGCACCGTCTGCCGGTTCTGGCCGAGTGTCAGACAGTCCTTACGCCGGCGGTCATGGAACGCGTCGCTCATCGCAGTCCAGTCGATGCTGCTGCGTTTGGCCAGTGCGCCGAGCGAAAGGCCGGTGATCTGCTCTCGTGTGATGCCGTTGATGGTTTCAGCGGCAATGTTGGAAAACACCACCGTTCCCGACGCATCGGCCAGGATGACGCCGTCGGGCATTGTATCCAGGAGCGCACGCCCCGCCGGATTCTTGAGCAGGTTTGCAAGTTCCGTTTCGTTAATGCCTGCAAGACCCGCAGATCCGTCAGTGGCGCTAAACCGCATCATGTGCGCCTCCATTCACCTGATCGGTGCGATCCCGAAGCGTCATGACAGCCCGCATGTCCCCTCCCTCGTCGCCCAAAGCGGCGATGCGTGCGTCGCAGGTTTTGACCGAACCGTTGGCACAGGTCACCTGCAGTGCGGTCTGCGTTGCCGGCGTGACGATCCGCATATCACCGATTATGGCGGCAACGGATTTGCCGCCCTGGACAATCGCTGAGATGTCGCGGCCTAGTTGGCTGTCCACGGACCAGCCGAAGCACCATTCGAAAGCCGGGTTTGCCGCCTCGAGCACGCCGTCCTCGCTCAGCACCAGAATTGGATCGGGCACCGCACTCAGAATGTCGAGCATCGCATCAAGGCGCTCTGAGAGTTCCTTCTCCTTACGTTTCTGGCCGGAAAGGTCACGCACATTGCCCCACATGCGCAACAGATGTCCGTTCTCGATCTGGCCGCGCACGTCATTCTCGGCGTGGATCTCCGTGCCGTCATAGAGATAGTCCAGCGACGGTGCTCCATCGATATTGAACTGTGCTTCGATCAGAATGCGCACGAAGTCCTCGTTCTCCGTGTTGCGGCGAAACACCTTGCGCACATCCTGCTCGTTGAACTCGACACCGGAGGGGTACTCGTACAGTCGGCCCATTGCATCATTGCACAACCGCCAGCTGCACTGGTTCTCGAACATTTGCCGGATCACTTCGTCTTGCGGCGCGGTGAGATCAACCGGCTCGAAGAATTCGATGCACCAGCAGGCATCGCGGGCCGGTTGAACGAACCCATGCAAAACCTCATTGTCGCGTTCGAGCTGGCGCAGTTTTTCGAACACGCCATCAAGCCGCGTCTTGACGGTGCACAGGCCGTCCTGTTGCCCTGGAGCAGACACACTGTCCGTATTGGCGGTTACGTCGAACAGGCTGCCATCCCGCCGGCGCATCTGCAACACCACGTCATGGGTGGCGCCTTTCGTTTTGCACTCCGCCACCAGGCCGCGCAGGGTGTCTGCCGACCGCGTCGTGTAGATCTGGTCGATGCTGGCGCCCACCAGATCACGCTCACCATAGCCCAGGAGTTCGGACTGTGTGCGGTTACACAGCTCGAGCCGGCCATCGTGCCCGATCACGTCATAAAGGACGGGGGCAGTATCCCAGTGGTGGTCCATCAAGTGCTCGTTTTCGATCCAGTTGAAGTCATGCGGCCGCGCAATACGCGTCGAGACTGGCAGTGCGGTGCCCGTCCCGCGTCCAGATGATCGGAAAATGGTTCTCGTCCATGACCGTGCTGCCCAACTGCCGGTAGCGGCCGTAGATCGGTCCGGTGGCATGGCCAAACTTCTCCGGCACATACTCCACTTCCGACGACATGGCGTGCAGCACCAAAGAGCGGCGCGGGTTTGCGCCGGTGTTGGGGCCCGAACCGTGCCAGGTCCAGCCGTGATGGATCGAACCGCCGCCCTTGGGCACGGCAACATGGACGATGTCGGGATCGATGCCTTCGCGTTTCGCGGCTTTCTGCATTGGCGCGCGATAATCGTCCGGCCCGTGGAACACCCCGTCGGGTTCGGAATGGTGCCACTTGTGTGAGCCGCGCACCAATTCCATAGCGCCACCTTCCGCGGACACATCATCCATCGACATCCACAGGCTGCACAAATGGCCGGGTTTGAACCAGTCCAGATAGGCGTTGTCCTGATGAAAGCCTAGAGAACGGGTTCCCACCGGTTTCCACAGGACATTGTCGATCATCACCCGAGTGCCCGGCCAGTCCATGCATTCGGCTATGGCGCGGCCGTGTTCCGGGCGGCACAGGATGCGCGCCAATGTGCGATCCGCCTTCCAGCCATTGCATATCTGCCGGGTCAGCGTCGGATCGGACGTACCTTCCTGCCAGTTCACCTCGTCCGGCAGGATGCCGGTCTCAAACTCACCCCGGAACAGCTTCTCGTAACGCGCCCGAAGAGCTTCGATATCCTCATCATTGAGAACATTCTCAACGATGAGCAATCCATCTTCGCGGAACCGTTCAATCTGATCCAGGCTGAGTTCGAACATTTTCAGGCCACCTCTCTGCAATTGCTAGGGCAGGCAATCGAGATACATTTTCACATCCCAATCGGAGACTTCCCAGATAAACTTGTCCCATTCATCGCGCTTGTACCATTCGTAGATCGAATAGAGATTTCCAGGCATCGCAGAACGGATCACCTCATCGTCGGCCAGTGCATCGAGTGCGCCGGCCAGGGTGTTGGGGATGCGGTTGACCTCTTCGCCCGCCATCATCAATTCGGCGATGTTCTGCTCCTGGGGCTCGCCCGGGTCGATCTTGTTCCTGATCCCGTCATCAAAGGCCTTGTAGAGCGTTGCCTGCATCAGATACGGGTTGACCATGGAATCGACGGCACGGAATTCGAACCGGTCGGGACTCGAAACCCGCACCGCGCAGGACCGGTTCTGCAGGCCCCAGCTGGCGCCGACCGGTGCCCACATGCCAAGATCGTTGAGCCTGCGGTAGGAATTGACGGTCGATGAGCCAATCGCGGTCAGCGCGTTAAGATGGGTGAGCATACCGCCTAGCGCGTAACGGCCCACATCCGCCGGCAGCCACAGCTCCTTCGGATTGCGGAACTCGTTGGTGCCGCCCTTCGAATAGGTGAACACTTCGTCCATGCCGGGCAGCGGCGCATCCACCAGGTCCTGCACCTTGCCTTCGCCACCGGTCCACATCGATATGTTGTGATGGCAGCCGTTCGCCGGCATGCCCATATAGGGCTTCGACATGAAGACCGCGATCAATCCGGATTCCCGCGCCACCTGCGCGCAGATCTGGCGATAGGTGGTCAGCCGGTCGGAGGTGCGCATGGCATTATCGTAGGTATAGTTGAGCTCGATCTGGCCCGGCGCGTCTTCGTGATCGCCCTGGATGATATCGATCCCCATGGCGATGGCGTAGTCGTAGACCTTCAGCCAAACGTGGGAGAGCTGCTCAAACTGGTCGATGTGATAGGCGTAAGGTTTGGTCGTGCCCAGATAGGGCTCGTTGCCGTCCCCCGGCTTCAGCCACAACATTTCGGGCTCACAGCCGACCCGCATATGCATGCCGTTGTGATCGCTGGCGAACTGCTCTTCGACACGGCGCAGATTGCCGCGTGAATCTGAATCGAGATATTCTTCCGCATGTTCCGGATCTTCCCGGCTCCAGAACACGGTGCAGAAGACCCGCCCCATCCGCTTGTTCCAGGGCAGCTGACAGAATGTTTCAGGATCCGGCAGCGCCAGAAGTTCCGAGGCATTGGGCGGAAAGCCGATGAGATTTCCGTGCCGGTCGGCAAACACGTTGGCGACACCGCCAAGCCAGGTCTGCATGCCTTCCTCTGCAATATTTTCCCAATGCCGCGCCGGGATCGCCTTGCCCATGATACGGCCGGTGATCGAGATGTACTGGCAGTAGATATAATCGACACCCAGTTCGTCGATCTTTTTGCGGACCGCCGAAATGGCCTTGGAGCGGTCCTCCTGATTGAGATAATCCTGCAAATCTGACACTCTTGGCTCCCCTTTTCAAATTAGAGTTTCATTGCGGATGCGGCCGTTAAATCGCTTCCAGATAACGTGCTATTTCGAACCCGCTGACGTGCCGTCTGAGGGTGGTTTCTTCATGCAGTCGGCTTTGGACAAAATGATCGATAAAAGTATCCCCGAAAAGCGTTCGGGCGGTATCGCTGCTGCTCAACCGATGGGCGGCTTCATAAAGGTCGTGCGGCAAAGTGGGCACACCCTCCGGCGTATCGTCCGGCCCGCCGCCTTCCATCGGCGCCGGCAATGCGGTCGCGTTCTCGATGCCGTGCAAACCGGCGGCAACGATCATCGCCAGGGTGAGATAGGGATTGGTGTCCGAGGCCGACACCCGATATTCCATTCGGCACACCGGTTCAGGCCCTGGGACAACCCTGACGGCGGAGGCATAGTTCTGCACAGCCCACGACGCCGTACGCGGCGCCCAGTTGCCCGGCGTCAGCCTGCGGTAGGCATTGACCGTGTGGGCGCACAGCGCCAGCAGTTCCGGCGTCAGTTGCGTGACACCACCGACGAAATTTCCAAATGCCGGGCTCATGGAGTTGGGCGCGTTTTCATCGAAGAAGAGATTGCCGCCATCGGCATCGCACAGGGACAAATGCAGGTGGCCGGACAGTCCGGGCGATGCCGCGCCCAGCTGCGCCATGAAGGAGGCTGTGAGATCGCGGGTCCGGCAAAACGCCTTGGTGTACAATCTGAACAACGCCGCCTCATCGGCTGCAGCCATGGGGTGCGTCGCAGACAATGTTGCCTCCAGGCATCCGGGGCCCAGCTCCATGCCAAGCGCTTCGACACCTATCCCGCCGTGAGTGAGAGCACTCTCCAGTCCGGCAACCAGTTCGGAGTGAACCGCTGAACTCAATCCCGACCAGCATCTGTTGTCGGGTGCAAACAGATCCAGATTATCGAAGTTCTTCTGGCGCAGAGTTTCCGGTGTTTCGGCCAGCAGAATGAACTCAAACTCGAAGGCCGCCTTGATCTCAAAGCCAAGCCCGCGCGCCCGCTCGATCTGGGTGCGCAAAAGCTCACGGGCCGATGTTGCGCGCGACGGACCGGCGTAGTCGGCCAGCAACAGGCTGGCGTTGGGTTCAAACGGATAAGGCCGCACACTGTCGGGGTCTGCTGCAATGGTTTCGCCGACAAACGGGCCTTCGCCGGTAACGTTGTCGCCGACATCCCATTTGTGCAGCACATTTACAAAGGTTGGATCGTTCTGAAGAAACCGCCGGGCCTGTTCGATACCAAAGCGGCGCTCGCGCAGCACACAGTCAACATCGAATATGCCGAGATGAACAACCTCGACGCCATCCGCTGTCAGCTTTGAAAAAAGCTCATTGTAAGGCTGCCCCCCTGCAGTCCTCCCGCTCACCACGGATGCGGTCTCCCCAATTTTGCCTGTCGAGCTTGTTGTCGCCCGATTGCACTCACCCAAACGCTCAAACGCAAACCCTGTGCCAGTTGCCCTGACTCCCGACTTATCTCCGTTAACTCAATGACTTACGTCAAAAAGTCCAGTTTATCTTCGCCTCCGCAGTTCGGACAATCCCGCTCGACCGCTGCAGTCTTGCAGCATTCGATGATTTTTTGCAGCGCCCGTCAACACCAATAATCACTGGCCTACTTGCCACATGGCGATAGCGGGTTAAGCTGGCGCGCATATGCAGGCAAACGGCAATTCGGACGCAGGCATCATACCTCCAGTACCATCATCCAAGAGGGCCGCCCCAGTGAGAGAGCAAACCGACATCATGGTCTTCGGCACCGGCAGTTTTGCCGGCCGGATCGTCTTCGACATCGCAGCAACGGCTCAAGCTCCGGTCACAGTCACGGTGGCCGGCAGAAACCTGGAACGGCTCGACTGGCTGAAGACAGCAGGCAATGCGCGAGCGGTTATCTTTGACCGCCCTGTCACCATGCAGTCGCGAACCGTCGACCTCACCAACGAAGAGGGCGCGGCAGCCCTGATTGCGGAACTGCGCCCGTCCGTGGTCGTCCAGGCGGCATCGCCGCAAGCCTCCGCCATCATCGCGGTCAAGGGTAATGCGTGGAGCCAGTTGATCGCGGAAGGTGGCCTGAGCGCCATGGCGGTGACCCAGACAATGTTTTCGGTCCGGGTCGCAAGGGCAATCAAGGCAACCCATCCGGACTGCAAGTTCATCAACTGTGCCTACCCGGATGTGGGCAACACGATTATTTCAGCCCTCGGTCTGCCGGTCACCTGCGGCATGGGCAATGTATCCATCCTCGCTTCGGTGTTTGCCGGCGCGCTCGGCGAAAGAGAGCCGGGACGGCTCAAGGTGCTGGCGCATTATCAAACCATAACCCCGTTCCGTCATGCGCCGGACACAAGAACCGGACGCCCGCCGCGGGTGTGGATCGGCGATGAGGAGATCGCAGACGTGCAATCCGCATTACGCGACGTCAAGCTCACCGCGGCACCCGCTATCGACGTCTCCGGCGCCGCCGGCGTACCGATGATGCTGGCGCTGGTTTCCGGCCGCGAGTGGCTCGGGCACACGCCGGGGCCGTTCGGCTTGCCCGGCGGGTATCCGGTCGCCTGCCGGGACGGCAAACTTGAGCTTGCCCTGCCCGCCGGCCTCGGCGAGGAGGACGCGGTGAGCTGGAACCGGGAATTCGAGGAAGCCAACGGTCTGTACGTCGATGCCGCCGGCCGCGCTCATTACACCGGCGTTCTTCACGAGAAACTGAAAGCGATCAGCCCTGATCTCGCAGAAGGGTTTGACGTGGGCGATTTCGATCAGGCCTTTGACGACATGGAAATCCTGCGCACGCGGCTCCTTGACACACCGGAGCTGTGAACCGGGCGGGTTGGATCAGCGCCTGGGTTTTTCCCAGACACCTGCGGTTTCCGCTGAAAGCATGTGCTTCATGATCCGCAGGCTCGGTGTGCGCTCGAACTCCTCGATCACCGCAATAAAGCGCGGGTTCTGATAGGGCGCAAGCCGGGTGCCGAGCCAGTCGGACAACGCGCCCGGATCAACCACCGATCCCATCTTCGGCTTGACGAACAGTTTGATGTCCTGCTCACCGATCTCGGCGCTCACGCCAATCATCGCGCAATCTTCAACCAGTGGATGCCGTGCGGCCACGTGCTCCACCTCCCAGGCCGTTACGTTTTCCCCGCGCACCCGCACATTGTCGGAATTGCGGCCATGAAAATACATGTTGCCCGCGGCATCGAAGGACCCGATGTCGCCAGTATGGAGGGCGCCGTCGCGCAGTGTCTTTGCGGTTGCATCCGGGTTGTTGTAATAGCCCGTGGTGAGGGCGCCCGGCGCCTTGGCACGCACCACGATTTCACCGCGTTGGCCGGTCGCGCACCGATCGCCGTTATCGTCCAGTATCTTGACGTCGAGCCATGGCACGGGCCGGCCCACCGATCCAACCAGACCGTGTGTATTGAACGTGGTCACGCTGGAGGCTTCGGTCATGCCGTAACACTCGCGGATTTCGACACCGAACCGCTCCTCGAACGCTTGCCATATATCGGGCGGACAGCCACCGCCGAACGCCAGGCGCGCGCCGTGGCCACGATCCAGATCACTCACCGGCTGCTTTAAGAGAAGCTGTAGTATTCCCCCGAGAAAGTGGATGTGGGAGACGCCGTGGTCACGCACCTGGGACCAGAACGCACTTGCGCTGAACCGGTCCACCATGGCCAGGTGCACCGGACGGATCAAAGGCAAAACGATCATCTGGGCGCCGCCGATGTGAAACAGCGGCTCCCACATATGAAACACATCGCCCGTGCCCGCGCCCGAGACCAGCGCAATGCTTTCGCCCGAAAGGCGCAACATGCGGTGAGACACCATGACGCCCTTGGGTTTCCCGGTCGTGCCCGAAGTGTACATGATCGCGAAGGGATCGTCGGCTCCGGGCGACGGCTCATCGAACCGCGCATCGGTTGCAAGCAAAGGTTCAACCGCACGCACCGCATCCGGTGCACCCAGGGTCCAGATGCTGTCGGCCTTCAGTTGCGCCCCGCTGTGTTCGATTACAGGCAACAGGTCGTGATCTGCGATCAGCCGGACCGGTGCCGCGTGCGAAAGGATATAGGCAAGGTTGTCACCGCGGGCCTGAACGTTCACCGGAACCCAGACCGCACCCGCCTTGGCGATGGCAAACAGCAGCGCCAGTGCGGTCGGGCTGTTGCGGATCATCAGCGCGATCCGGTCGCCCTTTGATATGCCGCTGCGCCGCAACCAGCCGGCCAGGGCATCCGAGCGGTGGTGAAGATCCGCAAACGTGATGGGATCGCCATTGAACCTGGCAAACAGGCCCGCAGCCTCCGCGCCGGCACGGGTGGCAAGGTGTCCGGCAAACCCGTCATCTGTGTCGATCATTGCGACCTCCGGCTGGCCCCTCTTCGGAGGTCCCTCGTGCGCGCATTATGTGATATCGATAGCAAGGTTCAAGGAACTAGAGCCTGTTGAGGATCATAGACTATGCCGCAGCGAAAACGTGTCTATTATGGTGTGTCAATCGGCATTTTGATGCTGGAAACCTATTTCGAACGCTTCTACGGCGACATCGGAAATGCGGCCACCTGGCCATTTCCCGTGCAATACCGGATCGTCCGCGGTGCGGTTCCAAACCGGGTCACCGATCTCCTCAACAACGACTTGCTGGAGCCGTTCAAGGAGGCCGCCGACGACCTGATCGAGGCGGGCGTCGATGGCATCACGACCACCTGCGGATTTCTCTCCTTGTATCAGCAGGATCTCGCCGACCATTGCAGCGTACCGGTAGCGGCAAGCGCCCTTTTGCAGGTGCCGATGGTTGAGCGCATATTGCCCAAAGGCAAGCGCGTCGGCATTCTGACATTCTCCCAGGAACAGCTGACCGGACCCTATCTGGAAAAGGCCGGCGTCGATCCCGAAACCCCGGTCGCCGGGCTGCCGGCGAGTTCGGAGTTTCAGCGTTCGATCCGCGACGGCGATGACACAGTCCCCTTCGAGGTCCTGCAGCGCGAAGCAATCGAGACCGCTGAAAAACTTGTGGCCTCTGATCCCAGCATCGGCGCGATAGTGTGCGAGTGCACCAACCTCACCCCCTACTCGCACAACATCAACCAGCGTCTCGGCGTTCCGGTCTTCGACATGGTAACCATGGTTCACTGGTTCCAGCGTGGACTGTCACCGCAAAATTTCACTCAGTCCGTACACTCATAAACGCGAACCGTTGACGCCACTTGGAAGAATCTCCGGTTACCACCCAACTCGAGACGTTTTCATGCAGGCTGCCACACGGGGAAAAAGTTCCAATAGCGGAAGTCACGCCGTCGGATACTGTGCGCTCAATAGAAAGAGGAGCAATCGAGCAGTGCACAAATGCCAGTTGTCGGGTAGGTTGTGCAGTAATTCGAACTGGTCTGTAAATGAGTTGGATGGAGCATGACCAAAAAGGTTACTGATTGGAATTTGGCAGATGCTGTCGCAGATCCGACTTCGGTGTTTTCACGCCCAGGACAAGTCGTCGATCTGGAAGAGCTGCCTAAGCGTGACAAACTGGCGATACTTGAAAGCTGGAAGGCATTGGAGGAAGAGATGGTCAAAATGCATGAGCAGGGTGACCTCACTGACGTGCCGAGCCGGCTTGAAGCGGTGAAGCAGGCTATTAGCGACGTGGCGTGATCTCATCGGGCTGTGACCTAAAAGCCGCAGTCTTAATTGCCGGATCCAGTTCACCGGCATTTATGGCTCTTATCACCATTTGATACATGGCCGGTAACTCCTCAAGGGATCCTGCTTCGATGGTGGTACCCCGCCCCGCGATGTTTAGTGCGACCTTGTTGTAGCGTATTTGGGTGAGTGCCATACCTTCATCCACTACCTTCCACCAAAGTCGCGGCCTCACCGAAACAATGCGGTGACCACGTTTTCTTTCCAGCTGAAGCGGAAGATGGTTTAGCTGGAGGCGAACCAACTCGATTTGCTCTTCGATGTTCGCGATTAACTTTTCGCGTCGATACTGGTCGGTATCAGTTTTTCGCCGCGGCCGTGCTGCAGCAATCACCCGGTTCGTGATCTCCAGCTTGTCCAAGTGACCCATCGTCATTGCTCCGGCGAACTTCTGCCCTGCATTAGTGACATAGCTCTGAGTGCGGACCGACAATCAATGGATATCACGAACCGCGTGATTGTTGCAGGGACAACCGAGCTACCCTGATTGTGCTTGTACTATGAACAGGATGGCAACTCCATGCACCATGGAGAATCGGGGGCCTCCGTAACATCCTTCCGGCCTCTACGACACATTCTACACCCAGCGCCATTTCATCTCTCGAACCATGCTCCGACAAGTCCGCGCTGAAGCGATGAGCCAATGGTATCAGGCAACGTCAATGGGGTGATCGGCGCCGCTCCGGGCTTCACCTTGGCCGCCACTCGACAGCGTCGCCTCTTTTGACAGAGGCATATCAGGGCGCGCGCACGGCTCAATCAATCCGCCTTTGCGGTCTCCCGACCGGGACTGCTCGGCCAAAAACCCTCTATGCGTGCACCGTTTTGTTCGAGCAGCGGGCGCAGTTCCTTGAACGTCGCGCGGTACCGGTACCAGGGGACCGGCGGCACCATGTGGTGGATCAGGTGCAGGTTCTGCTGCAGGTACAAGATATCGCCTAGCGGAAATAGCGAGATGCGCGTGTCGCGATAGCGGCCGGTTGCGGAATGGTCGTGATGGGGAAACCAGGCGAACGCGGTCAGCATCAAATGGTTGGCGACAAACCACGGAATGAGCCACAGGACGACAAACTGGAACCCGTAGCCGGCGATGATCAGTGCGATGACCACGGCAGTCTGGACAGCAAAGTGCGTCTCGGCGTTCCGGTCTTCGACATGGTGACCATGGTCCACTGGTTCCAGCGTGGACTGTCCCCGCAAAATTTCACTTAGGCCGCGCCCTCATAAACGCGAACCGTTGACGCCACTTGGAAGGATGTCCGGTCAGCACTCAACTCCAGGCGTTTTCATGCAGGCTGCGACACGGGAAAAAGTGCCATTTCCAAAATTCTGCCCTAATCGATGGCGGAACCGAACTCATATTCTTTGCAAAATCAGGCTGGGTCGTGCAAGAATCCGGAATGCGAATTGGATTTGCCGGTTGAGATCCGGACGCTCTTGTCGCTTGAACCATCTGACAAGTGACTCTCGCAGATCAAAAGCCAGAGTTCCGTGGCACCCCTGTCATTCTCGAAGCAGATAGTACCGAGATCAAACTCCCCTGTACCGTCCAGTTCGTCAAGCCACGCCTTCAGTTCGCGTAGGTTCTCGAACGCTTTCGGAAAATCAAAGTATCCTTCCGTCATGGGCAAGTCCTCACATCGTTCGGTGTCGCCTATCTCGCTCAGCTGGGTGGAGTCCATCTTCCCTGTATAGTACCGAGATCAAAATCTGTTTGGAAGCGGCTGAAGCGTTCGCGGAGGTTAGCTAATGAAGCCGCACAGCCGACCCGGCGGTATCTGAACAGAGGTGCGGACTTACGGTGAAAGTGCACCCGATGCCGGACGTTTGGGCAAGGTGTTTAGGAGTCCACGCGCCAAGGTCTGTGGAGTCTCAAAACCTGTCGATCCGGTAGGGTTCGGGATCAATGCACGGCGTCTCACCGGTGACCAGATCGGACAGCAGCCGGCCGGTGGTCGAGGCGCAGGACAGGCCCACATGGCCGTGGCCGAACGCGAAGTAAACATTGCTGGCCATTGTGCTGCGGCTGATCACCGGCAGTGAATCGGGCAAACACGGGCGATGGCCCATCCATTTTGTGCCTTCCGACCCGTCAAACCCTCTCCACATGTCGGCAGCCTGCCTGACCAGCGCATCGGCGCGCCGGTAATCAGGTGCGGCATCCAACCCCGCGAGCTCGACGGTGCCGGCAACGCGCACGCCCATTTCCATCGGCGTGGTCAGGAACTTGCGCTCGGCCCACATGACGCCACGG
>JAJFHM010000129.1 GCA_021775625.1 Hyphomicrobiales bacterium | reverse complement strand
CGGTACTTTCCAAGGTGCCGGCCGCGCGCCGTGACACCCTGATCGCGACGCGAAGCGGTGATGGAGACGCGGTCTATCGTTTCGACATTCATATGCAGGGCACACAGGAGACGGTGTTTTTCGATGTCTGAATTTGTGCTGCTCAGTGAAGCCGTCGAAGCGGTAATGTCTGATGGCGATGCGGTTGCCATGGAGGGGTTCACCCATCTGATCCCGCATGCCGCAGGGCACGAAGTGATCCGCCAGGGGCGCCGTGACTTGACCCTCATCCGCATGACGCCGGACATTATCTACGATCAGCTCATCGGCATGGGCTGTGCCGCCAGGCTGGTGTTCTCCTGGGGCGGTAATCCGGGGGTTGGATCGCTGCACCGGTTCCGCGATGCGGTGGAACGGGACTGGCCGATACCGCTGGAGATCGAAGAGCACAGCCATGCCGCCATGGCGAACGCCTATGATGCGGGGGCGGCAGGCTTGCCGTTTGCCGTCTTCCGTGGATATCGCGGCGCGGAACTGGCGCAGGTCAATCCGGCGATCAAGTCCATCACGTGTCCCTATACGGAAGAGAAACTGGCATGTGTCCCATCGATCCGCGCCGATGTCGCCGTGGTGCACGCGCAAAAGGCCAATGCCCGTGGCGATGTTTTGTTCGAAGGTATTGTCGGTGTCCAGAAGGAGGCGGTGCTCGGCGCAAAGCGCTCGATCGTCACGGTCGAAGAGATCGTCGATGAGTTCGAAGGGACCGGACCGAATGCGGTTATCCTGCCGCACTGGACTGTCGGTTACATCGCCGTGGTGCCGGGCGGTGCGCATCCTTCCTATGCGCATGGCTATTACACCCGCGACAACGGGTTCTATAAAATGTGGGACGAAGTGTCCCGCGACCGCGACAGCTTCCGGGCCTGGATCAAACAGCATGTGCTCGAAGGCGGTCCGCAGGACTTTGCGCGGCATGCGGCAGCGGCCTGAGGGGGAACGCACGATGAGCGATTATTCGGCACAGGAGATGATGAGCGTTACCGCGGCGCGTGCCCTGAGAAACGACGATGTCTGTTTCGTCGGCATCGGCCTGCCGTCGGAAGCCGCCAATCTTGCGCGGCTGACCCATGCGCCCGGTCTGACCTTGATCTATGAGTCCGGCACGTTGGGTACGCAGCCAAGCGTCCTGCCGCTTTCGATCGGCGATGGTGAGCTTTGCGAAACCGCGCTCACCACCGTATCGGTGCCCGAAATGTTCCGCTACTGGCTGCAGGGCGGGCGGATCACGGTGGGCTTTCTCGGCGCCGCGCAGATCGATCGTTTCGGCAATATCAACACCACTGTGGTGGGAGAGTACGGCGATCCCAAGGTGCGTCTGCCCGGTGGCGGCGGCGCGCCTGAAATTGCCACGTCCTGCGGCGAGATATTCATCGTCATGCGCCAGTCGAAACGCGGGTTTGTCGATAAAATTGACTTCGTCACGTCGCTGGGCCACGGCACCGGTGCGGGCGACCGCGAACGGCTCGGCGTCACCACCAGGGGCCCGACACGGCTGATGAGCGACCTTTGCATCATGACATCGGACCCTGAGACCAAGGAGTTTGTGGTGACCTCCATTCATCCCGGGATCACCGCTGAGCAAATTGTTGAGAACACCGGCTGGACAGTGCGGTTCGCGCTGGACGTGGAAGAAACGCCAAGACCGACGAAGGCCGAGCTTGCGGCTTTGCGCGATCTGAAAGCACGCACGGAGGCTGCCCATCGGGTGCCGCAGACAGGAGAAGCAGCGGAATGAAAGAGGCTTACATTTGCGATTATGTGCGCACACCCATCGGGCGCTTCGGGGGCTCGCTTTCCGCGGTTCGCACCGACAATCTCGCCGCCGTACCGCTCAGGGCCCTGCTGGAACGCAATCCCCAGGTTGCCTGGTCTAAGGTGGATGACGTTTACTTCGGGTGTGCCAATCAGGCAGGTGAAGACAACCGCAATGTGGCGCGTATGGCAACGCTGCTGGCCGGCCTGCCGGATGATGTTCCAGGCGCTACGGTCAACCGCTTGTGCGGATCGGGGATCGAAGCCCTTCTGGCGGCGTCGCGCTGCATCAAAGCGGATGAAGCCGACCTGATGATTGTGGGTGGCGTTGAAAGCATGTCGCGGGCGCCCTTTGTCATGCCCAAGGCGGAGACCGCCTTCTCGCGCGCAACGGACATTTACGACACCACCATCGGCTGGCGGTTTGTGAACCCTTTGATGAAAGAGCAGTATGGCGTCGATTCCATGCCGGAAACGGCCGAGAACGTGGCCGAAGACTTCCAAATCACACGCGCCGATCAGGACGCCTTCGCCCTGCGCAGTCAGCAGCGTGCGGTCGAGGCCCAGTCGAACGGCCGCCTGGCAAAAGAGATCACCCCCGTCACCATCCCGCAAAGACGAGGCGATCCCATTGTGGTCGAGTTGGACGAACATCCACGCGGCGACACGTCACTGGAGAGACTTGGGCAATTGCCGACGCCGTTTCGCGACGGCGGAACGGTGACGGCGGGGAACGCATCCGGCGTCAACGATGGTGCCGCAGCCCTCATTGTGGCTTCCGAGGCGGCCTGCGAGCGCTATGGTCTCACACCCATGGTGCGGGTTATGGGAGGCGCCACCGCAGGCGTTGCACCGCGTATCATGGGGTTTGGGCCAGCACCCGCGACCCAGAAACTGTGTGCACGCCTCGGGCTCAGCCCGAAGGATTTCGATGTCATTGAGCTCAACGAAGCCTTTGCGTCGCAGGCGCTGGCCTGCCTCAGGGACATGGGCGTTGCCGATGATGCCGAACACGTCAATCCGAACGGCGGGGCAATTGCACTGGGCCATCCGCTGGGGATGTCCGGCGCGCGGCTTGCCGGGACCGCAGCTGTGGAACTGAAAAAACGTGGCGCCAAACGGGCCCTGGCCACAATGTGTATCGGGGTCGGGCAAGGGATCGCTGTCGCCCTGGAAGCGGTTTGAGGACCGCCCGCCGTGGCCAGCGCCCTGACATCCGAGATTTATCGCGGCCTGCTTGGTGATCAGGAGATCGCTGCGGCACTTTCCGCTGAAGCTGAAATCCGGGCGATGCTCGATGTTGAGGCGGCTCTAGTCCGGGCGCAGGGGAAACTTGGCATCATCCCGCCGCGCGCGGCATTGGATATCGATACCATTGCACGCGGTCTCAAGATCGCACCGGACGATCTGGCGGCTTCCACCGCTGTCAACGGGGTTCCGGTCATCGGCCTGGTCAGTGCCTTGCGGGGCGCGGTGTCGGCGGAGGCCGCGCATTACGTTCACTGGGGCGCCACAAGCCAGGACATCATGGATACGGCCCTTGTGCTTAACCTGCGTATGGTGCTCGAGATCCTGGAGAACCGCCTGCGTGCGCTGGTCGGGCAGCTGAGCGCGATGGCGCGGCTGCATCGCGATACGGTCATGGCGGGGCGCACCCGGTCGCAACAGGCAGTGCCGACAACATTCGGATTGAAAATGTGCGCATGGATCGCACCATTGTTGCGGCACGGCGAGCGGCTGCAGGACCTGCGCCGCCGGTTGCTGGTGGCGCAACTTGGCGGTGCCGCCGGCACCCTGGCGCCGTTCGGTGATCAGGGGATTTCGCTTGCCGAGGCGTTTGCGGGCGAGCTGGATCTCGCTCCCCCCTTAATGCCGTGGCACAGCCAGCGCGATACAATGCTAGAGCTGGCCGGGTGGTTCGCCGGCGTTTCCGCATCCCTCGGCAAGGCTGGATCGGACCTGGTCTTGTTGGCGCAAACCGAGGTTGGCGAGGTGTGGTTTGAGGGCGGCGGGTCGTCTACGATGCCGCAAAAGGCGAACCCGGTTGCAGCCGAACAGCTGGTGGCCCTGGCGCGGTATTCCGGCGGGCAACTGGGTGTGATGCAGGCTGCTGCCGTGCATTCGCACGAGCGTGACAGCACAGCCTGGGAACTGGAATGGCTGGCGCTGCCGCCGCTGGCAGAGGCCGCGGGCGCCGGGCTGCGTCACGCAGCGATGATTTGTGAGACCCTCGATGTGTGTGCCGGGCGCATGGCCGAGAACCTCAACCTCGGGTCGGGCGCAATCATGGCCGAAGCGGCATCGTTTGCACTGTCTGCCCATATGCCGCGGCCGGACGCCAAGGAGCTTGTCGCGCGCGGCTGTGTGGACTGCATCGCAAGCGGGCAGGCGCTGACCGGCTGGCTGAGCGAGAATGCGGATGTGGATGTGGACTGGGAGGCGGTGGGCGACCCGTCAAACTGGCTCGGCTCGGCGCGAGAAATGGTCGAGCGCGTGTGTGATCACGCGGATCACTTCTCAGGCTCGTAGGTTTTTTGAAAGATGCCGTCCTTGCAGGGATACTTTTCTCCCTGAATGCCGGTGATGATCCAGTCTCCGGGCCGGGCAATCATATCGCCCTCAAGCGTTTTGACGATGCCGATGGGTTGCGACTTCGAACCGTCAGCGGGCTGTTCCTCAACGCCATCGACGTGCTGGCCGGGGAACCACTGTTCCGCTTCAATCACGACTGGCTTTTTTTTGAACTTGCCCATTCTCCGATCCTTGGTCTTCCGTATACAGAATTTACGGCGTCATCTTCAATTCGCCAAGCGCCTTGGTCTCTGCAGGTGTCCGCACCCGCGGCGGTGCCAATTCCGGCCCGCTCATTGTAGCAGGCCCCTTGCATGACGCATATGTGGTGTATGCGCGTAGATACTCCGACATGAGTTGTAAAAGTTCTGGCCTGGCAAATGGTCTGCAGCAAGCACGCAATGGATCGCACCGGATCCGGATCCGTATTACATATCGGGTACGGCGTTAATGTCGTTGTTGGCAATCTTATTTCAAGCTTCTTCTCACGACAATGTCAGTTCTTTTGAAGCAAGACTATCGATAACCCCGCATGGGTGTAGGCTTCCGGATGCTTGCACCAGGCCTCCCATTCTTCATGCAGCGCCTTGAAATCGATATCAACGGTCTCGGATTCTTCGACAAAGCTGATCACTTCGCCGTAAATGGTCTGAAAGCGCTCCAGATTTCCCGGTGTTGTCGACGGAATCACGACTTCCCAGGAGCCTTCGAGTGACCATTGCGGGTAAGTGCCGATTTTGCCGGGCAGCTGTCGCACAAAGTCCCGGTTGAGTTTGCGGTCGCGCTGAGATTCGATAAAGGCATCGAAGAACGCCATGAAGCGTGGAAGCTCGGGATGGTAGTATCTCCAGACATCGCGCGAATCGACGATAAGCAGGTGCCCTCCCGGGTTTACCGATGCGGCAATGCTTTTGAGGACATGTTCCGGGTCGGACAGATGCTGGAACACCAGCCGGGCCAGAATAAAATCGAACTGCCCTTCAACGGCATGGGCATCGCCAACGCCGAAGCTTATCTTGTCGCCGCCGAACTCCTTGCGCGCAAGGCCGATAAACTCCTCGGAAATGTCATAGCCGGTATAGGCCTTGTCCGGAAAACGTTCCGACAGTTTGCCCAGGTAATAGCCGTTGCCACAGCCGATATCGAGGACACTGTTCGCCTTGTGCCAAGCGGGAGACTGGTAATAGAACGGCCATTCCAGATCTATGCAGAAATCGGCTTGCAGGCGCTGGAGCAAATCCCAGCGCGCAACTTCACTGTTCTCATGCTTGCCGAAATCGGAAAGTTCGTGTTTCGCAGCCATAACTGGGGGAAGCCTTGCTGTGCGGAATGATCGGGATTTCAATTGGCCTGCTGACGCGGGCCGTCCGGGTCGTCGTGCGGCCAGAACCGCTCAACGAAGCTGATGATGTAATATGTGGTGTGCGCCTTATCAGAATCTCCCACCACGTGTTTTGCCAATAGACAGGGCAAATAGACCTTGCCGCGGATATTGACGTTTGGATGGTTGTCATCCATGCGCAGAGGAACTTCAGCGCTGGTCATGGTCGAGCCGAAAATAAGACTTTCCGTGAGACGCGCCTGATCCTCGTTGAAAGCATGCAGATTGTCATCGGTTACAAACGGTTCGATCGAATCCATCAGCATCTTGTAGGTCACCTTGTTTGGGCCCTGTGATGGAAAATGCGTGTTCTGGTTGATGCAAAAGATATTCTTGAACTCATCATTTGCGTCGCGCACGATCGGCTGTTCTGTATCAACCATATCGGTTGGCAGATATTTGAAGCGCTCGGCACGTTTCTTCCACTTGATCTGGATGACACTGGTGGGAAGCATAACGTCCCAGCCTTTAATGAAACCCTCCGGCCGCCGCCGTTCGGTCAATTCCGACATGTCGCGGGGAACGTTGATCGCTTCGTGTTCGATTTCCGACAAGCATTGCTGCAGCAGTGTCGCGAAATAGTCGTCTGTGAGATCGATGGCGGTCGCCAGCTGTTCCGGGACGCCCGGGGTGAACCAGTTGAACTCGGATTCGAACTCCGCTGCAACCTCTTTCAACTTGTCGTTTGCAGGCGGCAACGGATGGATGGCAAAGTTGTCGAGATAAATCGGCTTGTGCTGAAAAAAGTGATTGCGCGCCGCGTTGGCTGCGTCGTCATCGGTTTCACGGTAGAACAGGATTGCCACCGGATTATAGAACAGGCGGATGGCGATCTCGAAGATGACGTTGATGTTGCGTTCGCCCAGTATGGCGACCACGATATTGGACTTGGTTATCTTTTCCAGCGCGCGTTCCGATATGCCGCCTGCACGAATGTTGCAGATTTCAACCTCGTACTTGATCGGTTCGGACCGGCCCGGCGCCAGCACGGTCACTTTGTTCTCGATGATGTGCTTGATGCGGTGATAGTCGAGCTGGAACGCCTGCTGGCGCTCAGGATCGTTCGATCCGAAGGATGTCAGAACGGTGATGGATGCCTTGATAGGCTCTTCCTGCGGTTCCGCCTCCGCGCCCATCATGGAGCTCAAAGGCACAACATTGTCTGCGGTATTGGACATTGTTCCTCCGGCCAAGTGCTTGAACAAACCATCGCCGGTCCACTTAAGGCTAGGATTCCACTGCACTGCACGCACGTCAAGCAAAGTGCAGAATAGCCCTTCTGAAGGCTTTTGGATATCCCGGTTTGTCCAAAAATCCCTTTATTGCCGTTACACATATACGGACTTGCGCCGGCAGGTAAAGTGCGCCAGATCACATCTGCCGATATTCCGAGTTCGGACTTGTCAGGCGCATCTGATATGAGGTTACATAGCCGATTGCAGCAGCACACGGATTAGTGCTTTGAGGGTCAATAGTCAGTACCTTTGGTATTAAGCCGTAACGGTTCACTGGATGAAGGAAACTCGATGCCGGGTAAACCAGAGCTAACCCATGACACGCTGACGGCTCGGATCGCAATATTTCATCCCGATTATCGGGGCCTGATGTTGGCGCTCCTGCTGCTCGGCGCGGTAACTGCCGGGCTCATGTATTGCAGCATCACCCTGATCATTTTAATCACCCAGGTCATTGAATCGGCGGGTGCGCAGATGGCCTTGCCCGGCACTCAGGAACACCACTGGCTGGTGCTGGAGTTTGCCAGGCGGGTTGGTCCCGGGGTCGCGGTGGTGGTTGCGGTTCTGGCGGCGTTCGTGGCGGTCAACCTGTTGGCGTCGGCCTTGCGCATCGGATCGCAAATGCTGCAATCGCTGATGGACATTCGCTCGCGCAACGACATCGAACAGGCGATGATCTCCAACCTTCTGCGCAAGGAGGACACGTTCTTTCTTACCCATTCGATTGCCGAAATCGCCAACCGCCTCAACGTTGACACGCACGGCATGATCGAGCGCCGCTCCATGATGATTGAGCTGTTCACCATGAGCATGAGTGTCATCGCCGTCCTGACGGTGTTTGCGCAGCAGGACTGGACCTATGCCGCCGCAGCGCTTTTGTTCAGCACCATCGGCGTATTTGTCATGCGGATGATGTTCGGCGAGATGGAGCATCTCAAGAACGAGCAACTTGAAAGTGACGATAACATCAAGGCCACGTTCGAAGACTACCTCGGCGCAACAGCCGAAATTCAGGTCGGAAACCTGTTTCAGAAAGTCGTCCGCCGGGTGGTCGGCGTGCAGGAGCGCCGGCAGAAAGCGGTCATGCGGGCAGCGGTGATCAATGCCCGCCTTGGGGCGGTTTACTCGGTCAATCAATTGGTTGCGCTGCTGGCGATCCTGGGGGCCATTGTCTACCAGATGTTTGTCGGAGGTGATCCGGTGGTCACCGGTCTGGTGGCGGCGATTGTTGCATCGGTGCAGGATCTCTACCGCAACATCAGTGAGATCGCGACCAAGGTCTTCATGCTGAAGCTCTCCCGCGTCAACGTCCGCCGCCTCACCCAGTACGACACCGAAGTGCGGCCGGCACCGGTCGCCGCATTGCCGCCGCCGGGGGTCGATGCCGGCGGTATCGAAGTCAAAAACGTTAAATATGCCTACTCCCGGGGGGAGCAGTTGCGCGGCGGGCCTGAGGGCATATCGTTGACGCTTGCACCGAATTCCATGAACGTCATTGTCGGCCCGGCCGGATCGGGAAAGTCGACCCTTGCGCAGTTGATCATGGGTCGCATGCAGCCGGCGTCAGGGCGCATAAGCGTGGCTGGCACGGTCGTGACCGGTCCGGAAGCGCCGGACGTTTCCGGCATCTTCAGCTATATGCCCCAGTCGCTGATCGTGGTCGACGGATCGATCGAAGAAAACATACGGTTTGGGATTCCCCCGGACCATCCCATGGCCAGCACCTTGCTGGATGACAGGGCGGTTGGATGGATCAACAAGACCACCGTTGCCACCCTGGCGCGTGAGCGTGCCCTCGATATGTCGCCGGTGGAGAAAGATTTGGCGCCCTTCAGCGAGGGCATTGCAGAGTTGCGGGCGAAAATTCGCGAGCGGGTGCAGAACGAGGCGCGAATCGAAGTCATGCCTTTTGATCCGAAGGCAGTGGTGCCGCGGCTGACGGTGCTGGAAAATCTGACATCGAGTGCGGCGGATATGGAGCTTTTGTTCCGGACCGCGCGCGGCCGTGAGCATGAAGTGGCCATGATGCGTCTGCTGGACATGCCGGAAAGCAAACCCGTCATCGAATTTGCGCGCAATGTTTTTGCCCAGACCAGCCAAATGCTGCAGCGCTGCCCGTCATACGATCACTACAGCGGTCTGGCGCCGTTTCCGATAACACCGATGCTATGGGATTTCCGCTCCCGGTTGCACCGCCAGGGCGTGGACCGTTCTGACCCGCGGACGCTCCAGGATGTGCTGTTCGCAGGGCTTACGGCCTCACCGCCGGAAGGCGATGGAACGGCGACCGAAATGCTCATGCAGTTCATCAATTCCGCAGCGGGAGGCGGTTTCACCAAGGCGCTGGCCGATCACTTCGGCAGCGTATTGACCCCGCTCAGCGAGGATACACTGAATGCCAATCTCAGATGGCGCGAGAACCTGTTGTTCGGTGTAGCGAAGATCACCAATGTGAAGGCTGCAGCCGAAGTCAGCCGGATTGTTCTGGCGGAAGTAGAGGGCAGGCCGGTCGATGCGCCGATGATGCGCAGTGGATTGCGCTATCATGTCGGCCGCCAGGGCAAACGCCTTTCAGGCGGACAGCGTCAACTGGTGTGTCTGTGCCGCACATTCGTGCAGGGAAATCCGGTTATCATTGTCGATGAACCCACTGCGGCGCTCGACCCGAAGAACCGGGCCGCCGTCAACGCGCTGCTGCGCGATGCCGCGAAAGACCACACAGTTATTGCCATCACGCATGATGTGGAACTGGCCAAGCTTGCGGACCGGGTTGTCATGATGAAAGACGGCAGATTATGGGCGACAGGCGGTTTCGAGGAACTGGTCCAGAGCACGCCTGAGTTCCGGCAGATGATCAACATGAGAGAAGAGGGCAGGCTATGACGATGACCCTCGAAGGCCGCATCCGCACTCTGCACAATTGCGCATTTTTCAGTGTGGTGCCGGAGCAGGACCTTATCGTTCTGGCCGAGGCCATGGACGTGGAGATGTATGGTGACGGCGAGATAATCTTCGAGTTCGGTGAGCGCGCCAACCGGGTTTATGTGGTGGCATCGGGCGACCTGATGGCGGTGGTTCCCGGCAAGAAGAGTTCAGCCCGGCCGATTGGGCCGGGGGACATGGTGGGCGAATACGGCCTGTTCGACGACGGCATCCGCTCGGCAACCGTCACCTGCCAGAGCGCGGTGACCCTGTTGTCGATGGATTATCCCAGATTTCGCGAATTTCTTGTGACTTTCCCCGAGGCGACACTATCTATTTTAGGCAGGACTGTGAAACGCCTGCTCATTCTGGAAGCCAAATTACGGTGAAGATATGAATGGTGTTGTGCCGCACAGCGGGGTACCGTTGCGGGCTGAAGATGTCAGGGCCGCCATGGCGTGCGAGGGCATTTACACGCTTGCCTCGGGCACGAGCCTGGAACGGTTTCGCGGCGTTGCCGGTGATCTGGGCGATGTCTTTTACGAGGCCGACGTTCGTATGGGCGGCGAACGTCCGCGAAACTATCAACTGCCTGCGGCCATCGACTTTCACACCGATCACGTCTCGGCGGAGATTGCCGCATGGTTCTGCGTCGAGCGCGAAAGCGATGGCGGTGCCATGCAGTTTGTCGATCTGTCCCCGGCGGCGAAGTCCTTGGGCGAACAGGAACTGGACGCACTCGGCCGGGTGCGGGTGCCCGACAATGCAGTGTGGAGCGAGGGCGGAGACATTCCGGTGTGCGCGATACGCAATGGTCAGCGCGTGTTCCACTACGTGCCGTGGCTGAAACTGAACGCTCCGGACGAGGAGGCGCGGCAGGCGCTCGCCAAGTTCAAGGCCGGCATCGCGGCGGCCAAGGCCGAACGCATTGTGGAGCTTGACCTTGAGCCGGGTGATCTGGTGTTTGTCGACAATCACCGCATCATGCATGGCCGCCGCGCAATCCCGGCCGGCAGCAAGCGCAACCTCAAACGACTTTGGATCAGGAACTGCCGGACCGTTATGCCGGCTGCATGAACTGCTGTTAATGGATCAGAAACAAGATCAGCTCAGCGAAGCCATTCGGCATGTCAAAGACCTCGAGGCCCGGGGCGCTTATTTTCGTGCCGCGGATGCTGCGGACCGGGCTTTGGCCGCGCTGGGTGACGATGTTGATCTGGAGGAGCGCTATCAACTGCGCTATCTGCATGTGCGCATCGTGGCCCGCAGTGGTGCGACCCAACAGGCGCGCAAACTCTATGACGATTATCGGATCGGCGCACGGGAGCACGATCTTGACGCGCGAACGCTGGACGCCCGCATTCTCAAGGACAAGGCGCTGAAAACGACCGGGCCCAAGCGGAACCAGAGGCTGTGGGAAGCGGCGCGCAAATATCACGACGTGTTCGATCAGCTGCCGGCAAGTTATCCGGCTGTGAACGCGGCGACGCTGTACTTCCTCGGCAACATGGAAGAAGAGGCAAACGCCGTTGCCCGTTTGACGCTCGCGGCCTGCGAGGCTGAAAACCCGGAAGGTGACTGGGCTGCCTATTTTCATGCTGCGACGCTGGCCGAAGCCTACTTGCTGCTTGGTGATGCGCAATCAGCCCGGGAGCATATTGAACGCGCCGGGACGCTTGAGGCGGTCGATTATGCGACGCGCACAACGACCCGCAAGCAGCTCAAACTGATTTGTGAAGCCAAGCAGATTGAGTCTGATATCCTTGATGCGGTGCGCGTGCCGGGCGTGCTCTATTTCGCCGGACATATCATCGGCGCCCCAGGACAGGGCGGGCGTTTTCCGGCCGAGCAGGAAGATTATGTCCGTGACGAGATCGAACAGTATCTCGATGATCACGATATAGGCGTCGCGTTCGGCTCATTGGCGGCAGGTGCGGACATATTGATCTCCGAAGCCTGTATCCGCCGCGGCATCGATCTGCATGCGGTCCTGCCCTTCAGCAAGTCGGATTTTATCCGGGAATCTCTGCAGCGGTCCGGTGATGGATGGCTGGAGCGCTTCGAGCAGTGCTGTGCGTGGTGCGAAGCCAGCGAGGCCGAAGGCAAGGGCTCGGTTCAATACGCAACCGACGGCTCGTTTCTGGGCGACGAAAGCTTATTTATGTATGCCGCGCGATTTGCCATGGGGCTTGCGATGCTGAGAGCGCGGAACCTGGATACGGACTTGCGCATGCTGGCAATCTACGACGGTAAGGGTGGGACCGGTGTCGGCACCGATGGCAGCATCGATGTCTGGACTGTGGCGGGACTGCCTTGCGACATCATTTCGGTTACAGAAAGTGATGGCCCGCGTATCACCGTCGGCGATGATGCCCCGATCGACCTTGCCCGACCCGGCCTCAGTTTGCCGGAACGTGAACCGAGAGCCATCCTGTTTGGCGATGTGGTGGGATTTTCCGGTCTTGGTGAGGAACTGGTCCCGCTGTTCCATGAATGCTTTATGGCCCGGGTGTCGGCGGTCCTCGACCAGTTCGAAGACCATGTGCTGTACCGAAACAGCTGGGGCGATGCGGTATACGTGGTTCTGGACGATGCCTGGACGGCCGCCAGCTGTGGCCTCGCAATACAGAACGTCGTGCGCAAGCATGACTTCCGCAAGGATGGAATTCCTGCCGATCTGGCGCTTCGGCTCGGCGGCCATTTCGGGCCGGTATTTCTGGGCAGGGACTACATCCGAAAAGAGCCGACCTATTTCGGATCGCATGTTACCAAAGCGGCCAGAATAGAGCCTGTCACACCGCCCGGCGAACTCTATGTGACCGAGGCAATGGCGGCGGCCCTGGCGTTGTCCGAGAACGATACGATCGACTGCGATTACGTCGGACCGGTGCCTTTGGCGAAGAATTACGGCGAGATGCGGATGTATGTTTTGCGCGAGCGCGCATAGCACGAAATCTTTCCGATTGCGGCGGCCGACCGGCTGTGATGTTTTGATTATTTGATATTTTTCAATGAGATAGTTCTATGTCGCAATTTGCGGGTTCTGGCTGCCCGGTCCCGCGCCGCGCCGCCGGCTTGGGACATTTCGTGTTAAGTCCTTTGCTTGAAATGTGAGCCGGGGTATTGTCGTTCGCCGGGGGGCGACCTATGTTTGGACCCGAGTCAACTTTGTGTGACTTGTGATAGCGAAAACGTGAGTTACAGTGCCGGGTTCAGGCAGATGCGAGATTGTATCTATGTCAACAGCCTATGAAGATTTCTTTCAGCAGGTCAACTATGTCACGCTGAAACTGACGCCCGGTTGCAATTTGAAGTGTACATATTGCAACGTTGAAGCGGTGACGCCGAAGACGCCCAAAATGAGTATCGAACGGTTTCGCCAGGTTGCCGATTTGCTTGTCGAGAACTCGAAGAGCCCGTTCGTCGGTCTCGAGTTTCACGGCGGCGAACCCATGCTGTTGCCCGATGAGTGGTACGAAGAAGCCGTGGCCTATGCCCGCAAGCTGGCCAGCGACAACAACAAGCTGATCGAATTTCCCCTCGTCACCAACGGTACGATGCTGAGCGAGAAGCGGCTTGAGAAGCTGTTGTCTCTCGGTATTCGCATCTGCCTGAGCTGCGATGGCCCGCCGCACATCAACGATGAGCTGCGCGGTGGCGGCGAACGTGTCGAGCGCACGTTCCGCATGCTCAACAAAAAGCGCGTTCCCTTCAGCGTGATTGCGGTTGTCGCCGCGCACAACTGGAACCGCATGAAGGAAGTCATGGACTGGTTCGCCGAAGTCGGCGTTTATGACTATACGATCAATTTCGTGCAACCCCAGGGCCGCGGCATGGATACCGAACTGCTGACCGGCGAGCAGATGTTTACAACCATGCGCGACATCTTCGAGCACATGGAAGAAAACGACATCAGCGTGCACGAAGCAGAAGTGATCGGCCGATTGCAGAAGTTCGTGCGCGGGCGCGACAATCCTCCGCGGCCGGCCTGTCATGAGTTTCATTGCCAGGCGGGCAAGAACTACGTGGCGCTGGATATGTTCGGCTCCGTGCATGCGTGCGGAACCGATCTGGCGCATCACAGGCTCGGCCACCTCGACCGCCCGTTCAACCCTGAGCACTACAAGAAAGTCATGGAAAAGCTCCATGACAAGGGCGACTGGGTGATCCGGTGTTTTGATTGTGACGCGGCCAAGATCTGCAATCACAGCTGCCCGACGTCGGATGCGAACTCAGACATGTTCAAAGAGCATGATTGTGCATCGACCAAAATGTTGTGGCAGTTCCTGTGCGAAAACGAAACCCGGGCGGCTGCGCTCTTCGAGCGCCTGCAAAGAAAGCGCTACGAAATGGCGCGGCAGGCTCCGGCGGCGGAGTAAGGATACAGGCGAGCGCGGCTCAGATCCATGAGCCGCGCTTTTCGTTTCGGGGGTACGATTGCAGCTATTGTCAATATCGAAGCCATAAAGGGAGGATGCAATGGCCATATTGAGAAGCGTTGACGGCAAATTTTATGAGGTTCCGGACAAGGACCTCGACAAGTTCGAAATTCCCTCCGATCAGGTGAGAGAAAAGCTGGGCGACCTGGGGCAGGCTTCAGGCCCAGGCGGTGCCGGTCCGGGTGGACCCGGTGGCGGTGGTGGAGCCGGCGGCTCGCAGGTCGTGATTCAGATTCACGGTGCGCAGCAAATGGGCGGCGGCGCCGCAGGCCAGCCGCCTTCTGCCGGCGAAGACGGCGATGAAGTGCAGCCTTACTGGGGCTGGTGGCGCAACTGCTGGCGCAATTGCTGGCGCAACCACTGGCGCAACTGTTACTAGACGACATAAAGGCGCTGCGTTCCCCGCAGCGCCTTTTTCTTGCCCTGGGCTTCGATCCCAGCCTCGCCTCATGTGAGGTTTTCCGTCCGATCTCGAACGGATATGCCCAGAGTTTATAACATTCATTCAGCAATGTGTGATCCGGGTCATAACCACACCCCGGACCGGCACCCATCTTAGTTAGCAAGAGACGGGCACGGTTACGTGAACTTCCATTTCAACATGATCTAGAAAAGGAGGACGTAATGGCGATCCTTAGAAGTGTAGACGGCAAATTCTACGAAGTTGCCGACAAGGACCTGGACAAATTTGAAATTCCTGCCGACCAGGTGCGCGAAAAACTGGGCGATGCCGCCCAGGCTGGCCCAGGCGCTGGCGGTCCTGCCGGACCGGGTGGCCCGGGTGCTGGTGGTGGCGCCGGTTCGCAGGTTGTCATCCAGATCCATGGTAGCGGTGTCGAAGCTGGCGCCGGTGCCCCGCAAGCCGGTGACGAAGCCGAGCCCTATTGGGGTTGGTGGAGGAACTGCTGGCGCAATTGCTGGCGCAACTGCTACTAGACGACATCAAGGCGCTGCGCTCCCCGCAGCGCCTTTTTCTTATCCTAGATCGCTTCACGTTCATATGGAACCGTTGGATGGCCCAAATCGGTTCGCTCGGCAAGGCGCGGTGCGAAGTGCGATGCGGTGCATCGGGCAAGCGCCGCAACGCGGCCGACGGGCCGATTTGGCGCACCGAAGGTCTTGGTTTTCACGTCTTCTGACTGCGTTACGGCCCACTTGTGGTCAGCCAGACCACGGCGTGGACCGTGCCTTGCCAGAAGACGTAAAAACCCGGTCAAAGCGATTCCATATGAATGTGAAACGATCTAAAGCGATTCCGTATGATCGGAAAGTGCCCTGGGCTTCGATCCCAGCCTCGCCTCATGTGAGGTTTTCCGTCCGATCTCGAACGGATATGCCCAGAGTTTATAATATTCATTCAGCAATGTGTGATCCGGGTCATAACCACGGTCCGGACCGGCACCCATCTTAGTTAGCAAGAGACGGGCACGGTTACGTGAACTGCCATTTCAACATGATCTAGAAAAGGAGGATGTAATGGCGATCCTTAGAAGTGTAGACGGCAAATTCTACGAAGTTGCCGACAAGGACCTGGACAAATTTGAAATTCCTGCCGACCAGGTGCGCGAAAAACTGGGCGATGCCGCCCATGCTGGCCCAGGCGCTGGCGGTCCTGCCGGACCGGGTGGCCCGGGTGCTGGTGGCGCCGGTTCGCAGGTTGTCATCCAGATCCATGGTAGCGGTGTCGAAGCTGGCGCCGGTGCCCCGCAAGCCGGTGACGAAGCCGAGCCCTACTGGGGTTGGTGGAGGAACTGCTGGCGCAATTGCTGGCGCAACTGCTACTAATACGCACGTAACACGTCACCATTTTTTTGGTGAAATTTATGAGGTGATCTAAGTGCCTGGTAATGCAGCATACGGTTGCGGTCTCGCTTACAGAAATTTCTTTCACAAAGAACTGTTGAAAAACAGGGATTCGATCGATTTTCTGGAGATCCCCACCGAAGATTACATCGTGCGGTCCCGTCGGATCATGACTGATCCGACGGGTGCAGTCTTGCGGGAAGCGATGGATGCTTTCCCAAGCGTCGCACATGGTATTTCGCTCTCCATCGGGTCGGTTGAACCGATCGATGAGGGCATTCTCACAGAAACACGCTCCTTCATGGACGAATACGGGTTCGACGAATGGAGCGATCATCTGACCTATCATCGGATGCAGGATCAAGATCTCACAATCTTTGTCAGCGTGCCGTGGGATGACGTGGCGGCGCGTTGGGTGGCGAGCCAGTACAATCTGGCCAGAGAAATCATCAAGCAACCATTCGGTCTTGAACTGGTGGCATACGGATTCCCTGTCGCTGACTGTGATTTTTCAGAAGCCCAGTTCGCCCATAAGGTGGCAGAATACACCGATTGCTGGTTTCTGCTGGATGTCTGCAATGTGTTTATCAATGCGGAAAATCATGGCGGCGACCCGTATCAATATATTCGCGATCTGCCGGCAGACCGGATACAGCACATTCACATGGCTGGCGGTCATTACTCGGATGGCGAGTGGGCCGACAGCCACAGCCAGCCGGTGCCGAAGGAAGTGTTCGAGTTGCTGGATTTTGCGCTGGAACATACGGCGGCCCGTGCCGTCATTCTCGAGCGCGATGCGCCACCGCGACAGTTCGGCCCGATTCTCGACGACGTGCTCCAGGCTAAGGAGATCTTCCTGAAACATCGCCCGGCCGAGCCCGCGGCGAACCTGGAGGAGCTGATCAAACTGGCGCCGGAAGTCAAGACGGTGATCGAACCGCTCAGCCTGAACAATCCGCCGCAGGACCTGAAACAGCTGCAGGACTATCAGCGGGCGCTCGTTGGATGTGCCTTTGAGATGGCTGCCGGCAAGCACGAAGGCCTGTCTCCGGACCAGATCATCGACAGCTACGAGATGTCCGATGAGTGGAAGGCGCGGTGGCGTCAGATGAACTGGAAATCCATGCGAAAGCTGACCGACAAGCTTGCGTTCATCATTGAGGATGACAAGGAAGTGGAGCGTTACTACCAGATGGCGGAGCTGTCGCAATGGGCGAGTATACTTGGCCCGGATGCTATGGTAGGCAGGTAATATGGATGCCGATGAACGAATTGCACAGCTGACCCAGACCCTCGAAGAGGTTCTCGATCAGGGTGAAGTGACAGCGAGGTCTTTATTGACCTCGCTGCTGAGCGCCACGATCGAGACGATGCAGGCCACAGAATCTTCTGTGTTCAGGCCGGATGGTGAGGAGCAATTGCGGTTTTATGCGTCCACCAATGAGAACCTGGTCGACAATCCCGACATAAAGCCGATCCCTATTGGCAGCAGTATCGCCGGGTTTGTGTATATCACCGGCCAGACGATCGCCCGTGAGGACGCCGGCGAGGCGAAAGGCCACTATGGCGCGATTGACAAGGTGATGGGTTACAAGACCGCTGAGTACATGGCCGCTCCCGTGGTCAGCGGCGATACGGTGCTTGGTGTCATGTCAGTGGTTAACCGGCGCGAAGAGTCCGGGCTGGGAAAGTTCAATGAAGACGAACTCGCTCTGGCGGAGCAATTGGGCAGGGCCTGTGGCGTCATCATAAATCATGTCGACCGGATCGAACGGCAGACGGAAGCAAGCCGACAAGCGTTACGTGACAGTGTATCGCCGGCGTCCGAAGGTGCTGCGCTTCGTGCCAGTATCGATGCTCGGCTGAGCGAACTTTCAGATATGGATCTGGAATTGATTCATGATCTGACGGCCCGACTTTCCGGCGGCTCGTCGCAAGATGAATATTGATATAGCGGTGCTGAGGATCTCTTGACTGTGACCGAATTGTTCGACATCGAGAAGGTACGAAATGCACTCGAAGTGGGAGATGGCGCGGGTGTGCGCGTTGCCATCCTGGACTCAGGTGTCGATGAGGAGCTTGATGAATTCAAGGACGGTCTGACGTCATACGAGATCGAGATGTCAGGCGGTAAATCCGAATGCGTCGAAACCAAAGGCGTGGATGAACTCGGCCATGGCACCGCCTGCGCCTGGATCATCCGGTCGCTTGTGCCGAAGGCTGAACTGCACAGCATAAAAATTCTCGGTGGCGAGGCGCGCGGCACCAGTGCGGAACTTGCACTGGGACTGCGCTGGGCGATCGATAACGGCATGGACGTCGTCAACATTTCAGCCGGCGTGCGAGGACCGCGAAGCAAGGATGTGCTGAGCGCCGAAGCGGACCGGGCCCTTTTCGAAGGGGTAACAGTGGTCGCTGCCGCGCATAACCATGGCCTGGCGGCCTATCCGGCAAACCTGTCTTCAGTGCTGACCGTGACATATGACAATTTCAAGGATACCCGCCGGTTCAGATATCATACCAAGCAGGCGGTCGAGCTCGAAGCGCATGGGGTTTATGTGGAAACTCCAAAGCCCGGCGGCGGCACGCGGTCCTACACGGGAACCAGTTTCGCATGCCCGCATGTTTCAGGATTTGTCGCGCAGCTGCTTTCCGTCTTCCCCGATCTGCAGCCGTTTGAGGTGCGCACACTTCTCTATCAGATCGGTTGTGTGTCCGTAGACGATGCCGCGTAATTTTCTGAGTGGCGCTGTGTCGTGGCGACCAAGCAGTCGCAATAGGACAAAGTGCTGCAAAAATGGACAAATTCTTAACTATTTAACCAAAATGCAGTAAATTTTTTTTGACCGTTATCTGCATGAAAATATGCTCTTTGTGGATACTTGTATGTTGTCCGGACACGGATAACCTGCTACGACTCCCGTTAAGAATATGACATCTGACTGGTTTGGAGAAGTCGGGAACGGAACGTCTAAAAAGCCATCGTTGCTCAACGCGGAAGGAAGAAAATTATGGCAATTCTCAGAAGTGTAGACGGAAAATTCTATGAGGTTCCGGATAAGGATCTAGAAAAGTTCGAGATCCCGGCCGACCAGATTAAAGACAAATTGGGTGATGCCGCTCAGGCAGAACCTGGTGGACCGGGCGGTCCCGGTGCCGGACCTGGTGGTCCTGGCGCAGGTGGCGGCGGCGGCTCCCAGGTTGTCATCCAGATCCTTGGTGGTGCCAATGCCGGCGGCGGTGCTGGTGGACTGGGCGACGGTGCTGGCGCTCCTCAGGCTGGAGAAGACGGCGACGAAGTGCAGCCCTATTGGGGTTGGTGGCGTAACCACTGGCGCAATTGCTGGCGGAACCACTGGAACAATTGCTGGCGCAATTGCTACTGACCATGAGCGGCCGCAAAGGCGCCGCCTGAAAGACGTAGTAACCCGGATGCCAGATGCGGCATCGAGACAAGATCAAGGCAGGCCTAGCGCCTGCCTTTTTCATTGCGCGTCGGGAATCAGTTTTTCCAGCGCCTTGGCGGAGCACAGAACTCCCGGCATACCGGCACCGGGATGCGTGCCGGCGCCGGTGAGGTAGAGGTTTTTGATGCCTTCGGCCCGATTGTGAAATCGGAACCATGCAGACTGGGTGAAATAAGGTGCAATGGAGAAGCCCGCCCCGGCGTGGGACAGATGGCGCGAGGCGAAGTGCTCAGGCGTCACAAAAAAATCTGCGGTGATGCAGTCTTCAAGCCCTGGCAGCATGGACTGGCTCAAGGCGTGCACGATACGGTCCTGAAGCTTTGGTCCCTCAACAGCCCAATCCACATCGCCCAGAAGATTGGGCACCGGCGCCAAAGCATAGAAGGCATCGCAGCCTTCAGGTGCAAAGCTCGGATCGGTGGCTGTCGGGCGGTGGACGTATAGCGAAAAGTCGTCGCACAGGATCCTGCGTTTGAAAATGTCCTCGAGAAGCGCCTTGTAGCGCTTGCCCATCCAGATGGTGTGATGGGCGACATCGGGATATTTCTTTGTGGTTCCGAAATACAGCACGAAGAGGCCCATCGACAGTTTCGCGTACCGGTGCTTGAGGCGGGCTGAAAGCGACTGTGCAGACTTTGGCACCATGGATCCATAAAGGTGCATCGGATCGGCATTCGAGATCACGATGTCGCTGGCGATGTTCTCGCCGCTTTCGAGCGTAGCGCCCCTGGCAACACCGTTCTCGATCAGCACCGACGCGACGGTGGTGTTCATGTTCACTTCAATGCCGGTTTCCTGCATCAGTTTGGCCAATGCCGCAACGATGGCTCCGGTTCCGCCTTTGGCGAAGAAAATACCCCACCTGGCTTCCAGATAGTGGATCAGGCCATAGATGCTGGTGGTGTCGAACGGACTGCCGCCGACCAGCAGGGGCTGAATCGTGAAGGCCTGCCTGAGCTTGTCGCTGCGAAAGTGCTTGGCAATAAGTTGCCACACGGTGCGGTCGGCGCGCAGCCACAAGAGCCTCGGACCCTGCTTGAGCATGGTCAGGGGGTTGTGGAACGGCTGATCGGCGAGCTCCGTGAACCCGGTATCGAACAACTTCTTGGAATGCGCCAGCAGGTCTTCGTAACCCTGAACGTCACGCTCATCGAAACGCGCAATTTCCCGGCGGGTGTCTTCCGGCGTTGGCCCGTAGTCGAACGTGTCGCCATCGGGAAACTGGAAACGATACCATGGCGCCAGCGGTACCAGGGTCAGGTAATCCTCAAGCTTGCGGTCGAACAGTTGAAACAGTTCCTCGAACAGGAATGGTGCCGTCACCACGGTCGGCCCGGCATCATGGCGGAACCCGTCTTTCTCAAACACCTGGGCGCGGCCGCCAAGTTGATCGCCGCGCTCCAGCAAGGTCACCCGATATCCCTTTGCGCGCATCCTGAGAGCGGCTGCGATGCCGCCCAGGCCACCGCCGATGACCAGGGCATGTGGTGTTTGCGCTGCCTTTGCGGCGGGGAGGGGTGCGGCCATGGTGCTGATTTACTCAGTTCGCAATGTATCTGACAGGATTACGCGTGCGGACCGTATACCCTGTTTTGGCTTTGCCTTGTACGTTTCCGTGCGATTGTGCAAATTTGCGTATGAAGGGTGCAGATGCCGATGTAAACGCTGACGGAATTCGCTAACGGCTGTCGGCACCTGGGTGGTAGGAACGGGTTGTTTCTGCTGCTACGATGTGATGAGAGTTGCCGATCAGATGAGCGGTGCCACCATCATCTTTGTTGGAATATACTCTTTGGGAACGCAAATGGATCACCCGGGTGAGTGGTGCGTAATGCCGGACAGAGATCTGCGAGCGAGGTGGGTGTGAGACACGTAGCCGAACGGCTGGACGCGACAGTTGCGCGATCGGTGCAGGACGGGCCGGGAGGCGAACTTATCGGTCTTTATCTGGAGAAGATCGAGCATTGTCTGGATGGCCTGGCGCCGCTGGAAACGCAGGCGCCTGAGCGTTTGAGCAAAGCCATGAGGTACAGCCTGCTTTCACCGGGCAAGCGCACGCGGGCACTGCTGACTTTGCTGTCGGTGGACTATGTGAAGGCCGATGTGGACGCTGCACTGGTGCCGGCCTGCGCTGTCGAAATGGTGCATGCCGCGTCCCTGGCGTTGGACGATCTGCCGGTCATGGACGACGCCAGCCTCAGGCGCGGGCGCCCCACGAGCCATCGCATTTTCGGTGACGACACCGCCATTCTTTCCGCCGTTGCCCTGATGAACGATGCCTTTGGCCATGTGGCGAAGGCGAGTGACATTCCCGAAGGCACCCGCCTGGACATCGTGGAAGACCTTTCCGGTTCAATCGGACTGGATGGCCTGGTTGCGGGCCAGGAGATGGATCTCCATTCGACATCCAGCACTTCGTCGATGGAACACGTGGAGCTGATCCACGCGCGCAAGACCGGAGCGCTGTTTGCAGCCTGCACCAAAATAGGCGGCCGAATCGGCGGCCTGAAAGGTGAACCTCTCGCGAATATGGCCGAGTTCGGCATGTGTCTCGGCCTGGCGTTTCAGACCTATGATGACCTGGCCGATGTGCACAGCGATGAAGAAACCGCCGGCAAAGACGTCAACAACGACGCCAACAAGGAAACGCTTGTTTCGATCCTGGGACGGCAGGAAGCCGAACGGATCGCAGATGAACACTTTGAGCGCGCGCTTTCCCTGATCGGAAGTGATGGTCAGGAAAGTGCCCCGTTGATTGTCTTCGTGCATCATTTAAAAGACGCTTTGAAAAAGCGGATCGACGTAAAGCGATAAATCGAATGTCCAGCCACCTTTGGTCGGAGGAAGAGCTGCCGGACCGTCGCCGGGGGTCACCTGAACGCGCCGGTGATGCCTCATCGCCGGACGACGCGTTGCTGCTGATCCGCAATGTCAGTTTTTCCTATCCCGGGCGTGATGTGCTGCAGAATGTCAACCTGTCGGTGCGCTCCGGCGAGATCCTGGTGTTGCTTGGGCCCAACGGCGCCGGCAAGTCGACGCTTGTCAAGACCATGTCCGGCCAGGTCAAACCGGCTCAGGGCCGGGTGACCATAGGCGGGCGCGACCCCGCCACTGACGCCGAAGCGCGGCGCTCGGCAGGGTTTGTGCCGCAACGGATCGCTATTTTCGACAAGCTTACGGTGCGTGAGAACCTGTGCGTTTTCGGGGAGGTCATGGGGGCCGCGCGGGATCGTGTTCCGCAACTCGCAGACCGGACACTGGAGCTGATCGGCCTGCAGCCAAGACAGCATGACCGGACCACGATCCTGTCCGGCGGTATGCAGCGGCTGGTCAATATCGGCGCGGCAATGATGCATGAACCAAAGCTGCTGGTGCTGGATGAGCCGACCGTTGGGGTTGACAATCGTACGCGTGACCACCTGAAAGACGTGCTGCGTTCGCTTAAAGACCGCGGCCTCGCCATTCTCCTGACCACCCACGACATGGAGGAAGCCGAAGCGCTGGCCGACCGGATTTCGATTATCGTCGGCGGCGAGATCAAAGCGGAGGGACCGCCGAAGGAGATCATCGAAAAAACCTTCGGAACCCGCCAGGAGGTTCGCGTCGTGGTTGACCCATCGGCAATGACGAAGGCGGGCCACAAGGCACTGGTATCCAGGCTGCAGAAACTCGGACTTGAACCGTCGCAGGACGAAACCGTTTGGGAGGGCCTGGTGGATGACACCGCCGGCAGGCTCGATGCCTTTGCCAAACAGGTTTCAGTGTCAAAGCCCGGAGTGACCGAAGTGCGGGTCAGAGAGCCCGGACTGCGCACATTGCTGGCGTGGTACACGTCATGACGGCGATGCGGTTTGCCCTCTTCAAGGTGATGATGCTGAGCCTGGTGCGGGATCGCGGTGCGCTCGCCATGGGCTTCATTCTGCCGGGCATCGTGTTCGTCATATTCGCCGTTATTTTTTCCGGTGCTGCCGGGGGAGACCTGACGGTTCGCCTCGCGGTCGCCGATGAGCGCAACACGGAACTGTCGCGGAAGTTCCTCGAGGGCCTGGAGAAAACCGAAGGAATGGCGTTCATCAAGGACGCCAGCATGACCGCTGCAGGTGTGATGAATTTCGTCAAGAGCGGTAGCGCTGATGTGGGGCTGATCATCCGCGACAACAAAACCCCGTTCGACGATGTCGGTGGCGAAAATCCAGCACCCATCCTGATGGTGACGGATCCGTCGCGGGAAATTTCCGTGTCGGTGCTCCAAGGCGCCCTGCAAAAACTATATTTCGCAACTTTTCCGGGATCGGTGCTGAGGAGCACGGCGCGCGTTTTGAGCGAGAACTTCGTGAAACTGTCACCGGGACAGACGGTTGCCCTGGAACGCGGCCTCGAAAGCATGCGGGCCGCAAATGGCGATGGACCGGACATTGAACTCAGATTCGACCGCTTCTATGAGCGCGATGACATTGTGGGCGACAGTGAGGTCCCCACCAGCATTGCCTATTACGCCGGTGCGGTCGCCATGCTGTTCCTGCTGTTTTCCGCCGCCAATGGCGCGATGACCCTGCTGGAAGAAAAGGAAAGTGGTGTCTTCGCCAGGCTGGCGTCGGGACCGGGAGGTGTCGGCGTTATTCTCGACGGCAAGTTCGCGTTCCTGGTGCTGCAGGGCTTTGCTCAGGTTCTGGTGATCTATCTGGTCGCCTGGCTCGGATTCGGTGTTGATCTTCCAGGCAAATTCGTTATGTGGGCGATGACGTCGCTTGCGGCAGCGATTGCCGCGGCGGGGATTGCCATCTGCTTCGTCGCCCTGTGCCGGACCAAGCACCAGGCCCAGGTGCTCGGCAATATTCTCATTCTGGTAATATCCGCGCTGGGCGGCAGCATGGTGCCAAGATTCCTGATGCCACCGTTTGTGCAGGACCTCGGCTGGATCACGCCCAACACCTGGGCGCTGGAGGCTTATGCCTCGACATTCTGGCGTGGCGAAGGGGTACTGGAGATCATGGGCCCATTGTTCGCCCTAGTGGCGGCAGGGGCAATTGGCTTATTCTGCGCACGGTTTTTAATCCAACGGTCGACGTGACCGTTCTAGACGACAAAGAGTATGTTTGAATGTCGGATACAGTCCTGACCAGTGTCATCTGCATCGCCTCGATTGTGGGCATGGAATATGTGGCATGGGTGGTTCATAAATACCTCATGCACGGCCCATTATGGATGCTGCACAAGTCGCATCACCGGCCCCGGAAGGGCTGGTTCGAACTCAACGACACATTCGGTCTTTTCTTCAGTGTGGTGTCGGTGGGGCTGATCTATTTCGGACTGCGCGGCTATCCGGTCCTGCTTGGCGTCGGCCTCGGTATGGTCGGTTACGGCGTGATCTATTTCATCATTCACGATGTGCTGGTGCACCGCCGGGTCGCCCATGTGTTCGTGCCGCGCAGCGGATATCTGCGCCGGATTTATCAGGCGCATCGCATGCATCACGCCATTGAAACGAAAGACGGCACGGTGTCTTTCGGCTTCGTCTATGCGCCTCCGCCG
>JAJFHM010000128.1 GCA_021775625.1 Hyphomicrobiales bacterium | reverse complement strand
GTCGTGAACTTGGCCCGCCGCGCGAAACGGGTAAAGGTGTCGCACGACGGATAATAGGCAACGGTGGCGCGGAAGGCCGGGGTGGTGAACTGGGCCAGAAGGATGGAGACACTGGCACCATTGCTCTGACCCATTTGAAATATGTTTTCGTCGTCGACGAACGGCAAAGTACGAAGATGCTCCAAGGCTGCCAGTGCATCGGCCCTGCGGTAGAAGCGTGCATCCAACAGGCGATCCGGGCTCTCGCAGACCCAGCCGCCGGAGTTGCTGCGTGGTCCGAAACTGTCGAGGACGAGGGTGGCAAAGCCATGCAGCACGAGATACTCCGCATGTTTGCGCAGTGCGTGGCGCACGGACGGTTGCAGGCCGCCGCAGCCATGCATCAACACCACCGCGGGAAATGGCCCGCTGCCCTCCGGTTTATGCAGTTCGCCAGTGAGTGTAACCGCCTTGCCGTCATGGGCGGTCGATGCCGTAAAGAATATCTGATCGGGTTCAGCGGCCAGGCCGGCGACCGGAATCACGAGGGCAATGAGTATGAGCCAGACGTGAAGCCGGCTCACGCTGTGTTCAAACGTGGTCGTCATGGGTGAGGATTTCGCGTTCGAATTCGCGGAACGTCTGTCCGTGTGCAGCGGAGCGATGGAAATAGATGCGGCTCGCCAGCTTGCGCATGAGGACGCTCGACAGGCCGGCGTCGATCAGGGCATTGGGCGGTGCCATATCGAGCGCCGAACGCAGCAGTTTTTTCAGGCGGAACCTTGGATACTCGCGCGCCATGACGGCGTCGGGCGGCGGCCCGCGGTCGAGCAGGTGGTCGGATACCGCCTGGGCTGCCCGGCGGCCGAAGCGGAACGCCAGTTGGATGCCGCCGGCAGTCATCGGTGAGACCAGGCCGGCAGCGTCGCCGATGAGCATGACGCCAGGTGCAGCGATTGGTGATACCAGGCCGCCACAGGGAATGAGGCCGCTGCGGCGCTCGACGACGCGGCCCTTGTTGAAGTGGAACAGCGGGTCGGTCTTTGCAAGAAAACGCGAAAGTTCAGGCTTGCGGGTGAGAGAGGTGGCAAGGCCGACCTGGGTTACGTCCGGTGCCGGCGCGATCCAGCCGAGATAACCCGGCGCCAGTTTTGAATCGAGGAAACAGTGCAGGAACCGCGGGTCGACATGGTCCAGGCCCTCATATTCGGCCTCGACGCCGGTGAGAAACCGTGAGTTTGTGCCAAGCCCAAAGTGTTTTGCCACTTGTGAGCGCGCGCCATCGGCGCCGATCAGGTAGCGGGTCTCGATGCCCAGGCCGCCGATCCGAAGGCTATCTCCGTGGCGTTGGGCGCCGTTGAACCGGGCGCCAAACAGGATCCGGGCGCCGGCGCGTTCCGCTTCTTGCGCCAGCCAGCGCATCAGGTCTGCGGTGCGGGTGGTGAGAAAATAGCTGCCCGGCGCGAACAGGTCGATCGACTTGAGGTTGGGCGCGTAAAGCCGCACCCCGTGCACCCGGCGCATGAGGTTGTGCGGCAGGTCGATTTCGTCCGCCGCCTCCTTGACCAGTATGCCGGTGGTGTGGATGCGGGCGCCGGGCTCGTTCTTGGGCTCGAGGACACAGACCCTGAGCCCGCGCATGGCGGCGGTTCTGGCGCAGACCAGGCCGGAAAAACTGGCGCCGGCGATGACCAGGTCATACAGGGTGTCGCTTGCAGGTATGCTCATGGATCTTCTCCATGTTGGGGTCAATACGCAGGTTTAACCGGCCATTGGGGCACCAATTGGATGCTGCACTAGGCTTCCCGGGCCGCAGGTTTCCGGGCCGGCGAGATACGCAATGCAGTGACCTGATTGCGCCTGCGCCGGATCACTTCGAACGTATGGCCGTAGAATGTGAATGCCTGCCCGACCTCCGGGATCATCTGGGCTTCGTGAATGACAAGACCGGCGACCGTGGTGGCTTCTTCATCCGGCAGCTCCCAGTCCATCATGCGGTTGATGTCGCGGATCGCGACGGTGCCGTCGACGGCAACTGTGCCGTCGGGCTGGGGGCGGACGCCGGTTGCCGGTGCGTCGTGTTCATCGGCAATCTCGCCGACAATTTCTTCGAGAATATCCTCCAGGGTGACCAGGCCCATCACTTCGCCATACTCGTCGACGACCAGTGCGAAATGACTCTTGCGCTTGAGGAACGCATTTAACTGGTCCGTGACGTTGGTTGATTCCGGTACAAACCATGGCGGTGTGAGCAGTTCCACAATGTCGAGGCTGGAGAGCGATTTCTTGCTGCCGCTCATGGCGCGCAGCAGATCCTTTGCGTGCAAAACGCCTATGATGTTGTCCTGGTCTTCCTTCCACACCGGCAGCCGCGTATAGCCGCTGTTCAGCACCTGCTCGACGATGCTTGCCGGATTTGACGCGGCGTCGAGGGTTTCCATCTTGGTGCGATGGATCATCACATCGAACACTTCGAGGCCGTCGAGATTGAGCACGCCGCCGAGCATGTCCCGGTCATGCTTGACCACAGTGCCCTCGCGGTGATGATAGGCGATGGCGCCGCGCAGCTCTTCGTGCGCGGACAACACCTCTGCGCCTTCCTCGATATCGGCACCGAAGATCCGCAAGGTACGGCGCACGATGAACTGGACGGCCGCGGTCACCGGCCCGAAGACGGCAACGATGACCCGGATGACCGGCGCCACGGCGAGCGCGCTGCGGTCGATATTGGCGATGGCATAGGTTTTTGGCATGACCTCGGCAAAGATCAGCACCAGCGCGGTCATGACCAGGGTGGCGTAGACCACGCCGGCGTCTCCGAACAATTGCACGAACAGACTGGTTGCCAGCGCCGACGCCAGAATGTTGACCAAATTGTTGCCGAGCAGGATGGCGCCGATCAGGGTTTCGCGGGCCGATATCAGTTTGTCGACGACCTTGGCGCGGCGATTGCCATGGCGCTGCAAGTGGTGAATCCGCGCGCTGGAGACAGCGGTAAGGGCCGTTTCCGATCCTGAGAAGAACGCGGAGAGGACGAGAAGCGCCACTATGGAGCCACAGGTGATGACTATTGTGAGGGTCATTTCAGCTCTGCGGCGTCCTCCAGAAATGCCAGTACGTCTTGCGCGGGCACATTGGGTGCGACGAAGGCATCGCCGATCCCGCGCGTCAGGATGAAGGTCAGCTGACCGGCAACCGTCTTCTTGTCCTGGTGCATGATTTTGAGCAGCTCGGGCGCTCCCGGCAGATCGCCGTCGATGGCGCGCGGGCTGACCGGCAGGCCGATGGCGCCGAGATGGGCGGCGACGCGGTTTGCCGTGCCTTCGGCACAATGACCGAGATGTTCGGAGAAGCGATGCGCCAGTACCATGCCGACGGCAACACCCTCGCCGTGCAGCAGGCGGTCGGAATAGCCGGTGGCGGCTTCCAGCGCGTGCCCGAAGGTGTGACCCAGATTGAGCAGTGCCCTGATGCCGCCTTCGCGCTCGTCCTCAGCCACGATGGCGGCCTTGGCGCGGCAGCTTGTTTCGATTGCATGGATGCGGGCCTGCTTGTCGCCGGCAATCAGGTCGACGCCATGGGTCTCGAGCCAGTCGTAAAAGCCTGTATCAGCGATCAGGCCGTATTTTGCAACTTCCGCATAGCCGGCGCACAATTCGCGCTGCGGCAGGGTGTCGAGCACATCGATATCGGCCAGCACCAGTTTTGGTTGATGGAAGGCGCCGACCAGGTTCTTGCCGGCGGCCACATTGATGCCGGTCTTGCCGCCGACGGAGGAATCCACCTGCGCCAGCAACGATGTGGGGATCTGGATGAAGTCGACGCTGCGGCGCAGAATGGCGGCAGCGAAACCCGCCAGATCGCCGATAACCCCGCCGCCAAAGGCGATCACCGTGTCCTGGCGTTCGATGCCGGCGTCGAGAAGGCCGGAACAGACATCGGCCAGATGATGGAAGTCCTTGGTGCGCTCGCCGGCGGGAAGGATAATGCTGGTGCTCGCTACGCCGGCATCGGCCAATGCGGACCGCAGGCTATCGAGGTGCAGGACGGCGACATTCTCGTCGGTGACGATGGCGGTTTTCGGCCGTGCCAAAAGCGGTGCGATGTACGCGCCGGCGCGCGCCAGAAGCCCGCATCCTACGTGAATGGAATAGCTGCGCTCGGCGAGGTCGACGACGACTTCGCGCTGGCGGATGTCGGATGCGAGAGTGGTCTCGGTGGTCATGGTGTTCAAATGCTGCGTATCACGGGTGCGTTTGCGTCGACAGTGTTTATTTGTCCGCGCTTATACCAAAGGAAATGAGTCAATAGTCAGTTCCTTTGGTATTACTCGGCCGCTGAGGCATCCGCCAGGTCCGCGAGCGCGGCGATGATCTCCGCCACGATCACATCGTGCGGTTCGTCGCGGCTGTCAATGACCAGATCCGCATCTTCGTAAACGGGATAGCGCTCCGCCATGAGCCGTTTCATGGTGGCTTCCGGGTCGGTGTTCATCAGTAACGGGCGGTTGTTGCGGCGCGAGACCCGCTTCATCAGGAGTTCCAGTTCAGCGCGCAGCCAGATGCAGACACCGTGCTCTGCCACGTTGTGGCGGGTCTGTTCGTTCATATAGGCGCCGCCGCCGGTGGCCAGCACCTGCTGGGCGCTGGTCAACAACCGTTCGATGACCTTGCGTTCGCCCTCGCGGAAATGCTCTTCCCCGTGATCGGCGAAAATTTCCGGAATGGTCTTGCCGGCAGCGAGCTCGATTTCGGAATCCGCATCGGTAAAACTTAGCCCCAGTTTCGATGCCAGGCGGCGGCCGATCGAGGTCTTGCCCGCTCCCATCAGGCCAATCAGCACAATGCTGCGGCCGCCAAGGTAAGCCGTGATGCGGGACGATGAGCCCTGAGCCTTCGGATCGGTTTGCGAATTTGACATGACTGAAACCAGGTTCAACAAGCGCCTGGAGCGATTCCGTATAAACATGACGCGCTCTAGGCACCTTTGTAGAATATTTAGGAGCGGTTTCAACCGGTTTGGTGATTGGCCGGCTGCAGCGTCCGGTGTATCGTCAAGGTGCTGTTTTGTGCAGCGCAGTCCGGTCAGCCAGAAAGGGATCCCCACAATGAAGGTCGATGGCGGGTGTTTCTGCGGGCATGTCACCTATGAGGCCGAGGTCGATCCGGAGACGGTGGCGATCTGCCACTGCACCGACTGCCAGACCCATTCAGGCACCGCTTACGGTGTGGTTGTGGGTATCGTCGACGGCGCGTTCACGCTGTTGAGCGGCGACCTCAAGATACACGAAAAAATTGCCGACAGTGGCACCGTACGGGCACTTACGTTCTGCCCTGAATGCGGCACCAGGATTCATGCAAAGACCGTGGGCGAAGGCACCTCGTTTTTCGGGCTGCGGGCCGGCACCGTGCGGCAACGCGATCAACTGGTGCCCAAGCGCCAGGTTTGGAGCGGGTCGGCACAAAGCTGGGTCGGCGACCTGAGCGCGATACCGAAGGTCTGATAACCGCTTGGGATTTGGCCATCAACGCGGGTGAGGGAGCAATGACGGTCCATTACCAAGAAAGGGATATTCCGGACTGGCCGGAATGGACCGACGCCGGCGCGGCCACGAGCCTTGATGCGGTTCCGGAAGGCTGCACGCGGGCGGTGTTTTATCGCGAAAAATCGTCCCACAAGGGTATCTCTTCGCGGCGCGGACTGCGTAAGCTGATCGCCACCAAAGTCAATCAGGACTTGTTTGATGAAATCTGCGAATTGAAGGCACTGGATTATCTTGAGCTCAATGACCTCACCATTGAAGATCTGGCGCCAATTTCAGTTCTGCAAAATCTGCGAACGCTGAAACTGTCCGGTGTGCGCAAAGTGTCCCGGTTCGACGAAGTGCTGAAACTGCCGAAGCTTGAACGGCTATTCATCGAAAATGCCAAGCATTTAAGCGGGCTGGAGTTTCTCGCACAGGCACATCACCTGCGCTCGATCGGAATAGAGGGGAGCATGTGGACGGCTCAGAAGGTCGACAGTCTGGCGCCGCTGGCAGGGCTTGCTCAACTGGAGGCGTTGTTCATGGTTTCGGTGCGGCTGCGTGACAAGGTCCTCTCTCATCTTGCGGCTTGTCCAAATCTGAAGATCCTGCAATGCGCCCGCTTCGCACCTAAGGTGCGTTTCGAGGAACTGCGGGCACTGATGCCAGACCTGGAATGCACCTGGTGCGACCGCTACGAAATATAAACCGCACGCGCCCGCAGGCTTTGGCTAGACTAGGGACATGAACTCATACTGTCGGGTGTGTCGATGCTGGCCGCCGGTGCAACGAGATGGAGTAAGAGATGATCCTTAAGTCGCTTCCTTTGGCAGCCTTCGTGGCTCTGGTTATGGCACTGCACGGCGGGGCACAGGCAGACGACTTCTCAGCCACTGAAGCCAAACTCAAGGCCGCCGTCACCATGGACCACCGCAGCGACAAGAACCGCGCCAGGGATGATAATCGCAGCCCGGTCGAGGCGATGCGCTTTTGCCGCCTCAAAGACCACATGACGGTTGTCGAGTTCGGACCCGGATCGGGCTGGTACACGGAAATCCTCGGGCCCGTCCTGCAGGAGAAAGGCCGGCTGATTACCGCCTATAAGACCGAGTGGATGAAAAAGCTCGACCCGCTGCTGGCCCGCGATTTCATGTCGGCGGTGGAAAAACATGCGATCGATATTTCCTGGAACAAGGCGGAAAAGCACTTCGATGTGGGCAATGTCAGCTACCCGGTCAGCGATGCTGATCTGGCGTTGAACATCCGCGAGTATCATAATTTTGACGCAGCCGGTGCGGCGCACATGAACCGCACCACATATGCCGCCCTCAAGCCGGGCGGCTATTACTGCATCATCGATCACACACGCCGCCACATGGAAGTCCGGACAAACGAAAACCGCCGCCGGGCCGATCCCGTACAGGTCATTCTCGACGTGCAGGCGGCAGGTTTCGAACTGATCGCCTCGTCTGACCTGTTTTTCAAGCCCGATGACGAGTTGCGCTATGAAGTCGGCCGCAAGACGGTGAAGGGCAACACCGACAGGTTCTCCTTGTTGTTCCGCAAGCCAATGAAGTAAGCCGGTCCGGGTGCTGGAAGAGCGGAATAACCGCCGAAACGGCCAATCTCCACGACGTCTTCAGGATAAATCCAGATTTCCTTCAGGAATCGCTCAAGCACGGGCCGGCGGTCGCGACTATCTATTGTCGAGACACAAATCAGAGGACCCAAGCCAATGAGCATTGCCGAAACCAACACCTCGCCACTCCCGGAAGACACCGCCTTCGTCCAGTTCTGGAACGAAGTTCTGGCGCCGAAATTCATCCGCTTCAAACACGTGCTCGTCGATGGGCTGACACAGCACAGCGAGGCGGTCTTTCCCTCTTTGCCGGTGCATCCGGGCGACCGGGTGCTCGATGTCGGCTGTGGCTTCGGCGACACCGCGATCAAGCTGGCGAAGATTGTCGGTGCTGGCGGCGAGGTGGTCGGGGTCGATTGTTGCGACGCCTTTCTCGATTATGCCCGCAAGGATATCGCGGCCAAGGGCATCAGCAACATCACGCTGATGCGCGGCGATGCGGAGATCGCCCTGCCGAACGATGAGTTCGATTTCGTGTTCGCACGCTTCGGCACCATGTTCTTCGCCAATCCGGTGGCCGGCCTGCGCAACATGCGCAAAGCGCTTCGCCCCGGTGGGCGTATGGTCCACATCGTCTGGCGCAACCGGGCCGACAATCCCTGGCTGTCGATGGCCAAGGACATTGTCCTGGAATTCCTTCCCGCCCCTGGCGACGATGCCCTGACCTGCGGTCCGGGTCCGTTTTCGATGGCCAATGAGGATACGGTCCGCGCCATGATGAAGGCCGCCGGCTACGACAACATCGAGTTGCAAAGGGTCGATGCCCCGGTTCTGGTCGGCCACAACGTGCAGGATGCGATCGACTTTCAGCTTGCCATCGGCCCGGCCGGCGAAGTGTTCCGGGAAGCCGGTGCCGAAGCCGAAGCCAAGCGGGAACAGATAGAGGCCGCGCTGGCCAAAGCCATAAACCAGCAGAAAATCGCTGCGGATGGAATTGTCATGGACAGTTCTTCCTGGGTGATCAGTGCGACCAACCCGATACAGTGAGGGCCGCTGCCATGAATATTCAGGACGCAAGGCGTCTGACCTTCGATAAACCCGGCCGCGGCCGGGTCTATGACAGCATTCTGGAGACCATCGGCAACACGCCGCTGGTGCGCATCGGAAAACTCGCCGACAAGCACGGCTGCCAGGGAGAAGTTCTCGCCAAGCTGGAGTTCTTCAACCCGGTCGCCAGCATCAAGGACCGGATCGCGGTCTCGATGCTGGGGGCGATGGAAGCCGACGGGACAATCGGTCCCGGCAGCGTGATCGTCGAGCCGACATCGGGCAATACCGGTATCGGGCTTGCCTTCGCCTGTGCCGCGAAAGGCTACCGCTGCATTTTGACGATGCCGGACAGTTTCTCGGTCGAACGGCGCATGTTGATGAAGTTCTTCGGCGCAGAGCTGGCGCTCACCCCGCGCGAGAAGGGGATCAACGGCGCCATTGATAAAGCCAACGAAATCATCGCAGAAACTGAAAATGCGGTGATGCCATGGCAGTTCGGTCACCCGGCAAACCCGGAGATACACCGCAGGACGACGGCGGAAGAAATCTGGCGCGACACCGATGGCGTGGTTGACGCGGTGGTGCTGGGGGTTGGAACCGGGGGCACCCTGACCGGTATCGGCGAAGTGCTCAAGGAACGCAGGCCTGATGTTAAGATCATTGCGGTCGAGCCTGAAAACAGCCCGGTCCTGTCCGGCGGTGAACATTCCCCGCACATGATCCAGGGGATCGGCGCAGGCTTTGTGCCGGATGTGCTCAACACCGACCTCATTGACGAGGTCCTGCTGGTCAGCAACGAGGAGGCGATCGAAACCGCCAGGCAGCTGGCCGCACTGGAAGGCATTCCGGGCGGCATCTCGTCGGGTGCGGCTCTTGCCTGCGCCATGCGTGTCGCCGCACGCGACGAGATGAAAGGCAAGACCCTCGTCACCGTGCTGCCCAGCTGCGCGGAGCGTTATCTGTCGACGGCGCTGTTCGATGGCCTTAACGAAGACTGACGTTGCGCGGATGGGCGTCATCCGGCAAATTCCGTTCGATGGTGCTGTAAGATCATCGTCCAACTTGCCCGCAAAACCGTTGGGCAGAGGAAGACAAATGGAACGCAAGCTGACGGCCATCGTGGCAATGGATGTTGTCGGTTACAGCCGGCTGATGGAGCACGACGAGGTGGGCACGCTGGACCGCCTCAGGGACATTCGCACCGGCATTATCGATCCCGCCATCGGCCGGCACTCCGGACGCACGGTCAAATTGATGGGCGATGGCACGCTGGTGGAATTCTCAAGTGTTGTGGATGCGCTGCAATGTTGCGTCGACATCCAGGAACAGCTTGCCGCGCGAAACGATACGGCCGGTCAACGGCACAAGGTTCAATTGCGCATCGGGCTGCATCTCGGCGATATCATCGTCGAAGGTGACGACATCTATGGTGACGGGGTCAACGTTGCGGCCCGTTTGGAGAGCATCGCGCAGCCCGGCACCATCGTGCTTTCAAAGCAGGTTTACGACCACATCGGCGGCAAGGTCGCGGTGCAGTTCGTCCCGCTCGGTGAACAGAACGTCAAGAATATTTCCCGGCCAATCGAGGCCTATCGGGTGGATTTCGCCACCGAGGGTGCGGAAGCGAACGTAATCCGGTTCGGAACCTTCGAGCTTGATACGGCGTTGTACGAACTGCGGGAAGGCATGAACCGCGTCGGCGTCGAACCTCAGGCCTTCGACCTCCTGGTCTATCTCGCCCGGAACAGCGAGCGAACGGTCACGAAAGAGGAAATCTTTACGGAACTCTGGGGCAACAGGATCGTTTCGGATGCCGCCCTTTCGAGCCAGATCAAGGCGGCCCGCAAGGCGGTAGGCGATGACGGTTCAGCGCAACACACGATCCGGACAGCCCATGGCCGCGGCTTTCGTTTTGTGGCGCCGATCCAAACCGCGACACCTGCTGCGGCGCCCGCTCTAGGCCTTGAGGCGTCGGCTCCGATGGCGATGGCGTCGAAGCCATCCGTTGCGGTGTTGCCGTTTGAGAACCTGAACCGGGATCCCGAGGAAGATTATTTCTCCGATGGCATTACCGAAGACATCACAACCGCCATGTCGAAGAACCGCTGGTTGACCGTGGTCGCCCGTAATCCGGCCTTCGCGTTTCGCAATTCGACGGATGGTATCCGGGTGATCGGTGAGAAGCTCGGCGCTGAATATGTGGTTACCGGAAGTGTTCGCAAGGCCGGTACGCGGGCGAGGATATCGGTCCAGGTCGTCGATGCCGAAACCGAGCACAGTGTGTGGTCTGAAAGGTTCGACCGTGATGTGGTCGATATTTTCGATCTGCAGGACGAGATAACCGAACTGGTGGCGGCGCGTATCGAATCAGAGCTCGGCCTGACCGAACAAAGAAAGGCGGAACGGCGGCCGCGCAAGAACCTCGGTGCCTGGGACCTGTATCAGCTCGGCGTTACCCAGTTCTACAAGTTCACCCGCGAGGCCAATCTGAAATCCCAGAACCTGCTGCGCCAATCGCTCGAACTCGATCCCGATTTTGCCAGCGCCCACTCGCGGCTTGCCTATGCCATCGTTTTGTCCATGGTCTATTTCGACGCCGCGCCGGATGATGCGCGCATGGATGAAGCCCTGACGGCGGCGAAACGCGCGATCGAGCTGGATGACATGGACGCCAACAGCTTCTTCACCATCGGCCGTGTCTATCTGGCGCGCTGCGAATATGATCTGGCGATTGATGCGCTTCAGCATGCAGTGGAATTGAACCCCAGTCTGGCTGTGTCTTATTGCGGTCTCGGCGATTCGCTGGCCTATGAGGGGCGGCTTGACGAGGCCATCGAGCAGTTCGAGATCGCCATCCGCTTGAGCCCTCACGATCCGTTCCGCTGGGCTTTTTATTCCTACCGCTCGCTTGCCCATTTGTTTCGCGGCGAGTTTCCCGACGCTGTCTTCTGGGCCCGCAAAGCGGTGCAAATACCCAACGCACAATACTGGGCACGGGCCCATCTGGTTGCGGCATTGGGCCATCTCGGCGATGACAGCCAGGTTGCGGGCGCCGTCAATGACCTGATGCGCGATAAGCCGGAATTCTCCCTGGATTTCGCCAGAGAGCATCTGTTCTACCTGAAACAATCGGATCAGATAGAAACCTACATTGTCGGCCTGAAAAAAGCCGGGGTCAGTTGAGACCCGCGCCGCTTCGACTCTAACCGGACAACGGTGGAAGGCGGACAAGGGGTTGACCGCGTGGGGTCTTTTATATAACCATATGGTTATGGAGCAGCTTGACCCAACATCTCAAACTAACAGCCTCGACGCGGTCTTCGCAGCCCTTGCCGATCCGACGCGGCGGGCGATCCTGTCGCGGCTGGCGACCGGTGAGGCATCGGTGAACGAGCTTGCAGCACCCTTTGAGATGAGCCAGCCGGCGGTGTCGAAGCACCTGAAGGTGCTGGAACGGGCACACCTGATCGAACGGGATGTTGACCGGCAACGGCGGCCGGCACGGCTGAAAGCTGAGCCGATGGCGGCGGCTGTGAGCTGGCTCGAAGACTTCAAAAGGTTCTGGTCGTCGAGTTTCGATCAACTCGATGGCCTGTTGGAAGAGTTGAAAAAGGCTGAAGCGGAAGGGCCCGGCAATGCGTGATGTCCCGACATATGTGCTGGAGCGGGTGTTTGATGCACCGCGTGAGCTGGTGTGGAAGACCTGGACCGACCCGGAATTGCTGCCGCGCTGGTACGGGCCGAACGTGGAGACGATCGTTCATCGGCTTGAGGTTAAACCCGGCGGTCTGTGGCTCGGAGAAATGAAATGGGGCGACAATTCACACTATCAGCGGGTTGAATATACCGAAGTGTCGCCGCCGGGGCGGCTGGTCTGGTTGCACTCCGTTAGCGATGCGGACTGGAATGTAATTGCCAATCCGATGATGCCCGACTGGCCGCGGGTGTTGCTGACGACAGTGATCTTTGAAGAAGAGGCCGGCAAAACCAGCATGCGCCTGACCTGGGTGCCGCATGAGGCAAGCGATGAAGAGATCGCGTGTTTTGCCGCGGCGATGGACGGCATGGGCAAGGGCTGGGGCGCCGGTATGGAGCTGCTCGCAGAGCTGCTGGTTGAATTGCAGGCCGAGGGCCCCTGATTCCGTCGAGGGGGGGCGCGCCTGACGCGCCCCCACCAAACTCAAGCAGAACCGTTCTGCTGGCCAGAGCGCAGTTCCGCTTCAAAGCCTGCACGGTCTTTTCTGATCTTGCCGAGAACGTCGCGCAGAGCCGTCGGTCTGTGGTCATGCTCTCCGCTCCATAAAATGATCTCCAGGATGATCGGCGCCAGATCACGGCCCTTTTTGGTGAGCGTGTAGATGAAACTCCGGCGATTGTCCGGATCGCGCGATTTTTCAATGATGCCTTCGGCCTCGAGGTGTTTCAGCCGGTTGATGAGGATGTTGGTCGCGATCCCCTCATCTGCCTCGAGGAATTCGCTGTAGGTCCTCTTGCCCCTGAGCATGATTTCCCTGATGACCAGCAGGCTCCAGCGGTCGCCGAATGTGTCGAGGCCAAAGGCGATCGGACACCCGGACTCGCGCTTCTTGTTTTCGTTCCTCATTTCAGCACCCTAAATAATTAGCTTGCAAAATGCAATACGTATGTTTATCTAGATGACGTATTGCAAAATGCAAGCTAATTAAAAGAAGGAACAAAACCCATGTCCGCCAAGGCATTCGTCTACACAGAACTTCAGATTTCAATCCCCTTTGATGAGGCGCCATGGCGCGACGTCTCCGATGCGATCCGCGAGCAACCGGGGTTCATCAGCAAGACCTGGCTGTCAGGGCTGGGCAACAATTCGGTCGGAGGTTTCTATTCCTTTGACAGCGTCGAAAACGCGCAAGCCTTCGTCACCGGCTATTTCCCCGGCGAGGCCGCAAAGTTCGGCGTTGCTCATAACACCCGGGTGTATGACGCCACCATCGTGGAGGAGGCCAGCCTGGGATTGAGCTCGCCGCATTTCGGCGCCAGGCTCGAGCTCAAGCCCGGCGCGTTCGTCTATACCGAAGTGCAGGTCAATGTGCCCTTTGCAAACGCGCCCTGGCGCGACCGTAATCCGGTGTTGAAACAGCAACCCGGCCTCCTGGCCAAGACATGGCTGAGCGGGCTGCACACCAATACGCTCGGCGGGCTTGATGCGTTCGATACGCTTGAAAATGCGCAAGCCTTTGCGCTGGAGGCGTTTCCCAAGGCCGCAGCCAACATGAACGCCGCCTTCACCACACGCATTTTCGACGCAAACGTAACCAAGGCGGCGAGCCGTTATCTGAGTTCACCTTATTACGCCTGAACGGCCAGTGGGTGCGGGTCGCCATTCAAAACCACCATACGGAAGGAACAAGACAATGAAACATTACGTCCTGGTACACGGCGCGTGGGAAGGTTCATGGAGTTGGGATCAGACGCGGCCTGGCCTGGAAAAGCTTGGCCACAGGGTCACGGCTGTCGATCTGCCCGGCACCCGCGCAAACAGGCAGCCCCTCTCTCAAGTCACCATGGAGAGCTATGTGCAGACAGTTGTGGATGCGATCAATCTGCTGGATCACAAGGTCATCCTGGCCGGCCACAGCATGGCTGGAGCGATTATTTCGCAGGTCGCGGAACAGGTTCCCGAAAAGATCGAAAAACTTATCTATGTCACCGCCTTTCTGCTGGAAAACGGCGACAGTGTCTTGGAGGCAATGCAACGCGATCGCGATGGCGAGTTTCTTCCGAAACTGAACTTCTCGGCAGATCAGGGCTCGGCTACGGCGTCGCCGCAAACCTGGCGTGATATCGCATTCCACGACGTGGACGAGAGGCATGTTCAAACCGCACTGCCATTGGTGGACATCGCACAATCCACCGAACCATTTATGGCGAAGGTTAGTGTCAGCGCAGAAAATTTCGGTTCCGTGCCGAAAACCTACATCCGCGCGGCAAACGACAAAATGGTGTCCCCCAGGCTTCAGGACGAGATGCTGGAAAATTGGAACGTTGATCAGGTTCACGTATTGAATTCCGGACATTTCCCAACGCTTTCCATGCCGGACGAACTTGCTGCAGCTATGATACTCGACAGGCCCTGGGGCGCCTCACAAGCCGTTTGAAATGACCGCCCCATGTTAAGCCGGGTCCAATGACGTGTTGGATCCGGCTCTTGAGCCATCTTCCGCGAGGCGTGGTTTTAAGGCCTGCGCTATCGTCCAGATCAATCATGTTACCGGCGCTTTACTCCAGTATTTGCCAATCAGCGGGCGAATCTGTATCACTGATGTCAGCTGTGCCCCTGGGGCACGTGGGAGACGGGCGGATCACCCAGCGAGTCCTGAAAGTATGCCGGCAACCATCCGTTTAGTTTTGACGCTTATTGTCCTTGGGGCCCTTGGCTATGGGGGCATGTACGTATTGGGGACATTCCTTGAGCCCGAACCGCGCGAAATCGTCAAACCCATCCCGCGCAGCCGCTTCGTCAAGTAAGGCGCTTAGCGGCAGCCGCGATCTTTTGTTGATCGAGGGTTTCCTCGAAATGCTCAGCGCCGAACGCGGCGCGGCAGCAAACACGCTTGAAGCCTACCGGCGTGATCTCATGGATATTGCCGGCTTCATTGCGGCGCGCAAACAAACCCTGCTTGCAGCCTCATCCGATGATCTGCGGGATTATCTCGGCCGGCTGCATGATGCCGGCATGGCAGCGTCAACGGCGGCCAGGCGCCTTTCGGCGATGAAGCAGTTCTACCTGTTCCTGTTTTCGGAAGCCACGCGGGGCGATAATCCCACCACGGTGATCGACAGCCCGAAGCTCGGGCGGCCCTTGCCCAAGGTTCTGAGCGAGGCCGATGTGACCGGCCTGCTGCAGGCGACGCGGGAAGCGATTTCGGCAGCGGGCGGTACCGCGCGGCTCAAGGCATTGCGGCTGCACTGCCTGCTCGAATTGCTCTATGCAACCGGCCTGCGGGTCTCCGAACTGGTGAGCCTGAAACGGCGCGCAATCGGTGTCGACGACCGGTTCCTGACGATCAGGGGCAAGGGCGGCCGGGAACGGCTGGTGCCGCTCAGTGGTGCGGCGCGCGCGGCCGTGCTGGATTATGTGTCCGAACTGAAGCTGGCTGAAAAGGCCAAGGGCCGGATCAGCGAATGGCTCTTTCCTTCGTCCTCCAGAACCGGCTATCTGACCCGCCAGCGGTTTGCCCAGGAGCTCAAGGATGTGGCGGTCGCATCCGGCCTGCGGGCGGAAAATGTCTCACCGCACGTCCTGCGCCACGCCTTTGCCAGCCACCTGCTCGCCAACGGGGCGGACCTGCGCGCCGTGCAGCAGATGCTCGGGCATGCGGATATCTCCACCAC
>JAJFHM010000127.1 GCA_021775625.1 Hyphomicrobiales bacterium | reverse complement strand
GGTGCCCAGGAGAAGACTCGAACTTCCACGACCATGCGGTCACCAGCACCTGAAGCTGGCGCGTCTACCAATTCCGCCACCTGGGCATTTCGGATCAGAGCTTTAGTTTGTCGCGCCGTTCCTTGTCAACACGCAACTTCGGCCGCACCGCCACAGAGACTGTACGGGGGCCCAGAGTTGGTCTATGAACCAGTGAAGGATGCAAGCATCGCAGGGCGTCGACATGTATGAAGGACTGGTGACCGTAATCGGCGGGTCGGGATTTCTCGGGCGCCATATTGTCAGGGCTCTCGCCCGCCAGGGCTATCGGATACGCGTCGCTGTGCGGCGGCCGGATCTGGCAGGGCATCTGCAACCGCTGGGCGGCGTCGGCCAGATCCATGCGGTGCAGGCAAACATGCGTTATCCAGCGTCTGTCCAGGCGGCCTGCGAGGGCGCGGACGCAGTGATCAATCTCGCCGGGCTGCTGTACCAGAGCGGAAAGCAGACATGTCCCGCAGTGCATGTGTTCGGCGCCCGGGTGGCGGGGCGCGCGGCCGCTGAAGCCGGCGCCACGCACGTGGTCCATCTCTCCGCGATTGGCGCCGATGCAGCGTCACCGGCGGAATACGGCCGCACCAAGGCCCAGGGCGAAGACGAGATCCGTGACGGTTTTGGAGATGCCACCATCCTGCGTCCGTCCGTGGTCTTCGGTCCCGAGGACGACTTTTTCAACCGCTTTGCCGGCTTGGCGCGGTTCTTACCGGTGCTTCCCCTGATCGGCGGCGGACAGACGAAATTTCAGCCGGTCTTTGTCGGCGACGTTGCCGCGGCGGTCTGTGCTGCCCTTGAGGGCGATGCAGCGAAGGGCAAGACTTATGAACTGGGCGGGCCCGAGGTTTTGACCTTCGAGGAGGTGCTGAGCTTCATTCTGGCGACCATCGAGCGGAAACGGTTTTTGGTGCCGATCCCCTTCAGCGTTGCAAAACTTGAAGCAGCGTTCCTCGGTCTCCTGCCGAAACCGCTTCTCACCATTGATCAGGTGCGCATGCTGGAGACAGATAATATCGTGAGCGCCCAAGCAGAGCAGGCCGGTTTGACCCTGCAAGGGCTCGGCATCGCTCCACAGGCGATCGGGGGGATCGTGCCGGAATATCTCGAACGGTTCCGTCGCTCCGGGCAATTCCAGCCTTCGCAGTCTGCCGGCAACGGCACTTAGTCGCGCACGCTGAGCGCCATATATCCGCCAAGGCCGATCAGTGCGGAACCGGATACCCAGTCCTGAATGCGGCGCGCGGTGCTGTTCTCGCGCATAAGCCGTGCAGCGCGGCCGGCCGCCAGCGCATAGGCGAGATCGCACAGGAAAGCCATGGCCATGAAAATACCACCGAGAACCAGGAACTGAAGCGCCGCGGCGCCCGCCGCTGGATCGACGAACTGCGGGAGGAACGCCAGGAAAAACAGGGCTACCTTGGGGTTGAGCGCTTCGACGAGCGCGCTCTCAATGAGGATGCGCCGGTCGCTGCGATGCGATGTGGTCACCGTTTGTAAGGTGTCGTTCGAATGGTTCCTTGAACTCAGGATCTGCGTCACGCCCAACCAGACCAGATATATTGCCCCGGCGATTTTCAGAAGCGTAAAGAGAACCGGTGAATATTGCAGGATGATCGAAATGCCGGCGGCGGCACCAACCACGTGCACCATGGCACCGGCTGCGAGCCCGACCGCTGCAACGATGCCGCCCCGCATCCCCTGGGCAACGGTGCGCGCCATGACGTACAGGTTTGACGGCCCCGGCGACGCAATGACCGCGAAGGCGGCCACCAGAAAAACTGCGAATGTTTCAAGGCCGGGCATGATGGCTTCCTCCGTTTGCAACCAAGACGCTGGACAATCGGCTCACGACCGAGAACCACCACGCAGATGTGCCGCAGACTGGTTGAACAAGACGTCGTTGTTCTGGGCCGTGTCCTGGCCCTGGTTCTGGCGATCCTTATAGAGGTCGATGGCGGTCTGAACCGCGCGGCGCTGCTTGATGCGCCCGCGCCAGGCGGCAACGTTGGGAAAGTCGTCGAGGGAGGCGCCGAGCGGCTTGGCGATGAATGCCCAGGGAAAGGCGATCATGTCGGCGATGGAATACGACCCAAGAATGTAATCGCGGCCGCTGAGGCGGTTTTCCAGAACCGCCAGATTGCGGTCATATTCACCGGCGTAGCGCTTGCGGCCGTAGTCCTGGCCGTCCGGTGCATAATTGACGAAATGACTGAGCTGCCCGGCCAGCGGGCCCTGGTTGCCAACCTGCCAGAAGAGCCATTCCAGTGTTTCCTTGCGGCCGAGGGGGCCGGCGGGCATGAAGCGGCCGGTCTTTTCCGCCAGATAGAAGAGGATGGCGCCTGACTCAAACACACTCACCGGACCGCCATCGGCATCGTGATCGACGATCGCCGGCATTTTGGCGTTGGGACTGATCGCCAGAAACTCCGGCTTGAACTGATCGCCCTGACCCAACGCCAGGAGGATGGTGTTGTACGCAAGGCCGCATTCCTCGAGCATGATCGCAACCTTCCAGCCGTTGGGCGTCGGTGCATAGTAAAAATCGATCATGCCTCATACTCCTGTTCTCCGGCGAACCGGCTCTTGCAGTCGTTCTTTACCTGACATTTAGAGCACAGGTATAAAACAGCAAAGGTCCGGTTGCGCAGATTGTTGCATAACCGCGCCATGGAGGACTTTGACATGGAATTTGGCTGGCTGCTGTATATCGTCCTGGCGGCGCTCCTGTTCTTCTGCTTTCCGCATTTTCGCGGCAAGAGCATGGATGATCTCTTCGCCGACGACGATGACCTGCATCATCGCGTCCATCGGATCGGCAAGAAACATCCCCGCGGCGGGACGTGGGGCGAGTACGCTTCGTGGGTTGAGGAAGACACGCGCTCGCAATCCGCATGAGGCGTCAGGCCGGCTCCAGGTCCCCAAGGCCGCGTTTCAGTGGTGCCAGATGCGCTTCGTAACGCCTCCAGCGTTCAACACTGGTTGAATAGATCGGCTGGCGCACCTGCCAGCGGCTCGGTGTCAGCACCGAGCGTTCGGTGTCAAAGTAGTTCAGGCAGGCGTCATCCCACTCAAGCCCCAGGAACGCGATCAGTTCGCGGGTCTTGCCTTCCTGATCGGTGATCATGTCCTCATATCTCAGATCGAGTATTTCGAGCGGCAGAGCCTTGCGCCAGTGGTCCATCAGGCCGCGATACTCACGGTAGTAGGCCCCAAGCGTTTCCAGATCGGTGTTGTAGGCGTGACCATCCGTAAACGGGTGCATGAAACAGGACACACAGGTGTCCATGGGATCGCGCACGCAGTGGACGATGCGGGCCTTGGGAAACATCAGCGCGATCAGGCCGAGATGCTCATAGTTGTGCGGGTTCTTGTCGCTCACCCGGAGAGCTGATTTCGAGCGTGCAGCAAGCACCTTGAGATATTGCTGCGCCAGTGAGGCGATGCTCGTGGCGGGAATTCCTGCGACCATGCCTGCATAGTCTGACGGATCGGGCGTGCCATATTTGAGTGCGGCAGCGATTTTGCGGATATCCGGCAACTCACCGGCACCGTTTCCTGCGGGATGGGAGGCGATGATCTGTTCGGTCAGCGTGGTACCGGAGCGCGGCATGCCGACGATGAACACCGGCCGCTCCGACACATCGCCATAGCCGCTGCGGGCGGCGAAGAACGATGGGGTGAACACCTGCTTCGTCATCGCATAGGTCTTGCGATGCAACTCCATGTGAAACAGGTTGCGGGTGAGCGCCTTGGCGTCGATGAAGTGCTGCATCGCATCCGGGTAGCGTTCCAGGTCGTTGCAGATCTTGCCTGCCGCATGATGCAGCAGCACTTTGTGGTCGACGGATTTGTCGGTGCCGGCAATCTGCTTTTCGATGAGCGCCAGTTCCGGGTCGCCGGGCTCAAATCTCTTTGTCGATGCGATGCCGCTCAGGGCCTGCACGTTTGCCGGATCGGCAGCCAGCACCTCGCGAAAGCGATCCGCGGCGGCCTCCATATTGCCAATCTCGACTTCCATTTCGGCCAGGGCCGCCGAGGCCCGCACAAAATCCGGGTCAAGCTTGAGTGCCTTCTCCAGGTAGGGTCTCGCCTTGTCGGGCCTGGACAAGGAGCGGTAGGCGCGGCCAATGTTGCAGACCGCCTCGGCATAGCGCGGATGGTGCTTCACCGCTTTCTTAAACAACGGCAGCGCATCTGCCGCTTCGCCCTTGAGCAACAGCGCATTGGCCAGATTGTTGAGATAAACCGGCTCTTTAGGGCGCAGCGCAAGTGCCTTGGAGAAATAATCCCTGGCGATCATATGTTGATCCGCTTCAATCGCCAGGGTGCCCATCAGATTGAGCGCATCGGCATTTTTCGGGTTTGCCCGCAACACCAGCTGATAGTGATATTCCGCTTCCTTGAGACGGCTCGCGTTTTGATGCGCAATGCCGCGCTCAACCCGTTCTGCCTGTTGTGCGGGTGTCATGGCGGCGGCGGATTGAACAGGTTTCTTCACGATGCCGGGACTTTAGCAATTCGTCACCCAGGGTGCCATCAAATGAACCCCTATGATCGAAAAGTGCTCTAGAATCCGTAGGACACGCCACCGATTAAGGAATGGCTGAGGAAGCTGGCCTTGGAGTGCGGCGCAGCGAATGCCGGGTCACCCCTGAGCGTCGTGTCGAGAATGCCCTTGAAGCGGTAGCCGGCGTCGGCGGTGAGATTTTCTGTGATCTTGAACCTAACGCCGGCGCCAAGCTGGCCGGCGAGCCCCACTGCCACATCGTCGGTTGGAACGAAGGGGAAGACATCCACATCCGCCACTCCAATACCGATACCGCCACCGATATAAGGCACGAAGCCATTGCCGAGATCGAAGTCTTTCCACAAATTGGCGAGGACGAAGTAGAGATCCGCATCGCCGGAGGCAGGCACCGGGGGCTGGGTGCGGAAATAGGTGTAATCGTCCGCAGCATAGCTCAAATAGGAGAACTCGAGTTCGCCACGCAGGCCTTCGGCGACTTCTGCACCAACCGCGACGCCAATTGTGAACCCGGTGTCAAAGTCGACATTGTCGATATAACCGAAGCTGGTGAACCCTGAATCCTCTGGCACGACACCGCCACCGAACAGGCTGACATACCACTCATTGCTCGCGGGATCGTCATCCGCTGCCGGCTCAACGCGATGGGCGTCGCCGAAATTGTAGGTCGCGCCGATCTGCAGCGTGTGGGTATAGAAGCTCGCCTTTTGATGCGGCGCGAAGATGGCGTCATTGCCATCCAATGTCACATCGACGATGCCCTTGAAGCGGTAGCCCGCATCGATGGTCCACGGGCTGTCGGTGACATAACGGACGCCGACGCCGAACTGCCCGGCCAACCCGATGTCGGTATCATCTTTCTCGAAATTCTGATTGAGGTTCGAACTTACCAGGCCGATGCCAAGACCGCCACCAACATAGGGCATCAGGTTGTGGCCGATATTCACATCTTTCCAAAGATTGGCGAGAATGTAATAGAGATCCACATCACCGGTTATCGGGCTGGGAGGGGCACCACGAAAATAGGTGTAGTCCTTGCCGGAATAGTTGGCATAGGAAAATTCAAGCTCCCCGCGCAGGCCCTCGGCGATCTGTGTGCCGATGGCGCTGCCGACGGTAAAGCCGGTCTTGGCGCGAATATTGTAGACGCCGGAATAAAGAACAAACCCGATGTCTTCCGGCAGAACCACACCGCCGAACAGACTGACATACCAGTCTTCGCCGCCGGCAGCGCTCAAGGATCGAACATCGCTCGACTTCGGGCCGCCAAAGTCAAACACAATGCCGGCCTGCACAAGGTGGGTGTAGAAGCTTGCCTTGGCGTGGTTATCGGCATCGCTCCTGTCGCCGAGCAGGGTGGTGCCGACCAGCGCCTTGAACCGGTAGGAAAAATCGAGACTGATGTTGTCGAAGATCGGCACCTTGATGCCGGCGCCCAGTTGCGCCGCCAGGCCGACGCCTGAATCGTTGATGTCAGGCTCGGGCGGGATGAACACTTCGATGTTGACATCAGCAATGCCAAGACCGATGCCGCCGCCAACATAAGGTGTTACCCCCATCCCAAGATCAAAATCCTTCCACAGATTGGCGAGGAAGAAATAAAGATTGGCGGGACCGCCGGCAAAGCCGGCGACCGGTTGGCCCGCATAACCGGTGTAGTCGTCCGCCGTATAGCGTTGATAGGAGAATTCGAGCTCGCCGCGAAGTCCAGGCAACACTTCGGTGCCGATGGCGCCACCAACCGTGAAGCCGGTTCTCAGATCGGTGTTGTAGATAAAGGGTTCATGCGTGAAGCCAACGTCTTCCGGGAATGCGCCGCCGGCGAACAGGGTCGCATACCAGTGCCGCCCGGGTGCCGCAGGTTCGTCGGCCCGGGCCGCTTCGGCTGCAAGTACCATGGCGGTTGCCGCCACGGATGACAGAAGAAGCTTACGCACGCGTCCCTCGCTTAATATCCGTCCGGGCGGACGCCAACTGTGCGGCAGTCGCCCCGAATTATCTTTGTATCCAAGGATACTAGGGATGGGCGCCGGACATCTCAAATTGCAAATCGCCGCATTTCTAACAAATTCTCCAGCCTGTGGTATTTCAGCAACAAGCCACAAAGGATGATGCACTGTGGACTCTCATGAGGTTGTTCATCCGGACTGAACTGGACCGCTATTGCCACGGCGGGAGGACGCCGGTTTAGATCTGGAGTGAAACCGGCTTAAGCAAAGGCTGTTACGTGTAAGTAACGTGTTTGTAATTAACATGTTTAACGCTAAGTTAATTGCCGCAATCTACTGTCCCCCTCGTTTGTACACGAATTAGCTCGCGACCACGGGGCGATGGCAAGAGGCAAATAGCAATGTTTCAGAAACTAACCAATCTCCGGATTTCCAAGAAATTCCCTATCATCATTACAGCCGCGGCGTTGACCCTGGCCGTCGGCATCGGGTTCGGCGCCTACCGCACCGCATCGCAAAACGGAGAGGCGGCGATCCAGGAGAAGCTCGCCGCGGTTCTGGAAGATCGCAGCCAGGCTCTGCAGCAATATCTCGCGTCCATCGTACAGGACATGAACTCGGTTGCCGCCCTTCCGTACACGATTGATGCTCTTCAGGAGTTCTCTGATGCTTGGGACGCCCTCGAGAGCGATCAGGGCACACGCTTGCAGAATGCCTACATCACCGACAATCCCAATCCGACGGGTGAGAAGGAAAATCTCGACGCGGCCTCGACCGGCAGCGCCTATGATGCGGTGCATGCCAAATACCACCCCTGGTTCCGCACCTTCCTCAGGCAGCGTGACTATTACGATATCTTCCTGTTCGATCTGCAGGGCAATCTCATCTACACGGTCTTCAAGGAGCTTGATTACGCCACAAATCTGGAAACCGGCGAATATAAAACAACCGATCTCGGCAACGCCTTCCGTGCCGGGCGCGACGCGGCAGCGCCGGGGTCTTTGAGCTTCTTTGACTTTGCACCATATGCGCCCAGCCATGGTGCGCCGGCGAGCTTCATCTCAACGCCACTTTATGATGCAAACCAGTCCAAAGTCGGGGTTCTGGTGTTCCAGATGCCGATTGCCCGCATCAACACGGTGATGAAGAACAAGGCTGGATTGGGCGAGGGCGGTGAAACCTTCATTGTCGGTGCCGACGGCCTGATGCGCAGCGATTCGCGTTTCAGCGAAGAGACAACAATCCTCAAGTCCAAGGTTGAAAGCAGCGCCATCGACCAGGCACTTGCCGGTAAGTTCGGCATCGCCACGGGCGAGAACTACCAGGAGACCGTGGCCGACATTTATGCGGTGCCGTTTGAGTTTCAGGGCGCCAAGTGGGCACTCGCTGCGGTGGTTGATGCGGACGAAGTCCATGCTCCAGTAACAGCGCTGAGAAACACCATGGCGTTGATCGCCATAGGTCTTCTTATCGTTGTCTCGGGCTTCGGCATTTATCTGTCTCGCGGCATCACCGGGTCATTGAGCAAGCTGACCGGGGCGATGCAGCGCCTGGCTGAAGGCGACACAAGTGTTGAGCTTGACGGCGCGGAGCGGAGCGACGAAATCGGCGACATGACAAAGGCGGTTGTTGTCTTTCGCGACAATGCGATTGAACGCGAGCGCCTGACAGCCGAACAAAAGACCGACGAAGGCCAACGCGCCCAACGCCAGGCGGAAATCGAAAGCCTGATCAAATCATTTGATGAATCGGTTACCGGTGTTCTGAGCGGTTTCGAGCAGTCAACGCAGCAAATGGACAGCACGGCGCGGGCCCTGACCGGGATTGCCGAAGAAGCATCGTCCAAAGCCAATGCCGCGGCGGCCGGCTCCAGTGATGCGACCGCCAATGTGCAAACTGTCGCCGCCGCAACAGAAGAACTGTCTGCATCGATCAATGAAATCGGGCAGAACGCAGCGCGCTCTTCCGAAACGGTGGGCAAGGCAACCGACAATGCGGTGGAAACCAACGAGAAGGTTCAGGGGCTTGCCGACGCCGCGCAAAAGATCGGCGCGGTCATCGGAATGATCCAGGACATCGCCGAACAGACCAATCTGCTCGCGCTCAATGCGACGATCGAAGCAGCTCGTGCAGGTGAGAGCGGCAAGGGGTTTGCGGTGGTCGCCAACGAAGTCAAGTCCCTGGCCAGCCAGACCGCCAAGGCGACCGATGAGATCAGCCAACAGATCGCCGACATTCAGGGTGCGAGTGCGGATGCGGCAGAGGCCATCAACGTCATCACCATGACGATGGGCGACGTCCGCGAAATGACCACAGCGATTGCGGTGGCCGTGGAAGAGCAAAATTCCGCGACCGACGAAATTGCCCGCAACGTTCAACAAGCTGCGAACGGGACATTGGCGGTCAGCGATAACATTACCGGTGTGACTGCAGCCGTCGGTGAGACGTCGCAATCAGCCTCACAAGTCATGAGTGCTTCTGAGGAAATGGCGCAGCAATCAACACATCTGCGCGGAGAGGTCGATCGCTTCCTGAAAGCCGTGGCGGCCGCCTGACGCGGGTGCAGCCGATAGCGCGGTGAGTGCAAAAGCCTCTAAAGCGCTTCATGTTTCTACGGAATATGAAGCGCTTTAGAGCAGGCCCTGCCAGTCATAGATAAAGCCCAGCAGGATACCGCCGAGCACGATGCGGTATATGACGAAGGGCAGGAGCGTTGTGCGCTTCAAAAGCGCCATCATGAACCAGATGGAGATGAGGGCGGACGCGAACGCCATGGCGCCGCCATAGATTGCATCGTTCTGCACTTTGAGGTCGCCGGCGTCATAGAGCTGATAGCCGACCGCCACCCCCAGACCGAGAATGGTGGGTATGGACAAAAGCATGGAGAAGCGGGCCGCTTCACGCCGCTCATAGCCCAGGAAGCGGGCCATGGAGACAGTGATGCCGGCCCGGCTGGTGCCAGGGATAATGGATACCGCCTGGGCCAGGCCCACAAGCAGCGCGTCCTTCATGGTGATATGTTCCACCCGGCGTATGGTCATTCCGACCCGGTCGGACACCAGCAGGACAACCGCGAAAATCAGGTTGGCCCAGGCGATCACGGGCAGGGTCCGCAGACTGGTCATGAGATCGAGCTTGAGCACGACCGCACCCACGGCAAAAACCGGGATCGAGGCGACGATCAACAACAGCAGCATCCGCACTTCCGGCGTAATCTTGCCGCGGACGAGGCTCCACACAGCGCCGAGAAACATCACCATGTCGCGCCAGAAATAGATCATCACCGCAAACAGGCTGCCGACATGAACGGCAACATCCATCAAGGGGCCCTGGTCTTCCCAGGTGGTCAGCAAGTGCACGAGATTGAGGTGGCCGGAAGAGCTGACGGGAAGAAACTCCGTCAAACCCTGGACAATGGCTAATATGACGAGTTGATCGAATGGCACTGAATGGCCCCGGAAATGAACGAATGATCTTGTCGGTCAGGCGAGCAGGTTCTATATCGGAAGCCGTTCCCTGCGCAACCGGAATGCGCCCAACTGGCCAACAATAGCGATCAATGGTGAAGCTTTTCCACTTTCCACTGTGCCCCTTTTCCCGCCGCATACGATTGGCGGTGGGCGAACTCGACATCGAGGTGGAGTTGAACGAGGAACAGCCGTGGCAGCTGACACCCGGTGTGATGAAGCTCAATCCTGCCGGCGTTCTTCCGGTTCTGGTCGAGGACGACCGTTCGGCGGTCGCCGGCATCGAGGCCATTTCGGAGTATCTGGAGGAAACCAGAGTGCCCGATGGCTCCGGCCGGTCACTGCTCGGGCAGACACCGATGGAGCGGGCAGAAGTCCGCCGGCTGGTGGCCTGGTTCGATGTCAAGTTTCACCGCGAAGTGAGCCGGCAGCTGCTGATCGAGAAAGTCGACCGCAGGTTTGCTGCGTCCGAACGCGGCGGTGGACCACCGAATATGGAAGCGCTCAGGGCAAGCCGCAACAACATCCGCCAACATCTCGATATGATCGGCCAGCTCGCCGATACACGGCGTTGGCTCGGCGGCGATTATCTCTCGCACGCCGATCTGGCGGCGGCGGCCCACCTGTCCTGTGTCGATTATCTGGGTGATGTGCCGTGGAGCACCAGTGCGACGGCCAAACAGTGGTATGTGCGGGTCAAGTCACGCCCCAGCTTCAGACCGCTGCTCGCCGATCAGATCCGCGGCATGCCGCCGCCGCGCAGCTATGCTGATCTTGACTTTTGATGCCCGGCGCAGCGCTTAAAGACACCATCATAGCGCGCCTGCGCGATGCCGGCTTCGATCAGGTCGCGGTCACCGGCCCGGATCAACTCGGTCAGGCGGGCGCCAGATTGCGGGAGTTCCTGCAACTCGGCCGACACGGCACCATGGCGTGGATGGAGGACAAGGCGGACCGCCGCGCGGATCCGAGCGTTTTGTGGCCCAAGACCCGCTCGATCATCATCGCCGCGATGAACTATGGGCCGGACCACGATCCGCTGGCAGCACTTGCGCGCCGCGAACACGGCACGATCTCGGTCTATGCTCAGCACCGTGATTATCACGATGTGGTGAAAGGCAAGCTCAAGCAGGTGGCGGGCTGGATGCACCGCACGGCCGGTGCCGATGTCAAAGTGTTCGTCGACACGGCCCCGGTTCTGGAGAAACCGCTTGCGGCCGCCGCGGGTGTCGGCTGGCAGGGCAAGCACACCAACCTGGTGTCACGCGAACACGGCTCCTGGCTCTTTCTCGGTTCCATCTTCACCGATGCCGAGCTGCCTGTTGACGATGCAGAAGAGGACCATTGCGGGAACTGCCGCGCCTGTCTCGACATCTGTCCGACGCAGGCGTTTCCAGCGCCTTATCAACTCGACGCCCGGCGCTGCATCTCCTACCTGACCATCGAGCACAAGGGCACCATTCCGACCGAGTTCCGAAAGCCCATGGGCAACCGCATCTATGGCTGTGATGATTGCCTTGCGGTTTGTCCGTGGAACAAATTTGCGCAACGCGCCCGGGAAACCAAGTTTCATGGCCGGAGCGATCTCGCAGCGCCACATCTCGGCACGCTCGCGCGCCTCGATGACCGGTCCTTCAGAAGTCTCTTCTCCGGCTCTCCGGTAAAACGCATCGGGCGCGACCGGTTCGTCCGCAACGTGCTGATCGCCGCAGGCAATTCGGCCAATCGTGATCTGCTGCCCGCGGTCGAAGAACGATTGAACGATGATGCACCGCACGTGCGTGCCATGGCGGTGTGGGCGACAAAACAGCTCGCAGACGCGGATCACTTCTCTGACCTCGCCCGCAGACATCTTACGCGTGAGCGGGCAGGCGACGTCCTCGAAGAATGGGGCAAGCGAACACCATGAACCATCTGTTCTGTTTCGGGTTCGGATATTCGGCGCGGGCCCTGGCCACCCGCCTTATGGAACGTGGCTGGCGCGTCACCGGCACGTGCCGAAGTGCGGAAAAGGCCGCCGCACTTGAGACCGCAGGAATTGCGCCCGTCATCTTCGATGGCACCGAACCGATTGAGAATCTGGCCGCTCACCTGCCGCCGGGAAGCCGTCTTTTGACGTCGGTTCCGCCCGACGCAGACGGCGATCCCGTGGTCAGGCTGCACGGAGCGGAGCTGGCGGAACTGGCGGTGCGGCTGTCCTGGGTCGGCTATCTCTCAACCACCGGCGTTTACGGCGATCATGACGGTGAGTGGGTCGACGAACGCTCGGCCCTGACACCGGCGACGGAGCGGGGCCGCAGGCGTCTCAGAGCGGAGCGGCAGTGGATCAGGCTGCAGGCACACCGCAGCCTGCCGGTCCACCTGTTCCGGCTGGCCGGCATCTATGGACCCGGACGCAACCAGCTTGCGCGCATAAAAAGCGGCACGGCGCGGCGGATCGTGAAGGCCGGGCAGGTCTTCAGCCGGATACATGTGGACGACATCGCCGCGATACTCGAAGCCTCCATTCGACAACCGGCTCCCGGGCGCGCCTATAATGTCTGCGATGACCTTGCAGCACCGCCGCAGGATGTCATTGCGCATGCCGCAGATCTCCTGGGGACGCCGCCTCCGCCATTGATCAATTTCGAAGATGCCGAACTGTCGCCGATGGCGGCGAGCTTCTATGCGGAGAGCAAGCGGGTGTGCAATGACCGCATCAAGCACGAACTGGGTGTCGAGCTTGTTTACCCGACCTACAAGGAAGGACTGAAGGCACTTGTGGGGGGCGCTTGAGCGTTGGAGCGGGATCAGTTTACATAGAATCGGTTTCTCCCAGGACGGTGGCGATGGTGTGGATGAGGCGCAGGATCTCGTGATCGCTTGAAAGCCGGTGATCGCCGCCTTTGATCAGGTTGACGGTGACATCCCTGCCGCGCAACGCCTGGGCGAGATCCACCGCGTGCTGCCAGGGCACATCGGGGTCGTCCAGGCCCTGCAGGATACGCACCGGGCACGGGACGTCCATGCCCTCATCCAGCACGAGATGGCGACGCCCGTCCTCGATCAGGTTGCGGGTTATGGCATAGGGCCCGTCCTCATAGTCCGACGGGCGGTAATAGACCCCCGTCGACATGATTTCCTGTTTGATCTCATCGGAAAACCGGTTCCACATCAATCGTTCGGACATGTCGGCTGCGGGTGCGATGAGGATCAGAGCGCGGATACGCCGGTCGCCGGGTGCGCGCTGCGCCAGGTGATGTCGCAAAAGCAGCAGAGCGAGCCACCCACCCATGCTTGAGCCGATCAGGATTTGCGGCCCTGTCGAGATCTCGTCGAATATTGCGGCCGACTGGTCGAGCCATTGCGAGATGCTCCCGTCCTCGATGCTGCCGCTCGAGCGGCCGTGGCCGGAATAATCAAACCGCACGCACTCGTGGCCCTTGGCACGGGCCCAGTGGGCGACAGCAGACGCCTTGGTGCCGTCCATCGAACTCTTGAAACCGCTGAGCCAGAACAGGCCGCTTGAGACGAAGGACGGCCGGCGCCGGCGCTCCACCAAATAGGCGAGCTTTTCACCATTCTGCATCTCTAGCGTGCGGTGGGAGCCGGGGCGTTGTGCACTCATCGTCAATACTTTCGGAATTTCGAGTGTTGCATTACTGCACTGCGGTTAGAAAACCGGCAAGCATGAAGGCGAATCCATCTTGACAGGTGCGCCGAACGGGCGTTGTCTGGTGCCTTGTTAAGGTCGCGGGGACCTTGACGTTTTGCATGATATGCTGTGTTCGGCAGAATTTCTGTGAACAACATGAAATCTGTGAGCACCACAAACTCTGTGAACAACACTAGGAGTACCTGAGATAGGTAGACGACCAGACAGGATGATGCCCAGCCGCGACGGGCCGCGCATCAACGAGATGATCGAGGAGCCGATTGTTGTGCTCATCGATGATGAAGGAGAGAACCGCGGGGAAGTGAGCGTCGCTGACGCCATAGAAATCGCCATCGAAGCCGGACTGGATTTGGTGGAAGTCTCTCCGAATATGAAGCCGCCGGTGTGCAAAATTCTGGACTACGGGAAATTCAAGTACCAGGCCCAGAAGAAAGCAAACGAGGCGCGCAAGAAGCAAAAGACCATCGAGATCAAAGAGATCAAGATGCGTCCCAACATCGACACGCATGATTATGACGTGAAGATGAAGGCGATCCGGCGGTTTTTCGACAACGGTGACAAGGTGAAGGTGACCTTACGCTTCCGCGGGCGCGAAATGGCGCACCAGGAACTGGGCTTGCAGTTGCTCCACAAAGTCAGAGACGAAACGGTGGAAATCTCGAAGGTTGAGTCTCATCCGAAGCTCGAAGGGCGTCAGATGGTGATGGTTCTGGCGCCGAAATAAACCGCGCTTTTGCACCTCACTCCACAGTAAATATGGTCGCCGGGGGCTAGATCGCTTCACGTTCATATGGAACCGTTTGATGGTTCAAATCGGTTCGCTCAGCAAGGCGTGGTGCGAAGTGCGATGCGGTGCATCGGGCAAGCGCCGCAACGTGGCCGACGGACCGATTTGGCCCACCGAAGGCCTTAGTTCTCACGCCTTCTGACTGCGTTACGGTCCACTTGTGGTCAGCCAGACCACGGCGTGGACCGTGCCGTGCCAGAAGACGTGAAAACCCGGTCAAAGCGATTCCATATGAACGTGAAACGATCTAGAGCGTGATCAGTTTAGGTTGGTGCATATCCTGAATTGACGAGGTATTTGTTGCATTCCTGCGGTGTGAAGTTATCGAGTAGCATTCCGATACGGCGCCAGGTGTCTTCGGTTGTGCGTTCCTGAGCATTTCTCAGCA
>JAJFHM010000126.1 GCA_021775625.1 Hyphomicrobiales bacterium | reverse complement strand
TCAGTTCCTGCTCGAAGAATATGGGTGAGAACAGGAAGATATCCTGAATATGCTGGCCCCCGTGATAGGGGTCGTTGTTGATCAGAAAGTCCCCTTCCTTCAGGGTTTCTGCGGGAAACCGCTCAAGGCAGGGCGCAAAGGGCTGCGCAATGGACCCAAGCTGAATGGCGATCAATTCCGCCTGCGCCACCACCTGGCCGCGCCGATCGATGATCGCTGCCGAACAATCCTGCGCTTCGCGCACAATGGGAGAATGCGCCGAGCGAATGAGCTTGGTGCCCATCTCATGCGTGGCGGCAATGAGCGAACGGGTGATGATCGCCTGGTCTACCGTGGATTTTGCCATGCGATCAGCCCTCTCTTTCAAGAATGACACTGTCGGTGGCGTCGCGGCGCGCGCGCCAGTCCGGCGGCACGTAGATCGTCGAGGTTCCATCCTCGACAAGCAATGGCCCCGCAATTTGCGCGTTTTTGATCGCATGGCGGGCAAGCAGCCGGCAGCGCAGACGCGCCCCGCCTTCGATGATGTCGATATGCACCGGCGCCACCTCCTCTGCATCAGAGGATGCATCGTGATAGATCGGAAATGCATTTGCCGTGGCCGTGGCGCCAATACGGAAGGACACAATTTCGACTGGATCTTCAGGCGGTTTCGAAAACTCGAACACCCGGTGATGGGCGGCACTGAAGGCATGCGAAATTGCCTCGACGGTCAGGTCGCACAAAGCACCGTCAAGCGTCACCGAGACTTCAAACGCCTGCCCCACATAGCGCATTTCAAGGATGTGTTGATAGCTCAGGTCCTCCACGACACCGGCCGAGCGCAGATAGGTGGTGGCCTGTTCGCGCAGATCCGATAGCCGGGAGATGATGGTTACCCTGGCGTCGTCGTCCAGCCGCGTGCGTTCGGTCTGCGATCGGTAGTGCACATAGTCCGACATCAAGAGACCCGCCGCTGACAACACGCCGGCGTTCGTCGGCACCACCACCGTGTCAATGCCAAGCTCCTCGGCAACCCGCGCCGCATGCAGCGGCCCGGCGCCGCCGAAGGGAACAAGGGCGAAATCGCGGGGGTCATGGCCGCGCTCCGTCGACACCTGCTGAATGGCCCGCACAATGTTTGATTCTGCAATCCGGATGACGCTGTCGGCCAACTCCTCGACCGAAACCGCAAGCGTGCCGGACAGGGGTTCGAGCGCTGCAGATGCCGCTTTCGGGTCCACTTTCATGGCACCGCCGAGAAACGATCCGGCCTGTAATGTCCCGCGCACCAGATGCGCATCGGTCACCGTTGGATCCGTGCCGCCGCGCAGGTAACTGGCAGGCCCCGGATGGGCGCCTGCCGAGCGCGGTCCGACCCGCAACAGACCGCCGTCGTCCATCCAGGCAATCGACCCGCCGCCCGCCCCCACCGTCACGATGTCGATCACCGGCGTGCGCACCGGCAGGCCGTCGATCTCGGTCTGCGGCGTCAGGTCCGGCGCACCGCCGGCGATCAGCGAGACATCGGTGCTGGTGCCGCCCATATCGAGGGTGATGATGTCATCATAGCCGGACCGTCCAGCCAGCCCCAGAGCGCCGATGACCCCTGCCGCAGGCCCGGAAAACAACGCCGAGATGGCGTTCTTCGACATGGCGCTGGCAGGCATCCGCCCGCCGTTCGACTGCATGATCGAAAACCGCCCGGCGAACCCGCGTGCCTCCAGCGTGGTCTCAAGACGGTTGAGATATCCCTCAATGACCGGTTGCACAAAGGCCGCCAGCGCCGTGGTCGAGGCCCGCTCATACTCGCGGAACTCGCGCGAAACATCGCAAGAGCAGGTCACCGGCAGGTCAGGGGCATGGCGCTTCACCGCATCGGCAATCCGCCGCTCATGATCCGGATTGACATAGCTGTGCAACAGACAGATTGCCACTGCATCGAACGTGCCGGCACCGATAAACTGTGCCACCCGGGCATCCACCGCCGCACCGTCCAGGGCGCGGACCACGGTTCCATCGGCGCCCAGTCGCTCATCGATTTCGCAGATGTCCTCGCGGCTGACAATCGGCTGCGGCTTGGCGTAATTCAGGTCGTAGATCGCCCTGCGGTCATGGCGTTGCAGCATGAACAGATCGCGTGTGCCTGTGGTGACGAAAACGCAAACCCGCCCGCCCTTGCGCTCCAGAACCGCGTTGGTCGCGACCGTTGAGCCGTGCACAAGATCGGTGACGGATTTAAGATCAATGCCGGCGGCGTCTATGGCGTCGAGTGCGCCAATATCCGGCTGGTGAGGCGTGCTTGGCACCTTGGCGACGCGGGCGACGCCATCGCGGATTTCGATCAAATCCGTAAACGTTCCCCCGACTTCAATACCAACCCGCATAGAGCTCCTCCAGTGCGGTGAACTCTATGCCAAGTACCTGCAAATGACACACACTTCTGCGCGCTGCCGGCGTCAGACACGGCCGTCATTGGCAAAGCCGGCTTCAGCCCTGGCAGTGATTGTCCCGTCTCCGGTTTCCGCCGTGAGGCTGCACGTGACCATAGTTGCCTCGACACCGGTCACCTGCGCTTTGATCTGCAGGTTTTCTCCCGGATAGACCGGTGACGTGAACGTCACGTCCAGCCACCTGAGACTGTCCCGCCCGACTTCCTCCACCAGCAGCCTGGCAAAGTGCGCCGTGGTCATGGCCCCTTGCTGCAGGACTGTGGGAAATCCGGCCGCTTTGGCAAAGGCCCGGTCGAGGTGGATGGGATTGGGATCTTCCGTACCTTCGGAAAACTCTTGCAGTTCGCCGTGGTCCTTGCCCGGAAGCGTGACGTCGATGAATGTATCCCCGATTGTGTACGACATCGCCTCACTCCCGCTCAATCAGACGCGTGATCTCACGCAGAACCCGTTCACCCGACGCATTGGCATAATCGAAGGCGACATGGGCAAACCGGATCTTGCCTGATTTCCCGTCCTTCTCGAACAATTCTTCGACCGTGGCCGTGACCGTCAGTTCATCGTCCCAGTCGATCGGCGCGTACCATTCATAGCGCTGACCGCCATGAACGACTTTTTGCCGCGAGATATCGAGATCGTTGAAAAGATCGACCCCATGGGCTTCCCCGCGCAGAAAGATCATGTATGTCGGCGGAACGGCGGGAGTTTCCGGTTCCACCCCCTGCCCCATCAAGAACCGGGCCGCCAGTTCGCGGTTGGGCCGCAGTTTGAAGGGCGGATAAACATGGCCCTGCATGTCGAAGTTCATTGCACCGCTCCGCTTAGGGGTTTCACGACGGCGTCAATACCAAATAGGGGCTGCAATGGATAGTCCGACCAGAGCACATTTCGATCATACGGGCTCTAGATCGCTTCACGTTCATATGGAATCGCTTTGACCGGGTTTTCGCGTCTTCTGGCAAGGCACGGGTCCCGCTGTGGACTTGCCGTCCACAAGGGGGCCGTAACGCAGTCCAGTGGGCGCGAAAACCCGGCCTATCGGTGGGCCAAATCGGTCCTCCGGCAGCGTTGAGGCGCTTGCCC
>JAJFHM010000125.1 GCA_021775625.1 Hyphomicrobiales bacterium | reverse complement strand
GGATGATAGACAACTCGCCACCGTCATCGAACAGAACCTTCCGGATGTACAGCTCCCGGACATCAACGAACTTTCGGCGCTGTCACGCGGCAGCCCGGGTCGCGCCCTGGCTCTGCTGCAGGGCAAGAGCTGGACCAATTTTCAGGAGTTCGTCGGCCTGCTCGATACAGCGCCGAACGCCGACCGAGGCGCTATCACGAGTTTTGCCGAACGTCTGGGCGCACGCGGAGCGGAAGAAGAATTCCAGGCGTTTTTTGAACTGCTGTCAGATTGGCTCGCCGCCATGATCCGGAATTCCGCTACCTCCGGAGCCGGACAAAGCGCCCTTGACCGGAACACCTGGACCACCCACGCCATGCCGAGGACCCGATTGGGCGCATGGTCGGAAACCTGGCAGCAAATCATGCATTCCCTTGCCCGGACAAATGCCCTAAACCTCGACCGCAAACAAACGCTCCTGCAGGCAATTCACACGATTGAAGAGACCGCCGCCACGTCTCCGCGCTAATTCCAAATCAGCGGCGCTGGCGGACGCAACCCGGAACAAGAATGTCGGATATGAAGAGATTTTACATCTCCACGGCCATCTCATACCCCAATGGTGATCCGCATATCGGCCACGCATACGAAGCGCTGGCAACGGACGCTCTTGCCCGCTTCAAGCGCCATGACGGTTATGACGTGTTTTTCCTGACCGGCACCGACGAACACGGCATCAAGATGTTGCAGACCGCGAAGGCGGAAGGGTTGACGGCCCGTCAGCTGGCAGATCGCAATACCCCGAAGTTTCAGGAAATGGTTGCGGCGCTCAACTGTTCAAATGACGATTTTATCCGGACCATCGAAGAGCGGCACAAAATCTCGTCACAGGAAATCTGGCGCCGCATGGACGCCAACGGAGACATCTATCTCGACACTTATGCCGGATGGTATTCGGTTCGTGACGAAGCCTATTACGATGAAAGCGAGCTCACGGCGGGGAAGGGCGGTGAAAAACTTTCTCCCCAGGGCACAGCTGTGGAATGGGTCGAGGAGGAGAGCTACTTTTTCAGGCTTTCAGCGTACCAGGAAAGGCTTCTCGCCCACTACGATGCGAATCCCGATTTCATCGGCCCGGATGCCCGCCGCAATGAGGTCGTCAGCTTCGTCAAAGGTGGCCTCAACGACCTGTCGGTCTCCCGCACAACATTTGACTGGGGCATTCCCGTGCCCGGCGATGAACGCCACATCATGTATGTCTGGGTTGACGCCCTGACCAACTACATAACCGGCGTCGGTTTTCCCGACACCGAAAGCGCGAGCTACAAAAATTTCTGGCCGGCCGACGTACATGTGATCGGCAAGGATATTTTGCGCTTCCATGCCGTCTACTGGCCGGCGTTTCTAATGTCGGCCGACCTTCCGTTACCGGGCAGGGTTTATGCCCATGGCTTCCTGTTCAACAAGGGCGAGAAGATGTCGAAGTCACTCGGCAATGTGATCGATCCGATCGGCCTTTGCGAGCATTATGGCGTAGATCAACTGCGTTACTTCTTCTTGCGCGAGGTGCCGTTTGGCCAGGACGGCAACTACAACCACGAAGCCATCGTGAACCGCATAAACGCCGACCTCGCCAACGACTTCGGAAACCTGGCGCAGCGGTCCTTGTCGATGATTGCCAAGAACTGCGAGGGACAGGTTCCAGCGCCAGGAGCGTTCTCCGAGGCGGACCGGACGCTGCTCGACGCAACGGATGCGTTGTTGGCTGAAGTACGCCCGGCCATCGACCGGCAGGCGCTCCACACAGCGCTCGGCGCCATCTGGCAGGTGGTGGCAGACGCCAACCGCTATTTCGCCGGCCAGGAACCCTGGGCCCTGAAGAAGACCGATCCGGAGCGCATGGCAACGGTGCTTTACGTGACCGCGGAATGTGTTCGCCAACTGGCCATTCTGGCGCAGCCGTTCATGCCCACATCAGCTGCCAGAATGCTGGACACTCTGGCCATCGAGGAAGATGCGCGCTTATTCGCAAACCTCGGCGAGGCCGGCCGCTTGACACCTGGTACGGATCTGCCGGCACCAACACCGGTGTTCCCGCGTTATGTCGATGAAAGTGCGGGCTGATTGCAATGCCTGCGCTCGTCGTTGACAGTCATTGCCACCTCGACTTTCCGCAGTTCGCAGAAGATCTCGACGGCGTTGTCGCGCGCGCCGGCGACGCAGGCGTTGGGCTTATGGTCACCATATCGACCCGCGTCCATGAGTTTGATCGCATCCTGGCGATAGCGGAACGCTTTAAGAATGTGTTCTGCACTATCGGCACCCATCCACATAACGCTGCACAGGAAACAGACGTCACCGCAACGCACCTCATCAATTTTGCGCAACATCCAAAAGTGGTGGGAATAGGCGAGGCCGGACTGGATTATTTCTACGACAACAGTCCACGCGACCAGCAGGCAGCAAGTTTCCGGATCCACATAGAGGCCGCTCGGGAAACCGGATTGCCGCTGGTTATTCACAGCCGCGATGCTGAAGATGACACTGCCGACATTCTGGAGGACGAAATGGGGAAGGGTGCTTTCCAGCCCCTTCTCCATTGCTTCAGTTCTGAATCCCGGCTTGCAGAACGCGGTGTTGCGATGGGCGCCTTTGTTTCCTTTTCCGGCATTTTGACCTTCAACAAGGCACAAGAGCTTCGCGAAACCGCAAAATCGGTGCCGCTGGACCGGTTGTTGGTGGAAACCGATGCACCTTATCTGGCGCCATCACCACATCGCGGACAAACAAATGAGCCGTCTTACGTCATCCACACACTGGCCAAACTGGCGGAAGTTCACCAGATGAGCCCGGCGGACATGGCGTCTCAAACCACCGACAACTTCTTTTCACTGTTTACCAAGGTGCCGCGCACTGCCGCCTTGACCGTTGGACCTGGCGCTCAATGAGCCTCAAACTGACGATTCTCGGCTGCGGCTCCTCCGGGGGAGTTCCACGCATTGGTGGAAACTGGGGAGCCTGCGACCCTGAAAACCCCAGAAACCGGAGGAGGCGCTGCTCGTTGCTGGCACAGCAAACAGGTTCGGGTGGAGTGACAACGGTCCTTGTCGACACATCACCCGATATGCGCGATCAGCTCCTGGGCACAGATGTGAGTTGGCTCGATGGCGTGCTCTACACCCACGAACATGCGGACCACATCCATGGCATAGACGATCTCAGGGTGGTTGCCATCAACGGCCGCAAGCGTATTCAGGTCTGGGCCGATGACCGAACATACCAGCATCTCAAGACAAAATTTGGATACTGTTTCGAACAACCGGAAGGCAGCGAGTATCCGGCAATTTGTGATGCGCACCGCCTGACGCCAAACCAACCCGTATCGGTCGAAGGGCCGGGCGGCGCAGTAACGGCAACACCGTTCGAACAATTACACGGGAGCATAAACTCGCTGGGCTTCCGTTTTGGCAACGTGGCTTACTCCAGCGACCTGCATGACCTGCCGGATGCAAGCCTCGAGCATCTCGAAAATCTCGACGTCTGGATCATTGACGCCCTTAGAGTGACACCACATCCAACACACCTGTCTCTCAGCCAGGCTCTCGAATGGATCGAACGCATCGCCCCCAAACGGGCAATCCTTACAAACATGCATGTCGATCTCGACTATGAAACGCTCCGCACAACACTGCCGGACCATATCGAGCCTGCTTATGACGGATTAACACTTGAAGTCTGACATTGATTTCACATTGGCAGCGCCATACCCTTAAACAGTCAAACCAAGCAGGATTCCCAAAAATGGCGGCAGCAAATAGCAAAATCGAACTGTGTGCGAACGGACCCATTATCATCGGCACCGAAGCTGTCCTAGACGGTAAAACCATTGAACCCGGAGCGGCATTGTGCCGATGCGGACAGTCCCAGAACAAACCATACTGCGACGGCAGCCACAATGGCGCAGGGTTCAATGATCCAGGCGACGTTACAGCGAAAACAAATGACGACACAGCCGTGCAGGCACCGATCGAAATAAAGGTGGCAAAAAACGGTCCGCTGATCTGCACCGGCACATTTACCGTTCACTCAGCGGACGGCACCACCGAACACGCCACAAATCGTGCCGCGTTGTGCCGCTGTGGCAACTCCGCGAACAAGCCGTTCTGTGATGGGACACACAGCAAAGTCGGATTCGAAGCCGACTAGGGACATTTGTGCTTAAACTGTTGAAAATTGTATACAAATACGTTCGTTAAGGTGGACATTTCGCAACATCATTATTTTCCATAATATATATTATGCGAATCATGTTCTGCCGAACTGTTGCCGCTGACATGGCTTCTTAATCGTGTCATCATCCTGTTGCGGACTATTTTGAGGGACCTCACCTCTCGAGCCTCACAACCGTTAGACCCTTCCGGAGGGTGGCAAGATGGATGACAAGCGCATTGGCGAACTTGAAAAACGTCTGCTTGAGATGAAGCAGGAACTCCTTGAGCTGTCCCGGGCATCTGAAGAGATGCGAAAACCTGTAGCACTGGATCAGCAGTCGGTCGGCAGGTTGTCCCGCATGGATGCAATACAGAATCAGGCCATGCAACTTGAAACCGAGCGGCGTCGGCAATCAACCTTGCAAAGGATTGAAGCAGCCCTTGGCCGCATATCCGAAGGTGAATTCGGCTACTGCCTCTCGTGTGGCGAAGACATTGATGATAAACGCCTGGTTCATGACCCAAGTGTTGCCATGTGCATCAAATGTGCCCGGTAAGGTTCAGGGTGAATCTTTGTCTTTTCCAAAGGCCCACTGATGAGCAATCACCCGTTTAGCGATTTAAGGTCGATCCAGACGTTGCAGGACATAATGCAGGCGCTCAGGACCCCGGGCACCGGCTGTCCCTGGGATCTGGAACAGGATTTTTCATCGATCGCGCCTTACACGATTGAGGAAGCTTATGAGGTTGCCGATGCAATCGAGCGCGGCAACATGGATGACCTGCTCGACGAGCTTGGCGACCTTTTGCTGCAGGCGATTTACCATTCCCAAATGGCGCGCGAACAAAGTGCATTCACGTTCGAAGATGTGGTCGAGGGCATCTGCGCCAAGATGATCCGCCGCCACCCGCACGTGTTCGGAGATGCCGAAGCAAAGACAGCGGGCGCCGTTAAGGGTTTTTGGGAGAAGATCAAGGCGCAGGAAGATGCTGCCAGGGCAACCAGGCAACCGGGCTCCGCAAGTGTGCTGGATGGTATTCCCGTCGCCCTGCCCGCGTTAGCGCGTGCCGTTAAACTGCAGCGCAGGGCCGCACGCATCGGCTTTGATTGGCCCGAGATTGAACCGGTCATAGACAAGATCGAAGAGGAAATCGCCGAGTTGAAAGTTGAGATCGCAAGCGGTCACAGGAAGCGTGCGGAGGAAGAGTTGGGAGATCTGATGTTCGCCCTGGCAAATCTGGCGCGCCACTTGCGCATCGAGCCGGAGGCAGCGCTTCAATCTGCCAATGCTAAGTTCTCCCGCCGTTTCAAATCGGTTGAGACAAAGCTGTCGGAAAACCGCATTGCAGCAGACGATGCGACCTTGCCCGAAATGGAAGCCTTATGGGAAGAGGTTAAATCCGAAGAACAAAAGTGAGCCGCCAGCGATCTAAAATTCGCCCTGGTCGAGCACCGATATTTCCCGGCGCGACAAACTGTCGATCTTTGGTTCCGGCACCCGGACACGCAATTGGCTTGAGCCATCATCTTCATCCAGGCGTTCAAGCACTTCCGTGTTTTGATAGAGCCAGTGAAGGTCCGCTCCGTTCTCCGGCGATACGCGGACTACCAACTCCTGCTCACCCTCCGACAGGAGCTCACCCAGCAGACCAGTGAGGTCGTCTTCCCCCTCCCCGGTCACCGCCGACAGCATCACAACTTCATGCTCCGATCGCTCGGCCTGATGATCGATAAAACTGCGGGCATCTTCATCCAGCAGATCGACCTTGTTCCAGACTTCAACGATCCTCCTGCGCCGCAATTCATCGATCCCCAGCTGCGCCAGAATATCCTCGACATCGCGCCCTTGGGCGGCAGCGTCTTCATGTGCCGCATCGCGTACGTGAATGATGATATCCGCCTCCAGAACTTCCTCAAGCGTCGCACGGAATGCAGCGATCAGCGTGGTTGGAAGTTCGGAAATGAATCCGACGGTGTCCGACAGGATGATGGATTTACCACTGGCCAGCCGGACCTCGCGCATGGTCGGGTCCAAGGTTGCAAAAAGCATGTCCTCGGCCATAACGGAAGCCGCGCAAAGCCGATTGAACAAAGTGGACTTTCCGGCGTTGGTGTAGCCAACCAGGGCGACTATGGGATAAGGCACTTTCCGCCTGCTGGCGCGTTGCAGTTCGCGGGTCTTTTTTACCGCTTCCAACTGCCGTTCCAGGCGATTTATCCGGTCCTGAATCATGCGACGGTCGGCTTCAATCTGGGTTTCGCCCGGACCGCCCACGAACCCCAGGCCTCCACGTTGCCGCTCGAGATGCGTCCACGATCTGACGAGCCGGCTTTTCTGATACGTCAGATGTGCAAGCTCGACTTGCAGCCGTCCCTCTTTCGTACGAGCCCTAGCACCGAATATCTCCAGGATGAGACCGGTGCGGTCCAGCACCTTGGTTTGCCAGATGCGCTCAAGATTACGCTGTTGCACAGGACTGAGCGCTGCATTCACAATAACCAGTTCAGCACCCGTGGCTGCAACAATGCCGGTAAATTCGTCGACCTTGCCGGCGCCCAGGAAAGTTGCTGGCCGAATTTTCTGAAGGACAACGACGAAGCTCTCGACCACATCGAGTTCAATGGCATAGGCCAGCCCCACCGTTTCTGCCAGCTTTGAACTGGCGGAACGGTCTATGTCGGCTGGGCCGGGTGCATCCCTCCCCTCCCTGCCACCAATGGATTTGACTTCACAGTGAACAACAAGCGCAGGTGTTCTGGCTTCAGGCTCGACTTGAAATGGTTTGGGACCCTTCTTGCCGGAAAAACCATCCGAGGATGTTCGATCGGGTTTGTGTTCCAAGTTGCGGTCGGCTCCTGCCGGGTTACACCAATACGTTGCCGCTAATCCGAATTCGATTCTTCGTCATCAAAAAGCTGGATCGGCTGGCTCGGCATGACTGTGGATATTGCGTGCTTATAGACCAGTTGCGACAGGCCGTCGCGACGCAGCAATACGCAGAAGTTATCGAACCAGGTGATCACCCCTTGAAGCTTTACACCGTTCACCAGAAAAATTGTCAAAGGAGCCTTTTGCTTCCTCACCTGATTAAGAAACGTATCTTGCAGGTTTTGTTGTGCTTTATCCGCCGCCATCGTGGTCCCCGCTTATGCTTTACGGCGTACCACCACACACACATTGGGTCGCCGCACCCAGTGCCATCCGGCACCTTATCGTTTCATCATGCAGTACAGATGAGTACAAAAATAGCACAGGATACCCATGTCTGACCATGAGATACGACAAGTTTCACACCTGGAACGTGCCAGCGATACTTTCCGTAAATATTTTGTTTCGATTGCATCTTCAGGTGAATAATCCGATAGAAACAATCGCTTAGTGCCCTTCATATGTACTTGGTGGCACAGCCGATGGCGCCGAGCCTCCGTTCAAGCCGGCCCCAAGGGCGTCATCGCCGCGCAACCAGCGCCAATCCCATGCTGAGCACGACAACAAATTCGATTCGCCCCAGAATCATCGCCCCCGACAACACCAGCAGTGGAAATGTGGACAACTGCCCATAGAGCCCTGCGCTGGTTTCAATGCCATCAAGTTCCGTCATTTCCAGCGCGGCACCGGTATTGGACAAGCTGGAAACAGCGGCAATCACCGCCTGCTCCACTGCCACGCCTTCAGCACCCAGCACTACACTGACAACCCCCACTGCGATCAAAAAGACGAAGAACATCGACCAGATGGTTTTCATGATCTGGACATCGAAGGGTTTGCCTGCGGACATCGCCTGGGTGATGCCGCGTGGATGGATCAAGCGCTTCAGTTCACGATGCGCCTGGGACGCCATCGAAAACACTCTGAACACCTTAAGTCCACCCGATGTGGAAAAGCTGGCACCGCCGATACTGCAGAGGGCCAGCACGATGGCAAAAGGTACGCCCACCATAGTGCCGTCCGCATTGTCATAACCTGTCGTGGTGATCAAAGACGCTGCTCGGAACACCCCCGCCCGAACCAGATCAAGATCGTTTGCAGCGGGTTGTGCGAATATAAAAACGCAGGACAGGACCACGGCGACGAGCAATACCTTCCATCCAAGATACCAGCTTTCCTGATTATCCTTATGGGAACCGTGAACCCTGAGAAACATAGCACGATGTGCCAGTATACTGGTGCCCCCCGCCAGCATGAACACGACCAGCACCGCTTCGCAGTAGGCAGATCCATAGTCGGAAATATTGCCGGCCCGGGGCATGAATCCGCCGGTCGATATTGTCGAAAGCGACAGACACAAGGCATCGAACCCATCGATACCGGTGAACCACAGGGCAATCATGCACAACAGTGTCAGGAGGGAATATGTTGGCAATAGGTGCCGCGCGGTCGCAAAGATGCTTTTGGCAAAATCGTCACGCTCATAACCTGGAATGGTGATGTTGATCGGCGTGCTCAACACTCCGAACGGAGCGAGTACCAAAACAGCGGTCAGCAGCGTTAGCGCCCCGCCGAACCATTGCAACAATGCGCGCCAGAAGACGACGGTGGCCGGCACCGCTGAGAGATCATCTATTACGGTAGCCCCGGTGGTCGTAAGCCCGGAAACAGCTTCAAACAGCGCCAGGTCCGGGCGTGAAAATCCTCCCAGAGCATACATTGGCAGGGCTGCCAGAATCGGCAGTGAAACCCACACGATCACCATGAAGATCGATACATGCCAGCGGCTCAGCCGTTCCGAGCGCCCGCGAAACCCCGCTATGAGGCAGCCGGAAACGAACCCCGACAGTCCCGTGCTGATCAAAAACACACCCGCTTGCGGCCATTCACCCAAGCCGATTGACACCAGACAGGTCACCGCCATCAAGGCCGTAAGGCAGGTGATGGCCCAGCCGAGCATGTAGAGAACTGTGGAGTTCAACATGGCCACAGCGTACTAAAAATATTCCAGGCTGACCCGGAACATATGTTCAACTTCGCGAACCCGATCGGCAAGCGCGAAAATGACGATGCGATCATGCGGACGGACTTCCGTATCACCATTCGGGATGATGACCTGATCTGCACGCACGATGGCTCCGATCCGCATGCCGTCGGGCAGGTTGGCTTCGCGCAACGGCTTGCCCACAAGGGTTGCCGTCTCCAGCGCCTCCGCCTCCAGCACTTCCGCGCTGCCATTCTGGATCGAGTGAACGCCCCGAATCCGCCCTCGCCTCACATGCTGCAATATGGCCGAAATGGTGGTTCCCCGTGGGCTGATATGGGCATCGATACCCAATGACTTCAGCATCGGCGCATAATCGGAATTGCTGACCAGACTGAGAACCCGGCCTGCACCTTCCTGTTTCGCCATTAGACTCGCCAGAATGTTGACCTTGTCGTCATTGGTAACGGCGACGAATGCCTCCGTCTCATCGATCCCTGCCTCGCGCAGCAACTCGACCTCTAGCGCATTGCCATTCAATATGACCGCCTTGCGCAGGCCATCGGCAATCTGGACGGCACGGTCACGCGAACCCTCGATTATTTTCACCTGAGTGCGCGACTGCAACTCCTCAAGTTTGCGGGCAACGTAAAATCCGACATTGCCGCCACCGGCGATAACTATTCTGCGCGCTTCTTTTTCATCATGTCCGAAAATTCCCAGCGTCCGCTCGGCCTGAGCGCGTTCGGCCACAACATACACTTCATCCCCGACCAGCATCTGGTCGGTACTGTGCGGAACGAAAACCCGACCATCGCGAACAATGCCGACGACCACCGCGGCCAGGTCGGGGAACAGTTCTGTTAGCTGCTCCAGTGGGGTGTTGACCACCGGACAGTCTTCCTCGCAAGCGATGCCCATGGCAATCACCTGATCATTCACGAAATTGATTGTCTCAAACGCCCCCGGCAGTGACAACCGCCGCAAGACCATCTGCCCGACCGCCATTTCCGGAGAAATGATTACATCGATCGGCAGATTGTCGCGTGAGAACAAATTCCCCCAAACCGGCTCAAGGTAACTTTGGGCCCTGATCCGGGCAATCTTGGTGGGAATATTGAAGAGCGAATGGGCGACCTGGCACGCCATCATGTTGACTTCATCAGCGAACGTCACTGCGATGATCATGTCGGCATCTTCTGCGCCTGCACGATGCAGAACGTCAGGGTGAGATCCGTATCCGACAATCCCCTGAACATCCAGGGAGTCGGTGATTGTCTGTATGAGAACCGGCGACGAATCGACAACTGTGACGTCGTTTTGCTCCGCCGCCAGACGCTCCGCGATGCCAAACCCAACCTGGCCGGCACCACATACGATCACTTTCATGCTTTGAGCTCCCCAGCTTCAGCATTGACCCTGTATCAGTCTGTTGTCATTTGACGCAAACGCCCTCTGTTTCCCAGTCGACCTGATTGTCCGGTTCACAACAAGGCGCGCCTCAGGCTTCGGGCAGGCCGGCGGAATTCAATCCCAAAGACTTTAACTTTCTGTGCAAGGCCGAACGTTCCATACCGACAAACTCTGCTGTCTTTGAAATATTTCCGCCGAATCGGCTCACCTGGGCCATCAGGTACTCCCGCTCGAATATCTCGCGCGCATCGCGCAAAGGAAGTGCCATAAGCTGTTGACTGCCCTGCCCGTTCACCATGTTTGACATGTTGTCTCCAACTTCCGTCGGCAGCATGTCTGCGGTGATTTCACTGGTCGGGTCGCCACTTGCCAAAATCAACAGGCGCTCCACGTTGTTGCGCAACTGCCGCACGTTTCCCGGCCAGTCATGTGCCTGCAGAACAGCAATCGCGTCGCTCTTTATCATGCGCGGCGGAAGCCCGGACAGCGCTGTAAACTGGCCGACAAAATGCGCCACCAGTTCCGGGACGTCTTCACGCCTCTCAGCCAAAGTAGGGACGAGTATGGGTACGACGCCAAGGCGGTGATAAAGGTCGTCGCGGAAGCGCCCTTCGGCAATTTCACTGTCGAGATTGCGGCTGCTAGACGACACGATGCGCACATCGACCTTGACGCGTGTGTCGCCACCGACCCTTTGGAAGGTCTGATCGACGAGGACCCGGAGTATCTTGCCCTGGGTCTCCATCGGCATATCGGAAACCTCATCGATGAACAAAGTGCCGCCGTGCGCCTCCTCAAGCGCGCCGATCCGCGCAGCTCCACCCTCGTCGCCCTCGGTTCCGAAAAGTTCCGCTTCCATACGCTCCGGCGCCATTGCCGCAGCATTGAGGATGACGAACGGGCTATCTGCACGGTTGGATCTATTGTGCAGGGTGCGTGCAACCATTTCTTTGCCGGATCCCAGGGGACCGTGAATCAGAACCCTGCTGTTGGTGGCCGCCACCCTGTCAATCGACTGCCTGAGCAGCTTCATCACCAATGACTCGCCAATGAGCTGATCCTCGGCTCCTGTGCGGTCGCGCAGCTCACGCACTTCACGCTTAAGCCGCTGGGCTTCGAGAGCACGCGCTATAACCAGAATAAGCCTGTCCGCCTTGAACGGCTTTTCGATATAGTCATAAGCCCCCTGCTTGATCGCGGACACTGCGGTTTCGATGTTGCCATGGCCTGAAATGATGACAATTGGCAGATCGGGGTGCGACGCCCGGACTTCATCGAGCAGTTCCAGACCATCCAGACGGCTGCCTTGCAGCCAGATATCGAGCACGATCAGAGACGGGCGTCGCGTCTCGATGGCGCCAAGTGCGCTGTCACTGTCATGCGCCAGCCGCGTCTCGAATCCTTCGTCCTCAAGGATCCCCGCGATCATTTCGCGAATATCCGTCTCATCATCAACTATCAAAATATCAGAGGCCATTATTGTTCCGCTCTATTCTACATTCACGCGTCACCGGTCACCGGCTTCTTCGCTGGTGCGCGAGCAGATACCCCTTGGTCCTCTTCACCAGCCACATCATGCGTGGTAATTGGAAATTCCAGCTTCACCAATGCGCCGGAGTGGCCTGATGCACCTTCAGGCGCATCTTGCAGGCTGAGTTTGCCGCTGTGCTCTTCCATAATCTTCTTCACGATCGCCAGCCCCAGACCTGTGCCCTTCTCACGCGTGGTCATGTAGGGCTCGACCAGCCGCAGCCGGTTTTCCTTCGGCAATCCAATTCCATTGTCAGACACTTCCACGCGCGCCTTGTTGCCTTTGACAATCACCGCAACATCGATTTGTCCCTGTTCCTCCGGATGATCAAGGACGCGCGCTTCGATAGCTTCGGTCGCGTTCTTGATAAGATTGGTGATCGCCTGAGTGACCAGTCGCCGGTCAATGTCCGTGATAATCGCCTCATCGGGCTGCTCGAAATTGAAAACAATGCCGGTGGTGCCGACACGTTGCAGAACCATTGCCTCCTTCACAATGTCGACCAGGTTCTGTCTTTCCATGACGGCCTTGGGCATGCGGGCGAAAGTTGAAAACTCGTCCACCATTCGGCCAATGTCGCCGACCTGTCGGATGATAGTATCGGTGCATTGCTCAAAAACCGCAGGATCCGTTTTGATTTCCTTGTGGTACTTCCGTTTGAGCCGTTCCGCCGACAATTGGATCGGGGTCAGCGGGTTCTTGATCTCATGCGCGATACGGCGCGCGATGTCCGCCCACGCGGAGTTGCGTTGAGCCGTCACCAGTTCGCTCATGTCGTCAAATGTGACAACATAGCCGTGCGCGGCCTCGCTGGACTGTTCGGTGGTTACACGCACCAGAAAGTTTCGTTCCTGATCTGGAGCACCAAGCGTGATATGGCCTTCCGCCGAGCCCGATGCCTTGGTTCGTGCCTTTTCGAATATCTCCCCCATCTCCGGAACAGCTTGGCTGAGCTTGTTGCCGAAGAGATCGCGCTCCTTGACGCTCAGCAACTTGGGCGCGGACCTGTTAACCAGCGTGATGCCACCATCCTGATCGAGCCCCAGCACGCCCGCCGTGACCCCGGAAAGAACGGCTTCCGTAAACCGCCGCCGCTCATCCAGCATTGTGTTGGCATCTACAAGCTCATCGCGCTGTGACCGCAACTGTCCGGTCATGTTGTTGAAGGTTCGCCCCAATGTGGCCAAATCGCCCTCGTCGCGCCGCACCGGAACCTTGACGTCCAGGTGTCCTTGGGAGACCGACCGCGCCGCGTCCACCAAACGAACGATCGGCCGCACCATCCGATCCGCCACCCAGAAGCCGAACCAGATTGCAGCCAGAAGAAATATCAGGGAGACACCGACATACATCAGGGCAAAAGTAATCTGCACGCCGAAGCGGTTGGTTTCCAAAGCGTCGTATTCAGCCTTGCCTGCCTGCGTCTTCCGCAGGTGTTCAACCACCAACTCATCAATAAACCTGTGCACATAGAGATAGGCATCCCCATATCCCTTGAGCTTGATGAGGGCTCGCACAACATTGTTCTCGCCGGGATTGAGCACAACCGCATTGTTCTTGTCCGCCTGAGCAAACGCCCAGGCAGGGGGCACCACATATTCTATCTTTTTGTTGATCACAGAGCGTGTCGACACGACCCCGTTCCTGGCGATAAGAAACGAGGCATCGAGACCCCGCAGGGCGGTTTGTGTCGAAAAAAACCGTTCGAAAACGGGCCTGTTTTTATCGAACGCCGACCTTGCCTGCACAAGGTCATTGGACATCGAAGTAATATCACCGCGGATAACACTGCCGTGCTCGCGCACATACGCCCGTGCGACTTCAACGGCGGTGTCCACAATGGAGCGGGTGCGATCCGAGAACCACGCGTCCAGACCCCGGTCCAGCGTCACGCTTGCGAACAATGCAACCATGATCGCCGGCAGCGCCGCTATGATGCTGAATAAAGACACGATACGTACGTGCAGACGCGCCCCGGCGATCTTGCGTCGGCGTGCTCGCATCAGCAAGACGACCTGCCAGGCGATCATGCTCACCATTGCGAGCACCAGAACCGAATTAACGGCGAGCAATCCGATTACCGTTGTTCTGGACGGCTTGATCGGTGTCAAACCCGTCAGAATCGTAAATGTTACGAGGCCGACACCGATCGCCAGAGCCACCACGGTTATACCGACGGACACAGGAATCCGAATGTCAAATGCCTTGCTGTCGCGACCAGTGGGCGTTGTCACTTGCTCTGCGGTGTCGAGGCTTGCGTTCATTTCACACGGGCGCGTTCATTGCTGCAGCGGCCACCAAGTTTCATACGGAATGCACTTGATCGTATTCGCGCCGGAAGTCTTGTCATGGGCGGATCTGACAAAGCCGTGGTTTCAGGGATGGAGCTCATATTGCAAGTGTCGTTGCATGGAATCAACAACATTGTTGCAAAAATGCGACAACTTTGAGACGCGGTTAAAATGGTTCTTTGACGTTCACCGACAGCCCTTTGACCACTGAAATGTCGTGATCCCGGATCTTTTTTCTCAAAGTGTTGCGGTTAATGCCCAACAGTTCCGCGGCTCGAATTTGATTTCCCGCGGTTGCCGCCAGCGCCGCATTGATCAGCGGCACCTCCATCTGAGAGAGAATACGGTTGTACAAACCCGGTGGAGGAAGACCTCCGCCAAACTCGTTGAAATAGTTCGTCAGGTAGTTTTCGGTATGTTCGCTCAACGTGCCCGAAGCACTCGAGGCGCGGTTAAGGACAGTTGAGTCAGACAGCTCCGCCTCCAACATCGCGACAGTGATCTCATCGTCCGCATATAGCGCTGCAACCCGCCGGACCAGGTTTTCCAGCTCCCTTACATTGCCCGGCCAACTGTGCTCACTGAGGCGTGACATGGCAGCCGGGTCGAACTGTTTGGTCGGGAGCCCCTCGGTCTCGCAGGCATCGAGAAAGTGCCGGACCAGATCGACGATGTCTTCGGACCGCTCCCGAAGAGCGGGCAACCTGATGGGAACGACATTCAAACGGTAATACAGGTCTTCACGGAACAGCCCCTGATCGATGTGCTGCCTCAGGTCGCGGTGTGTTGCAGCAATAATACGCACATTCGCCTGCACCGGGGTCACCCCACCGACACGTGCGAACTCCCCTTCCTGAAGCACGCGAAGCAGACGGGTTTGGGCGTCCATCGGCATATCGCCGATTTCATCGAGAAAGAGAGTACCGCCACCGGCCTGCTCAAACTTGCCAATGCTACGCGCCGTGGCTCCCGTGAAGGCGCCTTTTTCATGACCGAACAATTCCGATTCAATCAGCTCGCGCGGAATTGCCGCCATGTTGAGTGCAATGAAAGGCCCTTTGCGACGCTTGCCATAGTCATGCAGCGCCCGGGCAACAAGCTCCTTGCCGGTACCCGACTCGCCCGTAATGACAACGGTGAGGTCGGTTTGCATGAGGCGGGCCATGGTGCGATAGACGTCCTGCATCGCCGCCGATCGGCCGATGAGCGGTAAGCGTTCGCCTGTAGCATTGTGCTCTGCGGGGCGTGCACGCCTTTTATTTTGATCCAGCGCCCGCGCCACAACTGCAGTCAATTCATTCAAGTCAAACGGCTTCGGCAGGTATTCATAAGCGCCACGTTCAGAAGCCGTGATCGCGGTCATAATTGTGTTTTGAGCACTCATGACAATGACCGGCAGGTCTGGCCTTAGTTTTTTGATACGGGGCAGCAAATCAAATGCGTTCTCATCCGGCATCACGACATCGGTGACAACCACGTCACCTGAGCCTTCTGAAATCCAATGCCACAAAGTCGCAGCGTTGCCCGCCAACCGAACCGCGTAGCCGTGACGCGTCAATGCCTGGCCCAGGACCGTCCGAATTGCCGCGTCGTCATCTGCCACCAATATGGTCTGGCCGGTCATGACGGGGCAATCACAACGCCGGAACGGGTGGCATCCATTGCCGAGGCGGCGTGATACATCGGCAGAAGGATCCTGAACGTGGTCCACTCTCCCTCCGCTTCGCACTCAATGACCCCTCCGTGATCCCGCACTGCCTTGGCAACGAGCGCAAGCCCAAGCCCTTTTCCGGCGATCTTGGTGGTGACGAAAGGCTCAAACAAATGCGCCCGCAAATCCTCCGGAATGCCCGGCCCATTGTCTCTGACGCAACATTCCAGCGGCAGCGACACCCGCTCTGCCGATCCCGGCACCTTCAATCGAATGCCCGGCCTGAAGGCGGTCGACAATGATATTTCGCCATCCGAACCGGACTGTTCTATTGCCTCGGCTGCATTCTTAACGAGGTTCAAGAACAGCTGAATCAACAGATCCCGGCTTCCTGGTATGGAAGGCAGCGAAGGATCGTAATTCTCACTCACCCTGCAGGAGCGGGCAAAGCCATTAACAGCTATGGATTTCACATGATCGAGAACCGCGTGGATATTGACCGGCTCAATGGTCAGGGGGCGCTCGTCGGAAAACACTTCCATCTGATCCACCAGGGCGCAAATCCGATCGGACTCATCACAGATCAGGCGGGTCAATGATCGGTCCGCGTCTTCCACCGCACTTTCCAGCAACTGAGCCGCACCACGAATGCCGGACAAGGGATTCTTTATCTCATGCGCCAGCATGGACGCCATGCCCGAGACCGAGCGCGCAGCGCCTCTGTGGTTAAGTTGCCGGTCAATTTTCTGAGCCATAGTTCTTGGCTGAAACATGATGAGAAGACCACCGGGCATTTCGGGCACCGGAGCGACCTGCAGATCAACCGTCCTGCGCCCGCCCGTGCGCGGTGTACCAACATCGACTGAGTACTCGTTGATCGCAGAATCATTCTGCCGGGATTGTCCAACGAGGGTCAGCAACGGGCTGGTAAGCGGCACCAGAACGCTTAATTTCACCCGCAGCAAGGCAGGTGAGCCGGCTTGAAAGAAGGCTTCCGCAGCGACATTTGCGAAGCAGATCTGGTCGTCCCGATCAATCATGATGACAGGATTGGGCAAAGCATTCAGGATCGCATCTGAATTGCTGGTTTTGCCACCGGTCAAATTCTCTGCGGTTTGGTTCACCATCACGCGGCAGTCTTGTCCGCGGCAAAACGATAAAAATTATCGATTTCCCGCCGCACCAAAGCCGCATCGTCTTGCTGGCACAACTTGCGCCGCCAGTCGGTCACGACGGTGGCATCCATGCCAACACCGTGATCGGCCACCTGTTCGACGTACCACCCCAGATGCTTGCGTGCGCAGCGCACACCGAGTTCACAGCCATAGTGATGCAAAATTTCGTCATAATGCTCCTGCACCAGCCCGACTTGATGCGGCAGGCTTGGAGAGAGACCACGCTCACCACGTAGCCCGCAAGACAGAAGTCCCGGAAGCCAGGGCCTGCCATAGGCCCCTCTTCCGACCATGACGCCATCGGCCCTGGACTTCTTCAGAATGGTTTTGACGTCGTCAAGCGTCCGAACATCGCCATTGGCAATAACCGGAATGGAGACCGCATTCTTTACGCCCGAGATTGCATCCCAGTCCGCCTTCCCGGTGAAAAACTGACACCGGGTCCGGCCGTGGACAGTGACCATCCGCACGCCCGCCGCTTCTGCCCGCCGTGCCAGATCCGGCGCATTCAGCGAGTTATCGTCCCACCCCAGCCGCATTTTGAGCGTGACCGGCACGGCGACCGCGTCAACCGTCGCCTCAATCAGGCGCAGAGCGTGATCCAGATCCCGCATCAGTGCTGACCCGGACAGACTGCCTGTCACCTGGCGTGCGGGACATCCCATATTGATATCGATGATCTGCGCGCCGAGACCCTGAGCAAGCCTGGCCGCCTCCGCCATCCAGTGCGGCTCACGGCCGGCCAACTGAATGACAAACGGCTGAATCGCATCGCTGCCCCTGGCGCGCCGTAAAACATCGCTTTGCTGCTTGACCAGATCCGCACTGGCGACCATTTCAGTCACCACCAGCCCTGCCCCGGCACGCGCCGCAATTCTGCGGTAGGGTGCATCCGTGACACCCGACATGGGAGCCAGAAACACACGGTTCTCGATTTTAATGTCACCAACAACAATGCACATCTTTTAGGCAGCACACAGTTTCGCACAAAGAATATGCAAAATGCCCCAAGCCTGTTGGTTTATCAAGTCTATTGGCGCTTGCCGCCGTCCACTCGATGCTGATAAAGCTCTGCCTGCAGCGCGCCGTGCGGGAAAACAACTCAGCCAGACACAATGACCACAGCAGCAGTGATTGTCGCCGCGGGGCGCGGAACCAGGGCCGGCGGGGATTTGCCGAAGCAGTATGCATCGCTGGCCGGACGCCCCGTGCTGGCCCATACGGTTGACGTCTTTGTGCAACACCCGGCGATCGATCTCGTACAGGTCGTAATTCACGCCGATGACGCGCCAGCCTATGCAGCAGCGTGTTCAGACTTGGCAACATTGCCACCGGTACCAGGCGGTCAGACGCGACAGGAGTCGGTTCTTGCAGGCCTCGCCGCTCTCGAACAACACACCCCGAGCAAAGTGCTGATACATGACGCTGCGCGCCCCTTCGTCGATGCTCCAACCATAGACCGGGTCATTGCAGCGCTGGACCAATATGATGGCGCCATTCCCGCCCTCGCCATCGCCGATACACTCAAGAAAACCGATAACCGCAGGATCACCGAAACCATCGACCGCACCGGCCTGTGGGCGGCGCAAACCCCTCAGAGCTTTCGATTTGGCGCCATTGTCGATGCGCACCGCAAGGCCCGCGATGCAGGCCGCAGCGACCTGACGGACGACGCCGCGGTGGCGGAATGGTGCGGACTGAACGTTGCCGTGGTCGAAGGCACCCCTCAAAACCGTAAACTGACCACTGCGGCCGACATCGAGGAGGCACAACGCCAGATGAACTCCCGGTCCACTCAAACCCTCGACGACATCAGAGTAGGACACGGCTATGATGTGCATGCCTTCGAGGCTGGCGATCACGTGATCCTGTGCGGTATCAAAGTCCCTCATGACGCCAAGCTAAAGGGCCATTCCGACGCCGACGTCGGCCTTCACGCCCTGACAGACGCGATATTCGGAGCCCTGGGTGACGGCGATATCGGTCAACACTTCCCGCCGAGTGATCCGCAATGGAAGGGGGCTCAATCCGATATATTCCTCAAAGCTGCGGGTGACCATGTCGCCGAGCGGTCAGGGGTCATCGCGAATGTGGATGTGACACTGGTCTGCGAAGCGCCCAAAATCGGGCCGCACGCAGTTGAAATGCGGCAATGCATCGCTGACATACTGGATATTGCACTTGACCGCGTAAGCGTAAAAGCGACAACCAGCGAACGTCTGGGCTTTACCGGCAGGCGCGAAGGCATCGCGGCCTACGCCACGGCAACCCTCCGCCTTCCGCTGTAAGTCCCTCACATAACCAAACCTCCAATTGATGACGGTGACCATGTTTTCTCAAGAATTGACCACCAAGGCCGCAACCGTAATTGAACGTTGCCGGGCGCTGGGCTTTCAGTTGGCGACTGCCGAGTCGTGTACCGGCGGACTGATCGCCGGTTGCCTAACCGAAATCGCCGGCTCCTCAGACGTGATTGACCGCGGTTTCGTTACATATTCAAACCAGGCAAAAATGGACATGTTGAATGTGCCAGCCGACATGATCGCGCATAACGGCGCTGTCAGCGAGCAAGTGGCGCGGGCGATGGCGGAAGGCGCTTTGAAACAGGCGGGAACGGAGCTAGCGGTCGCAGTCACCGGCGTTGCCGGCCCGGGGGGCGGCAGCGATGAAAAACCTGTCGGACTGGTCCACATCGCCTGCGCCAGGTCCGGCCAGCTCACCATGCACCTGCGCTGCTCCTTCGGCGATCAGGGGCGCAGCAAAATCCGGGAATTGACCGTGCTCAGCGCGTTCGAGCTGATAGATCAGCAGCTTGAAACACCGGCCCTTGCGTAAGTAGTCTTAACCGTAGACCTGACGCGCACGTTCCCTGAACGCGTTGGCAATTTTCTGAAACGCGCGTTCGTAAACGCGATTCATCAAGACCTGCATCGGCCAGCTGCGCATTTCATACTCGATTGAGAAATTGGCCGTGCAGTGGCCCTCCCCGGCCTCTTCGAAACGCCATTTGTTAATCAGGCTCTTGACCGGACCGGTCTTAGATGCGGCCGAGATCTCCAGCCGGTCCCGGTCGACATGCACCAGGCTGTCAAATTTTCCACCAAGCCCGGTTTTTGCGTGCTGCACTTCAAGCATGGCGGTCAGTTCCTCGCGGCCATCTCCAAGCACTCGCCGCGCGGTAACGACCGAACGCGCGCACAACGGCATGAAGTCACAATAGCGTTCGACATCGGCCACCAGATCGAACATCTGCTGAGCTGAATGTGGCAATCGCTCAGTGGTCTGGTATTTCGTCATGCAGGAGGGCGTCGCCGTGCTGGCCTGGCTATGCGCCGAGCTTTGCGGCGCGGGCAGCACGCAGACGTTCGAAATCATCCCCTGCGTGATGCGACGACCGCGTCAGCGGGCTCGAAGACACCAGAAGGAAGCCTTTCGAATAAGCGATGGTCTCGTAGGACTTGAACTCTTCAGGGGTCACGAACCGGTCGATTGGATGGTGCTTGCGGGAGGGTTGGAGATACTGTCCGATTGTCAGAAAATCGATCGATGCAGCCCGCATGTCATCCATGACCTGTAGCACTTCTTCGCGCTTTTCACCCAGGCCCACCATGATGCCCGACTTCGTGAACATCGAGGGATCGATCTCCTTCACCTGCTGCAACAGGCGCAAAGAGTGGAAGTACCGCGCTCCTGGCCTGACGCTCAGGTAGAGCCCCGGAACGGTCTCCAGATTGTGATTGAACACGTCCGGATTTGCTGCGACCACCGTCTCCAGCGCGCCCTCCTTGCGGAGGAAGTCAGGCGTTAAAACCTCTATGGTCGTCGTCGGCGTGCGCGCACGCGTTGCCGAAATGACATCGGCGAAATGCCGGGCGCCACCGTCGGCCAGATCATCGCGATCGACAGAGGTGATCACCACGTGGTTAAGCTTGAGCTGTGCTACGGCTTTGGCCACGCTGACCGGTTCGCCTGGATCGAGAGCGTCCGGCAGGCCGGTGCGCACATTGCAAAAAGCGCATGCCCTGGTGCAGGTGTCGCCCATGATCATGAACGTTGCGTGCCGCTTCGACCAGCATTCCCCGATATTCGGGCACCCGGCCTCCTCGCATACGGTCACCAGCCCGTGTTCGCGGACAATGTTCCGGGTCTCGTTGTAAACCGGCGACCCCGGTGCCTTGACCCGTATCCAGTCGGGTTTGCGCAGCACCGGCGTGTCGGGGCGATGCGCCTTTTCCGGATGCCGGGGCCGCGTCTTGTCAGTGGTGTCGAGAACGGTGACCATAAAAACCAATGCCGCCTATCTTCTTTTGACCATGCGCAGGCCCCAGATCAGAACCATCGCACCGATTGTAGCGACAATAAGCTTTCCAATCAGGCCATACGCCGCAATGCCCAGTAACCCGGCCAGAAAACCGCCGATGACGGCGCCGACCACGCCAACGATCAGATTGGTAACGAGATCGTTTTTTGAACCCATGATCTGGGCAGCCAGAAATCCGGCAACCAAGCCAATGACGATGAAATAGACGAAGTGCATGATGTTTCCATCCTTCCCGAGCGTTGGTGTTCTACCTAGAAGTGGATAACCCGGCCATAAGCGTCAAGTACGGATTCGTGCATCATCTCAGATAAGGTCGGATGGGGGAAGACGGTGTGCATGAGATCTTCCTCTGTGGTCTCAAGCCCCATGGCAACGACATATCCCTGAATGAGCTCGGTCACTTCAGCCCCCACCATATGTGCGCCCAGCAACTGACCGGTCTTTGCGTCGAACACGGTTTTGACCAGACCATCCGGCTCGCCAAGGGCAATCGCCTTGCCATTGCCCACAAACGGGAATTTGCCGACCTTGACGTCGTATCCGGCCTCTTTCGCTGCGGTCTCACTCAAGCCCACACTCGCCACCTGCGGTTGACAATAAGTGCAGCCGGGAATTTTTAGCTTGTCGAGCGGGTGAGAATCGATGCCGGCAATCTTCTCCACGCACACCACCCCTTCGTGCTCCGCCTTGTGCGCCAGCATCGGCGGTCCCGACACATCGCCGATAGCATAAACGCCCGGCTCGTCCGTGCGCCCGAATCCGTCCGCAACGATGGTGCCGCGGTCGGTCTTGATCTTGGTTGTTTCAAGCCCGATGTCTTCAATATTGCCCTGCACACCGACGGCTGAGATCACCCGGTCAGCAGTGATTTCCTGGGTCTCGCCTTTCGCCGTCTCGATGGTTGCCGTCACGGTGTCGGCAGATTTCGCGATCCCGGTGACTTTGGCGCCGGTGAGGATTTTCATCCCCTGTTTTTCCATCTGTTTGCGCGCAAGCTTCGAAATCTCCTCGTCCTCAACCGGCATGATCCGGTCCAGCACTTCGACCACGGTCACATCCGCGCCCATGGTGTGATAAAACGAGGCGAACTCAATTCCGATGGCGCCTGATCCGATGACCAGCAAGGACTTCGGCATTTCTTCCGGCACCAAGGCCTCGAAATAAGACCAGATCAGCTTTCCGTCCGGCTCGATTCCAGGCAGAGCGCGCGGGCGGGCGCCCGTCGCAACGATGACATGTTTTGCGGTGTAAGTGCCAACCGCCTGGCCGTCCTTCGTCACATCGACCTTGCCAGGTCCGTTGAGTCGCCCTCGCCCGTCAATCACAGTCACCTTGTTTTTTTTCAACAGATGCCCGACGCCCTGGTTGAGCCGCCGGGAAACCGTGCGCGAGCGTTTCACCACGGCCGCAATGTCGAATCCGGGATTTTCAACGCTCAGACCGTAATCCTTGGCATTGTGCATGTAGTGATAGATTTCAGACGTTCTCAGCAACGCCTTGGTCGGTATGCAACCCCAGTTCAAACAGATCCCGCCGAGATGTTTTTCTTCAACGATGGCGGTGTTCATGCCCAGTTGAGCTGCCCGTATGGCGGTGACATAGCCGCCGGGGCCGGCGCCGACGATGATCAGGTCAAATGCGTTTTCAGACATCCAGGATTGCCTTTCACTCAATAATCAGGTCGCAAGCAAGGCGCGGATCATCGGCGCCAGCCCCTTACCGATTGCA
>JAJFHM010000124.1 GCA_021775625.1 Hyphomicrobiales bacterium | reverse complement strand
GCTCGTGATGCTGCCGCACAATTATGCGCTTGCGCGAGAGCGCGCCGCCGACCCCGCTACCAGGTGGCTGTTCTATTACATCACCCCGCAGGATGCGGCAGTGGCGTTCAGGTGTGTCCTCGAAGCCGATGCCCTTCCCTACGCGCGCTATTTCATAACCGCAGCAGACACGTGCCACCCGGCAGCAACACTCGAATGGGTCGAGCGGGCACAAGGCACGGTGCCTAAGTTGCGAAATCCGGATTTCTACGCTGATAATCCAAGAGCATCCATATTCGACGGATCGCGGGCCCGGGAGGTACTGGGATTCTCTCCCAGTTCCAACTGGCTTGATCTTTCCAGTCTGACCGAAAGACAGAACTCATGAGCACAATGGCGGAGGACCTGCGCACCGCAGGGGTCGTGGACACGCATTATCACGTGGGCCCGGAACTCATCGTTCGGCGTTATGACGTCAAATCGCTGGCCGACGTGGCCGCACCGTTCGGCGCGACGCTGGTGCTCAAGAACCACACCTACCCGACCACACCATTGGCTGCCCTGGCGCGGCGGCGATTTGATGCCGATTTCTACGGCGGGGTGGTGCTCAATCAATTTGTCGGTGGGCTCAATCCGCAGGCCATCGAGGGGGCGGTTTCCGGCAACCGGGCGGAAGTGGGAAACGAAGCACATGATCCCTCGCCCATCGTCGTGTGGATGCCCACCATGCATGCAGCATCACACCTCGAGACACATGGCTTCGGCTTTGATCCCAGTTGGTCGGGCTGCTGTGCGCACGGTGCGCCGGAGGAGGTCGCACGAACGCAGGCTCCCGCGACAAAAGAAAAGCCGGTCATCGTGTTCGACGATGACCTTAAACCCCGGCCTGAACTCATCGCCACCCTTGAGATGATGGTTCGGCACAACTGTATCCTGGCGACGGGCCACCTGCACGCCTCGGAGGTTAAGAAGCTGGTGCCCCTGGCGCTCGAGATGGGTATTCAGCGGATCATTCTTACCCATCCGCACTACCCGTCAATCCAGCTCAAGGACGAAGACCAGAAAATGCTGATGCAGGACGCCCGTGTGTTTGCGGAACATTGCTTCGCAATCCACACCCAGGATGGCGTGCCACTGCAACAATATGCCGATGCCATCCGCGTTACGGGGCCGGAACAAGTGTTGTTGTCCACCGATTTCGGACAGGTCGTCAGCGACCCGTTTCCGGAGGGCACTATACGCTATGCGGAGCTTCTGCACGGCATGATGAAGGATTTCGTCAGCGAAGACGACTTCCTGGCGATGTTTTCAAGCAATGGACGGCGGGCATTGGGGCTGAATTGACGGGCGCCCGCCCTGGCGTCAGCGAAACGTCTATTCTGCTGCTGGACCCGGGAACTGTTCTCGCAGTACGCGTTTCAATGGTTTGCCGGTGGGGTTGCGCGGGATCTCGTCGATGAAGGTGACGCCCCTGGGAAGCTTGAACCGGGCAAGTTTGCCATCGCAATGTGCCAGGATATCAGCTTCCTGGAGCGTTTCGGATTTGCGCACGACGCAGGCGAATGCACTTTCGCCCCAGCGCTCGCTCGGTTGCCCGATCACCGCAACATCGGCGATGTCGGGATGCTGCAGCAAGACGTTCTCCACTTCCGCCGGATAGACGTTCTCGCCGCCTGAAATGATCATGTCCTTGATGCGGTCATGAATGGTGACGAAACCGTCCTCGTCGCGGATCGCCACGTCGCCGGTATGGAGCCAGCCGTCGCGCAGGGTTTCCGCGGTTGCATCCGGGCGGTTCCAGTAGCCGACCATATTGTGGTGCCCGCGCATGATCACCTGGCCCGGCTCGCCCGGCGCAACGTCGTTGCCCTGCTCGTCGATGAGGCGGATGTCCGTCAGCATGTAGCCGCGCCCGGTCGATCCGACATGGGCGACGGCATCCGCCGGTCCGAGATAACACCCCGGTCCGCCGGATTCGGTCAGCCCATAGACCTGGTGAATTTCGATGCCGATGTCCTGATATTTTTCAATCAGGGCAACGGGTACGGGTGCGGCACCGCTGATCACCGAGCGCAATGCGGAAATATCACGGGATTGAAACTCTGGTACCGTCAGCATGACATTCAACATGGCTGGCACCGCGAGCGTTCCAGTGATGGTCTCGCTTTCGATCACCTGCCACATCTGCGCGGGATCGAACTGCCGCATCACCACGGCCGTGGCACCGGCGTAAAGCGTGCTGATGATCGGTGTTAACGCACCGACGTGAAACAGCGGCAAGACAATGAGATAGCGGTCACGCTCGCGAAAATCGATGGTCGAGAGCACCGTCAACACCGCTGCGTTCAAGGTGGCATGGCTGTGCATGGCGCCCTTGGGCAGGCCGGTGGTGCCGGAGGTGTACATGATGAACACCAGATCATCGCCCCGCGCTGTGATCTCCGGCTCAGAGCTGTCCGCACCGGTCAGAAGGTCGTCATATGACGTTGCCCAGGCCTGACCTTGGTCACGCTCTCCGACTTCTATCCAGTTCCGGATTTCGGATCCTTCGGCTTCGCGATCATGAATGTCTGCAACAAGTTCCGCAAACTCGGACCCGAAGACCAGTGTTTGCGCACCACAATCCTTCAGGATGAATGCCAGTTCATCCGCCACCAGCCGCCAGTTCAAGGGCACGGCAATGGCCCCCAGTTTTGCCGCAGCGAAGAAGCAATCAACAAACTCGACACTGTTCATCATCAGCAATGCGACACGATCACCCTTGCGCACACCGAGACCTTGCAATGCGTGGCAGGTCGCATTCACCCGCTCATTCAATTCAGCGAAGCTGAATCGGCTGTCCGCGGCAAGATCAACCAGGGCATCATGGCCGGGGCTGATGGCCGCCCGGCGTCTGAGCAAATCTCCAAGATTGTAGTCCATGCCGGCTTCGAGCTCCCGTGCTGTCTCAAGTTATTCAGTTTCCAGTGTAGTTTGCAGGCCTTTTCTCAAGGAAAGCCTGCACTCCCTCGGCAAAGTCGTCACCGTCCTGTGCCAGGGCGAACTGGTCATAGTCGCTGTGGCTGGCGGTGTGCGCCAGGGCGTTGGCGTAAGCGTTGATGTCCTGCTTGCACATGCGCAACGCCACCGGTGGCAGCGATGCCGCCCGCTCCGCCATCTGCATGGCCGCATCGAGCGTTCCGCCGTCGGCCACGGTTTCGTCCGCAAGCCCCCAGTCCTGGGCCCTGTCGGCCATAATTTTCTCCGCCAAAATTACAATGCGTTTGGCCCGCGCCGGACCAACAAGATTGGTGATGCGGGGAACCGATCCCCAACTCATGTTCATGCCGCGTTCAATTTCCGGCACATACATGCCCGAACCCTGCCCGATGATCCTGAGGTCGGTGGACACCGAAAGTGCGACCCCGCCCCCCACGCACCAGCCCTCGATGGCGGAGATGGTCAGGGGTTGTGCCTCCTCCCAGGCGCGGCACATGCGGGTGCCGGTCATAAGGCCCACGCGCCGCCTGGCGAGCCCCTCATCCTTGAGTGCGGCATGTTCGGGATCCTTGAGGTCGGCCCCCAGAGAGAAGTTGTCCGCCCGGCCGGTGAGGATAATTGCCGATGTTTCGGCATCGTCATCAAACGAGCGTGCTGCCTCGGTCAGTTCGCGCATGAGAGCGAGCGAAAGCGCATTGGCAGCATTGCCCCTGTCGAAACGCACAACTGAAATGCGGCCCTTCTTTTCGATGGTTACAAACTTCATTACATCTCCCCGACGCCCCACCATCCGGCATTTGACCACGCAAAGCTGCCTTGGGTCAAAGGCAGCAATACGCACGTCATCCGCGCTTGAACTGTCTGGACGACGCGGTGCGCCATCGATAGTTTGTGTCTTCAATCAGGCGCGTGGATGCCGAAGGAACGCTTTATGACCGGACCAGATAGCTTGCTTTACATTTCCGAGGACACTCTGGCCGGGCTGGATGTCACCGTCGGCGAGTCGATTGAAATTATCGAGCGGCTGATCCGTGCGCGGGCGGACGGAGCCGTCTGGTGTGCACCCAAGGCCGTCGTCATGCCGCCTGACGGGCGCTATATGATGGCGACCCTGGCGTCTGCAGACGATCCGCCGCTGCAGGCGGTCAAGTCCCTGGTTCTGAACGGGCGCAATTCTGAACGTGGCCTGCCGCAGATCAATTCGCTGATTTCGCTGC
>JAJFHM010000123.1 GCA_021775625.1 Hyphomicrobiales bacterium | reverse complement strand
ATCCGTGAAATACGAATGCCTGCAGCCGGTTTCCCTCTACGGTGCGGACAAATTTCCCCGCAATGCCCTCATCGGGCTTCAGTACATGTTGTTCAAGACCGGCGCCGGCGCCACCATGCACACGGAAGCCGGCTGTTTCGTGAAGGCGCTGCCAACGTCGGACATTCCCGATATTCAACACCACTTCATTCCCATACTGGTTTACGACAATGGCCGAACACCGCCGGACCGCCATGGCTTTCAGTGCCACGTCTGTCCGTTGCGGCCGGAAAGCCGGGGCACCGTCCGCCTGCGGTCCGCTGATCCCACAGCCCCGCCCATCCTGCAGCCGAACTGCATGACCACCGACCACGACACAAAGTTGATGATCGCGTCCATCAAGACCACCCGCGACGCCATGAACCAGAAGCCCATGGACCCGTTCCGCGGTGCCGAGCTGTTCCCGGGCCCCAATGTCCGCACGGATGCAGAAATCCTGGACTACGTCAGGCAATCCGCCGTGACCTGCTACCATCCGGTGGGCACCTGCAAGATGGGCATCGATGACATGGCCGTGGTCGATGCGGAGATGCGGGTGCATGGTGTCGAAGGGCTGCGCGTCGTCGATGCTTCCATCATGCCGGAGCTGGTGAGCGGCAACACCAATGCGCCGATCATGATGATGGCGGAAAAAATCGCCGACCGGATGCTTGCAATCCCGGACGAAGCGCCGTTGGATGTGGACTACGCCGGATACGCACCCATACCCTCCAGCGAACTGAGACCGAAAGAACCACGGAGCCTGCCGTCATGACCGCACTGCCGAACCGTCCGCAAGGCGAAGAATTCACCGCACCTCCACCACCGGGCTGGACCGAACTTGATCTCGAGATGAAGCCGGAGACAGCCGTCCGGGTAGGCCTGGTTGCCCTTGCCAACGACTGTGCGATCGAGGCTGAGTTCACAGCGTTCATGGATATCCCGGACGTTGGGGTCCACACCACCCGGGTCTACAGCCCGCTCAATTCCAACCTGTCGTCCCTGGATGCCATACGTGAAGGCCTCGCCGCAGGCGTTGAAAACCTGATGCCGGACGAGCGGCTGGATGCCATCGCCTTCGGCTGCACATCCGCCACCATGGCGAGCGGCCCGCAGGCGATACGCGATGCCGTCCACAAGGCGCGTCCCGGAATTCCGGTCACGGACCCGATCACCGCTGCCCTCGCAGGGTTCGCGCATTTGGGCTGCCGCCGGATCGCCGTGCTGACGCCCTATATCGGCGAAGTCAACGTGATGGTGGCAGACTACATCACACAACAAGGTTATGAGGTTGTTTCAAAAGGCTTCTTCGGCGTCTTCGATGACAATGAACGCTCCCGCGTTGCGCCGGGCGCGTTTGATAAGGCAGCCGAACTCCTGCTGGACGGAGTGGACGCCGATGGCCTTTTCCTGTCGTGCACCGCATTGACAACGTCGCCCGTCATTGAGCAGCTGGAAGAACGGCACAACCTGCCGGTGATCAGCAGCAATCAGGCCCTGGCATGGGCATCGCTTCGTGCCTCCGGCTACACCAAACCGGTTGAAGGCCGCGGCCGCTTGTTGAAGAGCTTGCGATGACGCCGGAGCTCGACGAGGGTCATACCAAGCAGATCCTTGAGCGCCTGGTCGGGTTCGACACTCAAAACCCTCCTGGGCGCGAGATAGAATGCGCTCACTACATCCTGAAACATCTGCTCGACATGGGCTGCCGCGCCGAATGCATCGACGTTGGCGAAGGCCGCACCAACGCAGCGGGCATCTTCGAGAACGGCCCCGGCCCCACCTTCGCCTTCAACACGCACATTGACGTCGTTCCAGCCGGCGACGGCTGGGCCAGCGACCCGTTCAGGCTGCGCCAAGACGGCGGCAATCTCTACGGCCGCGGGTCCTGCGATGCCAAGGGGCCTTTGACCGCGATGCTCGAGGCCATGCGCATGCTAATTGCTACGCGCAACAGCTGGTCGGGGACGCTGCTCGGTGTCTTCGTTGCCGACGAAGAGGTCGGCAGCATCGGTGCGCGGGAATATGTCAAATCCGCCGATGCGGTGGACTTCTGCGCCGTCGGCGAACCCACCTCCTGCACCACCGTTACCGCACATAAGGGAAGTGTTCGTCCCATCGTGCGGGTGCACGGAAAATCGGCCCACTCCGGCATGCCCGACCTCGGCGTCAACGCCATCTTGAAATCCGCACCGCTGCTGAACCGGATCGTGGAGGAACATGAGCGCGTCAAGGCCAAGACCCACAATCTGGTCGGTCACGCCAGCCTGACCGTGGTGCGCGCCAAGGGCGGCGTTGCCGATAATGTGGTGCCGGAATTCTGCGATTTCGTGCTCGACCGCCGCATGGTGCCGGGCGAAGACGAAGAGCAGGTGCTGCGGGATCTGACAACACTGGTTGAGCAAGCAGCGGCCGATGCCGGCACATCAGCTGAGATTATCGGGTTCAATCCGACCACCGGGCCGGCAACCGAGACCTCGGCCGACCATCCTATCGTCGCAGCGGCGCAAAATGCCTGTCATCATCACAATGGCGCGCCCACGCCATTGACCGGGTTCCAGGGCGGATGCGATCTCGTGCATTTCCGCAAACTTGGCGCTGCCGGCGTGGTGATCGGTGCCGGCTCGCTCACGGTTGCCCACCAGCCCAACGAGTTCGTGCCTGTAGACGAGTTGATGCGGTCGGTTCTCATCTACCGCGACCTTGCCCAGGCCATGCTCAGTAACGGAAAATCCCCACACATCTAGACCACCGACGAGGACCCAGGAATGACAACGAACGACGCCGTCGTAACGTCCGGACAGGAAGCGGTCTTTTCCAGGGCCGAATTCGATGCACGCATGGAGGCTGCACGACGGGCGCTTTCCGAACGCGGCATCGATGTCATGATTGTCACCGGACCGGAGAACATCTTCTACCTCACCGGCCAGCAGACACCGGGCTATTACACCTATCAGGCCCTGTTGCTGCCGGTGGACGCCGAGCCGGTCTTCATTGTGCGTCATCTCGAGTTGAACAACCTGGTTGCAAACAGTTACCTGACCAACATTCATCCTTATCTCGACAATGCAGACCCGGTTGAAGTGACCGTGGGCCTGATTGCTGAACTCGGCTGGCAGTCGAAACGGATCGCCATTGACGAGCGCGGCTGGTTCCTGCCCATCGCAATCTACAAGGCGTTGCTGGATAATCTCGGATCCCTCGGCAACGGGGCCGGCGCGGTCGAAAGCCTCAGGGCGATCAAGTCACCGGGCGAGATCGCGAATATTCGCCAGGCTGCGACTTATGTGGACGCCGGCATGACTGCCGGACTGGCAGCCGTTCGTACCGGCGCCAGCGAAAATGACGTCGTCGCCGAAATGATGGGCAAGGCCATCGCTGCAGGCAGCGAATATGTCGGCATGGAGCCCCTGATGGCCAGCGGGCCAAGATGCGGCATTCCGCACGGCACCTGGCGGCGCCGGGTGATCGAACCGGGAGACCCGGTGTTCCTAGAAATGGCCGCATCCCACAATCGCTATCACGCGGTCTTGATGCGCAGCGCCTGGATTGGCGCACCGACAGACACCGCACAACGCATGATGGACTGCTGCCTGGAGGGCCTGGCGGCCGCCATCGCCGCCCTCAGGCCGGGCAACAGTTGCGCAGACGTGCACAATGCCTGCCAGAACGTCGTCGACCGCTACGGATACACCGAAAACTTCAGGAAACGCACCGGCTACAGCGTCGGCACCTCATTTGCGCCCGACTGGGGCGAGGGCAATGTCCTCAGCCTTTATGAGGGCATTGAGACGGTCATTCAGCCGGGCATGGCATTCCACATACCGCCCGCTCTTCGGATCTACGGCGAATTCACTGTGGGCGTCAGCGAAACCGCCATAGTGACGGAGAATGGCTGCGAAACGCTGTCCACCATCGGCCGGGATCTCCTTACGGTTTGAGGCTGTCGAGCCACGATCAAAGCATCATGCGCGCGCAAATTTCATCCACGCACCAATCGAATTTAGGTCTCAAACGGCGCTCCAAATCCTCATTTGGTCTGGCAAACGGCTGCGCAATCTGTATTCAATCTGCCAAACCCCACTTTGGATGAGCCCATGTCTTTCGTTCCGCAAATCGAAGATGCCGATGTCCGGTCCATTCAATCCTGGATGAACACCCGGCCCGACACTGAGTCTGTGGCCCACTTCACCCCCGGTCCCGGCATCCAGCGCCTTGAATTGAAGTTCGACATCGCAATGCTGCGCACAGCACTTGATAAATGCCTCGAGCGTGAAGCCTATCGCGGCGACATGCAGGACCAGGGCTTTGCCGCACTTCCCCTGACGCAACGGCCCGGCCAGACCGAATGGACAGCCAACGACCTGTCGGGCCGCTACTGGCTGCGCGCAGATGACCGATACACCGAAGAGCCGCGCGAG
>JAJFHM010000122.1 GCA_021775625.1 Hyphomicrobiales bacterium | reverse complement strand
GACCGCATCCAAGGTTCTGCCCCGCCTCGATCAGGCTCCGGTCGATACCCGATATGCTGAACAGCTGCAGCAACAAAACCAGCGGCATGACCAGGGTCAGATACCCTACCACCGAACCGAAGAGATTGTTGATCATCTGCACCGGCCCGATGCCGAACCAACTGAGAAACCCATTCACCACACCTTCGTCGCCGAGCATGGTGCGCCATGTAAACGTACGCACCAGAAAGCTGGTGAAGAACGGTGCCATGATCAGGCAGGCGCCCAACAGGCGCATCCGGGCCGATGCCTTCAGGCCGAGATAATAGGCACAAGGGAACGCCAGAACCGTTGCGGCAATAGCAGCAATTGCGGCCCCCAGCAGGGAACGTCCGAAGGCATCCCAGACATAGTCCGCCGCCAAGACCGCCTGCCAGTTTTTGAACGTAAAGTCCGCTGAGAGCTGATAGTTGCGCACTGACCAGAAGGTCATGATCGCCATGAAGGCAACCGGCGCCAGAAAGAAGGCGCCTTGCCAGAAGGCGAGAGGCCCGCCAAATGCACCGGCAAAAACGCTACCCGAAAGCAGACGCGAGGAGCGCCCGGGGGCAGATGTTCCTGCCGGTGATGATGTGCCGTTACTCCCCGTCACTGCATGTGTCCTCAGACTGAATGCGACGGGCACATTTGAGCACAGTTTTGCGAAGCTACAGATTCTGGAACTGCGTATAGGCCTCCTGCCAGCTTTCCATGGTCTGGTTCTTCGGCAGCCGCCTCGGAATGATCCGCCCGTCGCGTAGCACCGCCATGATGTTATCGTCCTTCGACGTCATGTGCAGCATCTCCGCTTCCTTCGGGTTGGTCATGATCAGATGATCCCAAGCGGCCTGGCTCGGACCGTTCGCCATGTAGGAAGACTTTGTCATCAACCGCGTCTGGCCCTCGACGCCGGTGAGATAGCGGATCAACTCCTTTGCATGCTCGAGCCTGGGCGTGTCGGCGACGACCGAGACCGACTCCGTCCACATGATGGCGCCCTCTTTTGGCACCGCGCTGGAGATCGGGTGGTTGGCGCGCTGCAGGAGACCAGCAATCCAGTCGCCGCAGCCGGGAATCACATAGGCACCGCCGTTGGCGAGCGAATCGAACACGCCCGAGAAGTTCCAGTAGCCCGCCACGTTAGGCTTCAACGTGTTCATGTGCTTCTTGAGCGCTTCGAACTCGTCATTGGATATGTTGTAGGGATCCTTGTGCCCCATGGCGGCGCTGACGCAACCCATGACGGGCAGATACCAATCACGCATGCCAAGCTTGCCCTTGAGCCTGTCGCTCCACATGATGTCATAGGAGGAAACGTCGTCCGCCGACAGCTTCTCCGTATTGTAGGCGAGGCCGTTGTAGCCCCAACTGGTCGTGAGCGCCATGAGCTTACTGTCGAACCAGTGCTGCTCCCAGTTGCGGAATTCGGGGAAAAAGTCGTCCATGTCGTAATCGCCCGGGTCCATTTCCTGGAGCAGGCCCGACTTGACCAACAATTCCACATAGGGCGCGTCGCTGGTCACCATGTCGAACGTGCCCTTCGGCGAACCATGGATGAGCGCCAGCATTTTCTCGCCGTCGGCGTATTCCTTCGCGTTGATGGTGATGCCGGTCGCTGCCTTGAAGGGCCCGACCACCTCGTCCGCCGAATGGCCGGAATAGGCCAGCCAGTTGATCACCTTTTCGTCCGCCTGCGAGGGGCGGATGATCATCGGCGCGGCGAGAGCCACCGTACCGAGGGCCGCACCGGTCTTCACGAAAGTTCGCCGTGTCTGCGTGGCCGAGCGCCCAGAATGTGCAGATGTCTTGGTCATGTTCACTCTTCCTCCCTATGGCCGCGGCCGATCCGCGGATCCGGCAAGCGCAGGCGGTTTTCCCGCTCGCAGGGACGCCCTCGCAGGCGATCACCAATTTAGCGTCTTGCCCAAAAAATGAATGCGTTCTAATACTGAATGAGCTACAATTTTCTGTCAAGGAAGGAATCCCGCATGTCAGGGGCGACGGGCCTTAGAGAACGCAAGAAGGTGCGCGCGCGTCAGGGCATACTCGCCGCTGCGCATGAGCTGTTTCTGAGCAAAAGCTATGAAGAAACGACCATGGAAGAGATCGCTGAGCGCGCTGAGCAAGCGGTCGGAACGCTGTACAACTACTTCACGTCGAAAGGTGCCCTGCTGCTGGCATTAATTGTCGACGCGGACGAGCGCTATCTCAGGGAGGGGCAACAGCTCATCGCCCACCCGGCGGACCTGCCGGAACACGCCCTGGCAGACCTTATGGTTCTCGCCACCGAACACTGCGTTCGCGAACTTGGTAAGCCCATCTGGCGGCACGTTTCAGCGACCGCGGTAACAAATGTCGGATCTGCCTTCGGCCGCCAGCATGCCCTGACAACCAAAAAGCACGAACAGTTGGTCGTCGATATGATGCGTGCACTTCAAGCACGCGGCGATATTCAACACGACGTGGATCCGAAGGACGCAGCACATTTTCTGTTCTCGATGAAATCTATGCTGTTCATTAACTTCGTTTCCGACGACGCAATGACGATCGAAGAGCACAGGGAACAGGTGCGAAGAGGCGTACGATATTTCCTGGATGGCATTTTCAGCGAGGCTTACCAAACTGAATTCAAGGCCCGACTCGAAGTGTAGGAGGCGAACGCGATCATGTCCCCAACATCCGAGGAAAATCATATAAGCAGAATAACATGGGTCGAGTACGACCGCCGGGTCAGTGAAGATAATCCTGTCGTAATCGTCCCCGTCGCCTCAACTGAACAACATGGACCGCACACACCTCTTGGATGTGACGCAATCGTCGGTGCGGAGATTGCCGACGAGGTAGGCCGCCGGACAGGTGCTCTCATTGCACCACAGATTGCCTATGGCTACAAATCTCAGCCACGCACTGGCGGGGGCAATCACTTTCCCGGGAATATCTGCATCGATGCGGAAACACTGTCTTGTCTCGTGAACGACATTGCCCAGTCCCTCGCCGCACATGGGGTGCGCAAGATCTGCTTTCTGAGCTCTCACGTCGAAAACCAGTGGTTCCTCATTGAAGGCGTGCAGGATGCGTTGGCTGCACTCGATGCTGCCGGCATCAATGACATGCGAATTGCCTGTATGTCCTATTACGAGTTCTTCTCACCTGAAGTGAGGGATGCCGTATTTGGCGACAAGTTCATCAGCTGGGAAGTCGAGCATGGCGCCGTGATGACCACATCAATCCTGCTGCACCGCCGGCCTGAGGTTGTTGACCGCGATGCGATCCCTGAACACGATCCCGTCCTGCCGCTGCCCTATGACATCTATCCGTTTGACCCGGCGCGCGGCACGCAGTCGGGCGCTTTGTCCGCATCGACGATTGCCTCTGCAGAAAACGGCAAGCTATTCTTCGACGAAGTCACCGGGAGGCTTTGTGAAGCACTCATTCAGGAGTTTGATCTCAGGAGCGGAGGCCCGGCATGAAGAACACCGTAGCCCTCTCCGATCTCAATTGGCTCGAATTCGATCGCCGGTTAAAGGCGGACAATCCACCTATCCTTCTTCCGATCGGTTCTCTCGAGCAGCACGGGCCGCACAGTCCGAACGGTTCGGATGAAATGACCACCAGGTTGATCGCTGAAGAGGTCGCGAGACGTATGAATGCGCTTGTGGCGCCGTCCATATCCTATGGCTGCCGCTCGGTCCCACGCACCGGAGGGGGTAATCATTTTCCCGCCACGACAAGCATTAAAGGTCGCACGCTTTCTATGTTGGTCCGAGATATCATCCGCGAATTGGCGCGCCACGGTGTCGGGCGGATTGTCGTGCTCGACACACATTTCGAGAACGAATGGTTTGTGATCGAGGGTATCGACCTTGCCATGCGCGAGATCAAGATGCTCGGCTACACAGAACCGACCGTGCTGAAGGTCCGGTATTTCGAGTTGCTGTCAGAAGAGGTCATTGAACGCGTTTACCCCAAAGGCTTTCCCGGGTGGGCTCTCGAACATGCCGGCGTGATGACCACCTCGCTACATCTGCACCTGACACCGGACCTCGTCGATATGTCGAAAGCCCCGGATCACGGACCAGTCGAATTCCCGCCCTATGACATATTCCCTTATGCGGACCGGCCGGGAACGGAGACTGGCTGTCTCAATGAGCCGTTATCGGCGAGTGCCGAAAGCGGGCAGCTCATCTTCGATCAGGTCGTCACGGAACTCTGCAATGTCATTGCGCGCGAATTCAACTGAGCGGCCTGCGTACTTGTTGCCACCTGTTTAATGCCTCAGTCATGTGGTGCCGTCAGTATCCATAGCGCGGGCTGAGTGGTATCGCGCATGTCTAGATCGTTTCACATTCATATGGAATCGCCATGACCGGGTTTTAAAATTGACGTTGAAAATGCACCCGAAAGCAGACATTTCGGTCCAGTCTCGCTCGGAAGGTCCGGTTCACCCCCGACAACGGGCTCTATCTGAGCGCCCCCACCACTTCCGAAAATTGCCATTTCCGGATATTTGTTCATGGTGAACGTGTAGTTTATTCTTGCGTCACAAAGGCGGGAGACCGTGATGAAATCAAACACAAAATGGCAACTATCTGGCACCTCAGCAGCGCTTTATGAGAGCTATTTGGTGCCAACAATTTTTGTGCCGTGGGCTGAGCAACTTTTAGATCGGGCTTTGCCTCAAACGGGTGAAAGCATTCTCGACGTCGCCTGCGGAACCGGCATTGTCGCAAGAATGGTGAAAGACAAAGTAGGTAAAAATGGACGTGTTGTAGGTGTGGATTTGAACGGCGGCATGTTGGAGGTCGCCCGCGCAATTTCATCGGCCTCCAACATCGATATCGAATGGCTGGAGGCAGATGTTGGAAATGTACCGATTGCAGACAACAGTTTTGACATCGCATTTTGCCAGCAGGGCCTGCAGTTTTTTCCTGACAAGGTTGGCGCATTAAAGGAAATCCGTCGCCTCCTCCGTCCGGACGGCCGGTGCGTAATTTGCGTCGCTCAAGAACTGGAAAAAAATCCCCTAATGCAAAGCCAGGTGACAGCTATATCAAAACATATTGGCGAAGAGGCTTCCGGTGCGATCCGAGCGGTTTGCGCACTATCTGGTGGCGAGGCAATCAAGAACCTGTTCTTGAAAGCCGGCTTTCACGACGTGGAATGGGAAACGGTCAGTCTGACTCTATCCCATGACAATGGATTGGAATTTATCACCAATGGAATAGCGTCTACGCCCGTTGCCGAATTGATAGCCGAGTGGAGTGGTGAAGCCCGCAACGCACTAATAGAAGATGTTCTCGACGGTTTTGGAGACTATTACGATGGGAATGCGCTTCACTTCCCACACGTATCCAGTGTTGTCACTGCGAGAAGCGTTTGAATTTTTTTGCAGGGCCGCTTTGGGTCCAGCCTGTGTGAAAACGGGCAAATCAGTTTAGACTCCTGACACGTGCTTTGGAGGTCGGGATGAAGCGTTTCATTGAGAGTGAGGACCGCGGTCAGGCATCGCTGCTGCCGGCGAGCCTTGAAGATTATGTGGGC
>JAJFHM010000121.1 GCA_021775625.1 Hyphomicrobiales bacterium | reverse complement strand
GACGACATGGTCACCGAGGGCCGCACGCTGGCCAAGATCGCCGACAACGTCACCATCAAGGTACCGCTGACCTGGGACGGTCTCAAGGCCTGCCGCACACTCACGCAGGCCGGCACCATGGTCAATGTGACCTTGTGCTTCAACGCCAATCAGGCGCTGCTGGCAGCCAAGGCCGGGGCCACCTTCATTTCGCCGTTCATCGGCCGCCTCGACGATATCGGCCTCGACGGCATGGAACTGATTTCCGAGATCCGGGTGATCTACGACAATTACGATGAGCTCACGACACAAATCCTGGCCGCCTCCATTCGCAGCCAGAACCATGTCAAGATGTCGGCCCTGGCCGGCGCCGACGTGGCCACGGTTCCCCCCGGCGTTCTGCGCGGGCTCGTCAAGCACCCCTTGACGGACAAAGGCCTCGATGCGTTCCTTGCCGACTGGAAATCGACAGGCCAGACCATTTCATGACGAGACAGCGCCAGGCGCGGAAAAGTCTTGACGACGTGGCAGCCGAACTCGCCGCCGCCCGGGACCTCACAACCGAAGTCATCGCCTGGCTCAAATATCTCATCGCCGAGCGCCGCGCGGCGGAGAAAACCGTCGAAGCCTATCTGCGCGACATCAACCGGTTCATGAGCTTCCTCACCGAACATTTGGGCGGACCGCCATCGCTCGGAGATCTGTCGCGCCTGCGCGCCACCGACTTTCGCGCCTTTCTCGCTGCGCGGCGGCGCGACGGCATGACCAGCCGGACGCTGGCGCGCGCGCTATCGTCGATCCGTTCCCTGTTCCGCTTTCTGGAGAAGCAGGGCGTGGTGGAGAACGCCGCATTGAGCGCCTTGCGGACGCCTAAGATCCCGCACGCGGTTCCCAAGGCGCTTGGCGTTGCGGCCGCGAAAAAACTGGTGACGACCGCGCCCATCGCAGCGTCGTCTGAAGAGGAAATCTGGGTCGGCGCACGTGATAGCGCCGTGTTGTTGCTGCTCTATGGCTGCGGATTGCGCATTTCAGAAGCCCTCGGCATCGACCGTAAAGATGCCCCGCTTGACGCTGCCCACGACACCATGAACATTACCGGTAAGGGCAACAAGACCCGCATCGTGCCGGTGCTTGCCGTCGCCCGCGAAGCAATTTCCACTTACCTTGATCTCTGCCCCTTTGTGCTGGAGGACGATGATCCGCTCTTTGTCGGGGTCAAGGGCGGCAGACTCAATGCCCGCAACATCCAGCTCCTCGTCCAGCGCATGCGCGGCTATCTGGGACTGCCGGACACCGCAACCCCGCACGCTCTGCGCCACAGTTTTGCAACCCATCTCCTGTCCGCCGGCGGCGACCTGCGCGCCATCCAGGAACTCCTCGGCCATGCCAGCCTGTCGTCGACCCAGATCTACACCGAAGTCGATCGGGCGCATCTGCTGAAGCAGTATATGGGCGCTCATCCGCGGGCCTAGATCGCCTCTCGGTTGCAAACTTTTTGACTCAACCGCCAATCGTGCTAGATTTGACACGTTGCCGGAGTTCGATGTCCCGGCACCCCTAAGAGCATAAGGGAGATATCCCATGATGACGCGCTTGATGGTCAGTTTGGCTTTCGTCGCGTTCTTCAGTGTGCCGGTGGCTCTTGCCGGCGGCGATTGCCCGTTCCGCGGACATAAGACAACCGCGCAATCGGCGGACGCCCAGACCACGACGCCACAAAGCACAGCTTCTGAAAACGCCGCGGCCCTGCCGCAAACGGTCGTGCCGGAGGGCCTGACCGTTACCGTTGCAGAAGCGCCGACAGAACAGACGGCGCAGGACTGACCTGCGTTTCTTGGACTTCTTGTTGAAACCCGGGCGCATCGTCCGGGTTTCTTCTTGTGGCTCAGGCTGTAAACCATTGTGACTGAGAAAACTTGACAATCTGACCAATAATTGCCGGAATGCAGGCCGACGTAAACTATTTCCAGCGAAAGCAGTCTGCCGCATGGTGCGTGACACAAACACCGGTGCCCAATCACCAGAAACCCTCCAGCGGGTGCCGGAAGATGCCGCCCTCAGCGCTGCAGAATTTCTCGATCACGTCTTGAAGCAGCGCGGGCTTGACCAGTTGCAACTGGCGGAACTCACCGGGGTGTCGAGGCAGACCATCAATGCCATCGTGCGCGGCCGCCAGCCAATTTCCCGCGCCATGTCCGCCAGGCTCGGCAGGCTCTTCGGCCAGCCACCCGATTTCTGGCTGCGCGAACAGTTTCGCCGCGCCTCACACAAACTGACCGAGACCACCATCCCCCAACAGGCTCCAGATATGGCAGCTCCCGGCGCTGTGGTCCTGCCCGATGCCCGGCGTTCAAAACTCCTGACCGATGAAGAAATCCACCTCGCCGTTGACCAGGGTCTGGTTGCGGTCAGCCCGTTCAATAAGACCCACGTCCATGCCGCATCGCTCGACCTCTGCCTTGGGCAGATCGACGCCTCCGGCACACCCGCCGCCGAAGCAGCCTCCGACCCCGCGATGATGGAGATAGCACCGCTCGAATGCGTTCATGCCTGGAGCCTCGAAACCGTGCGCCTGCCACGCACAATGATGGCCCGGGTCGGTCCTATGGCGCGCCACGCCCATCTTGGGCTTTTCCTCGGCCACGGGTTGCAGGTGGACCCTGGATTCGACGGAAAGCTTGCCTTTTCTCTCTTCAATGCAAGCCCCAACCCGATCTCCCTGCCGATCGGAAAGCCGATCCTCTCGCTGGAACTGATGGAACTCGGCACACCATCGCTGTCCCCAGCGGACGGCGCCAGTGCAACCCGCACCTTCGCCGAGGACGCAGCGATTCAGTTTGCCGGCGCCGGCCCCCTTGAACGGGTCCGGCGGCACTTGCGCATGCACCTTGAGACCATCGATCTGGAGGGCGCGCAAAGCCATGTTGCGCGCATTCGCACCACAGATATCGAAGCGGAAAGCACTGACCGGATCACGGCGCAGGACGTCTGTCTTGAAACCTGTCTGCGGATCATCCGGGACGAGGCCCGAACCGAGCAGCGCCGCCACAGGCGCAGCGGCCGGTGGGAGCCGCTGCAGGCCATTCTGGGTGAGTTGAAGCTCGAACGGGAAGATTTCGACACGTTGCTGCGTGAAGCAACCCTCATCGATCACGGCAACGGCAGTGCGACAGTGACCCTCCCCAGCCGGCAGCAATTGGCACTGCCTTACCCCGACCACTCGATCTCCGTGCGCGTGCGCCAGTTGACCAGTCCCATGCATCTCAATGTGAGCACCTTCGTGATCATTGAATATCTGATCACGGATGGACGCGAATTCACCATGTTCCCGGAGCCTGACTGAGGTCTGCACCAGCACCACGGACCGTCAAAACCGCGATTCATGCGGATATGTAAAATAAATCGTAAATTTTTCCTTGACACTTGCGTGCCTGCTTTTACCATCCAAGCCGTGGTCGCAGGCCGGAACGCCAACCGATCACACCACCAATCACGCTACGCGAAGTGGCGCGGCGAGGGACCTCCACCACCCGGACTTGTAAGGGGGCGGACACCCGTATTCAGCCGGGAGCAACGCTTCGCATTGCCAATTGACCCTAAGGAGCACGCTTGTGGCTTTTCGCAGCACCGTCAAGACCGGCCCAGCCGTACAGACCGAAACATGTCATTGGCAGGCGGAGAAACTGCGCCTCATAGAGAAAATTCACCTCTCCAATCCGCAGCCGAAAGTGGTGCTTCTGGAATCCGGCACCGGCAACGACATCGTCATTATCGATGAACGCCACGGCCTCGCCGAATGCCACAAACTCTGGCTCACCCTCGAAACCGTGCGGCACAAGCTTCGCGGTAACGCGCTCAAGCCGGGAATGCGCGTTGTTCAACGCGCCGGCGGATCGGTCGCCGCAACCATGGCCTATGTCTGCGCCAGGCTGGGCATTCCCTTCATCGCCATCGTGCCGAAGACCCTGACGGTTTCGGCAAAGGAGCGCATCGAAGTGCATGGCGGTGAGGTTATCGTGGCGGAAAACGATGCCGACGGCCACGATCTGGAGGCCAGTTACATTATCCGGCCCGGCTACACGGTCATCGATCCCTATTCGGCCGAAGTGCGGGCCCTGCCGACCCGTCACTCACCGGGCGACCGCATGTTGAAGGCCTCCAGCATCGCGATCGGGCGCATGCCGTCCCTGGTCGTCACCACGGTGGGCACCGGAACCACCGCAAACACTGTCCGACTGGCGGCATCCGACCGCCAGCTCGGCATCGACATTGTCGGTGTCGATGTCGCCGGTGGCGTCCTCACCGACTATGTCGGGCTCAACCTGCACGGACGCAACGACAAGCCGCACTGCCTCGAAGGCGCGAGCCCCGGCTACGTGCCCCCATCGTTCATCCGCACATCAGTGGACCGCTTCCAGGAAGTCCACACCGAAGCCGCCATCGCGGTCTGCCAGCTGTTCAGGGAAGAATTCAATTTTGAGATGGGGCCGACATCCGGCATGGCGGTCTTCGGCGCGCTTACAGAATTACAGCAAATGAAGGGCCGGCGCGACAGTCAGCTTGTGGCGACTTTCTGCTACGACCACGGCGCGCGCTACGCAGACACCATTTTTGATGCCGTGTTTCTCAGGCAACAGGGTCTGGAAATTGGCCCGTGGCGGGAAAAACTGGAGACCCTGATCGCAGATTTGAAGTGAGGCTGGTATTGCCGCGCGCTCATCAGATCGATAAAGACCTCCCGCAGCGGATAGCCGGGAGAATTGAGAACGACGATGCCTCCTCAGCCCTCATCCGGGGAATAACGCGTAATTAACCAACGCAAGAATTATCCGCCCTTGTCGCGGCCACCAAGGCCGCTAATTTCAGCACATCAAGCCTAATTTCACTGTTTTCCCGAAGGATGACCACCTTAGGGCGGCCACATCACCGGGCCAGCCTTTTTTTTGGCGCGGGGGCGTTGGGGTGTGCGTGGTTAGATGCGATCATTGATGAGCAGTTTTTCATACGGCCATGCGATTTCAAGCGAAGTTCTGCTGGCCCAATTCGACATGCTGAAGAAGCAGATTCCTGTTCTGTACAGCTGTCTCCTGGTAAATATGATCGCCGTGTCCGCTCTGTTTTCCGGAGCCGCTCCTGTTTTGCTTTATGCCGCCGTTCCAGCGCTTTTTACCGTCCTGATCGGCCGTCGAATTCTTCATTGGCGCCGGCAGAAGCCCGGCAGCCAGGTGTCCGCCACAGATATACGCAGAGAGCTCGACCGAACCATCGCTTTGGCGTGGGCGCTGTCGATGGCGTTGACCGTCTGGGTCGTGGCGCTGCTGCAGTACGCCCATGGCGCTGAGATCATTCTACTGGCTTTTTTTACCTGGACGACCGCCGTTTCGACGGCCTCCAATCTTGCCTATCTGCCAAACGCCAATAAGGGAATTATGTTGATTTCCGCCGTTCCCTTCACGGCATGCATCGTTGCTTACGGCGACGTGCAGTTCGGCGTCTCGTTGATCTTGTTCGCAACATTTGCGTTCGTCACCGTGCGTGTATTACTTGTCCACTTTTCCGAATTCACCGAGGGCGTTTCGAACCGGACCGAGCTTCAGGAAAAACAGAAGCAAACCGAAGCTGCTCATCAGGAAGTCAAGCGAATCGCGCTGACGGACACCCTGACCAGCTTGCCGAACCGTCGGGCATTTTACATCGAACTTGAGAGATTGACCCAGGCGGCAAAGGCAACCGGGAAGAAATGGGCTGCCGGTGTCATCGATCTGAATGGCTTCAAACCCATCAACGATGTCTTCGGCCACCGGTCAGGAGACGCGGTGCTGGTGGCCGTCGGACAGCGGTTGACCGAAACGGTCGGAGACGGTGGCATGGTGACCCGGCTCGGCGGCGACGAATTCGGCATCATCATCTGGAAGTTTGACGATCAAGCCGAACTGCTGCGGCTCGGGAACGACCTCAACCAAGCCCTGAGCTATCCCTACGAGTTCGAATTCTCCACTGCCATGTTGTCCGGATCATGCGGGCTTGCAATCTATCCCGATGGTGGCAAAACCCCCGAAATGCTCCTGGAAAATGCAGATACCGCTCTTTATCAGGCCAAACAATCCAAAAGCCAGTCGCCGGTCATTTACTCGCCCACTCACTGTGACGAAGTTCGCGAGCTCGCGGCAATTGAACAGGCGCTCCGGCGTGCCGTCGCAGCAGAAGCGATCGAACTTGCCTATCAGCCGATTATTGATCTTCGCAGCGGCCAGGTGGTTGCATTCGAGGCACTGGCCCGATGGACCGATCCGCAACTCGGAACTGTCCGTCCCGACAGATTCATCGACATCGCCGAGCAGACCGGCTTGATCGTGGAGCTGACGGACCAACTTTTGCGCAAAGCCCTGGCAACCGCAAGGACATGGCCGCTGGAGATAAAACTGTCCTTCAACCTGTCCGCCATACTGCTCGTCCGCGCAGGCTACAATCTGTCCATAATTTCAGCATTGAATACCGCCGGATTTTCAACACGAAGGCTGCATCTCGAGATTACGGAAACCGCATTGATGTCCAGTTTCGAACTGGCGCGCAAAAACATTTCTGAATTGCGCGCAGCTGGAATAAGCATTGCCCTGGACGATTTCGGGACCGGCTACGCCAGTTTCGGTTACCTCGACGAGATAACCGTGGATACGCTCAAAATCGACCGCAGCTTCGTGCCTGGACCCGACATGCCCGTCGGCAAACGGCAAATCCTGAAAGCCATTATTGGGTTGAGCGCCGGGCTGGGAATTCCGACCATCCTGGAAGGCATCGAACAGCACAAGCAGCTCGAAGAGGCGAAAGAAGCCGGTTGCGATTTTGCCCAGGGCTATCTTTTTGCCCGGCCAATGCCTGCGGGCAATATCGCGGAATATCTTGCCACCTATGATCCTGACCAATGTAGGACAGGAAAATCCGCAGCCTGAACCGGCCCCTCACATATGGATCGGCCGATTGTCGACTGCGAGAGCGGCCTCCTTGACCGCCTCGGTCAGGGTCGGATGCGCGTGGCAGGTGCGTGCCAGATCTTCAGCTGATCCGCCAAACTCCATCAGCACCGCCGCCTCTGCAATCATCTCGCCAACCGTCGGTCCGACCATATGCACACCCAGGACCCGGTCGGTCTTGGCATCCGCAAGTACCTTGACGAAGCCATCGGTCGTCATGTTCACTTTGGCGCGGCCGTTGGCGGTGAAGGGAAACTTGCCGACGTTATATGCGATGCCGGCCTCTTTCAGCTCCTCTTCCGTCTTGCCCACGGCAGCCACCTCCGGTGCGGTGTAAACCACGCCCGGAATGACGTCATAGTTCACATGGCCCGACTGTCCGGCGAGCGTTTCCGCCAGCGCCATGCCTTCATCTTCCGCCTTATGCGCAAGCATCGGTCCGTCGATCACGTCACCGATGGCATAGATGCCATCCACATTGGTCTTGAAATGGCCATCGGTCCTGACCCGGCCGCGCTCGTCCAGTTCGACACCGGCTTCGCCAAGACCAAGACCCTCCGTGTAGGGCACCCGGCCGATGGACACCAGAACCACGTCGGCCTCAAGGGTTTCCGCATCGCCCCCCTTGGCGGGTTCGACGGTGACCTTCAACGCCCTCTTGGTTTTTGCAACCCCGGTCACCTTGGACGACAGCTTGAACTCAAAGCCCTGTTTCTTGAGGGTGCGCTGGAAAGTCTTGGCCAGTTCGAGATCCATACCCGGCAGGATTCGGTCAAGGAATTCCACCACCATCACCTGCGAGCCGAGACGCCGCCAAACAGAACCCAGTTCAAGCCCGATGACGCCGCCGCCAATAACGATCATGCGCTTCGGCACTTTGGTGAGCTCAAGCGCACCGGTGGACGATACCACCTGCTTTTCATCCACCTCGATGCCCGGCAGATGCGCAACGTCGGATCCCGTCGCAATAACGATGTTCTTGGTCTCGAGGGTCTCGGTCTTGCCGTCCGCACCGGTAACCTCAACCTTGCCGGCGCCAAGAATTTTCCCGGCCCCGTGATAAGGCGTGATCTTGTTCTTCTTGAGAAGGTAGGCCACCCCTTGCGTGTTGCCGTCGATGCCCTGTTGCTTGTAGGCCATCATCGCCTTGATATCGATCTGCGGCTTGCTCACCTTGATGCCCATCTTCTTGAAGCTGTGACCGGCCTCGTCGAACAGTTCGGACGCATGCAGGAGCGCTTTGGAAGGGATACAGCCGACATTGAGGCAGGTGCCGCCATGGGCTTCGCGCTTCTCGACGACCGCAACTTTCATACCCAGTTGGGCTGCCCGGATCGCGCAGACATAACCGCCGGGACCCGTCCCAATCACCACAAGATCGTATGTCTCCGCCATCCCCGTCTAGCCTCCTTGCCGCCGCATCGGTGAAAGGCGGAGCGCAACTGTCATCCAGCGCTTCCGCACTTCGCCTCAAACTACGCTTCGTTTCTATAAATCGAGCACCAGCCGCTGCGGGTCTTCGAGCGATTCCTTGACCCGGACCAGAAAGGTTACGGCCTCCTTGCCATCGACAACCCGGTGATCATAGCTCAGCGCCAGATACATCATCGGGCGCAGCTTGATCTCACCGTCCACCGCCATCGCCCGTTGCTGGATCTTGTGCATGCCCAGAATACCCGATTGCGGCGAATTGAGGATCGGGGTCGACATGAGCGACCCATAGACCCCGCCATTGGAAATGGTGAAAGTGCCGCCTTGCATTTCATCGATCCTGAGCTTGCCGTCGCGGGCGCGCATACCGAAATCATTGATGGTCTTTTCGATGCCAGCCAGAGAAAGCGTTTCCGCATCGCGCACCACCGGAACCACCAGCCCCTTGTCGGTGCCGACCGCAACACCGATGTGGTAGTAGTTCTTGTACACAAGTTCGTCGGCATCGATTTCCGCATTGACCGCAGGGATGTCCTGCAGCGCCGCGACACAGGCTTTGACGAAGAAGCTCATGAAGCCGAGCTTGACGCCATGCTTCTTCTCGAACAGTTCCTTATATTCACCGCGCAGCGCCATGATGTTTGTCATGTCCACCTCGTTGAAGGTGGTCAGCATTGCGGCCGTGTCCTGGGCCTCCTTGAGGCGCCGCGCGATGGTCTGCCTGAGCCGCGTCATGCGGACCCGCTCCTCACGCGATGCATCATCCGGCGCCGACGGCGCACGGGCCTGGACGGGTGCCGCAGGCGCCGGGGCCGTTGTCCCCTGCTCCAGTGCGGCGAGAACATCACCCTTGAGAATGCGCCCGTCCTTGCCGCTGCCCGCTATGCCTGACGGATCGAGATTGTTGTCGGCAACGATTTTCTTGACCGCGGGCGAGAGCGGCTGGGCGGCCCCTGCTGAAACCGGAGGATCTGCGGGAAGCGGCTCGGGCTCGGGAGCAGGTTGCGGCGCGGCCGCAGGCGCTTCGGCCGCTTTCGGCGCCGAAGCAGCAGGTGCGCCCGCACCTTCTGAGATCGCTCCCAGGAGCGCACCGACTTCCACCGTTTCACCGTCCTGGACCATGACATCGGAGAGGATACCGGCCGCCGGCGCCGGCACTTCGACCGTCACCTTGTCGGTTTCCAGTTCGACCAGCGGTTCATCCACCGCGACCGCTTCACCCGGCTTCTTGAACCATTGGGCGATTGTGGCCTCGGTCACCGATTCCCCGAGCGTCGGAACCCGAATTTCTATTGCCATGCTGTCTTCATCTCCTCAGAAAGCGCGGGCCTTGAGACCGCGCCGGTCATTCAGTCCGCCAAAGCTTCGTCGAGGAACGCTGCGAGTTCCTCAAGATGTCTTCCCATTGAACCGGTCGCCGTTGCCGCAGACGCCGACCGTCCGACATAGCGTGCACGCCCGTTCTTGGCGCCGATCTGGCCCAGCACATATTCGATATTTGGCTCAATAAAGGTCCAGGCGCCGGCATTCTTGGGCTCTTCCTGGCACCACACCATATCGGCTTTCGGGAAACGGCCGAGTTCGGTCGTCAGCGCCCGAACCGGGAACGGGTAGAGCTGTTCCAAACGCATCAGGTAAACATCATTGATGCCGCGTTTTTCGCGCTCTTCATAGAGGTCGTAATAGACCTTGCCCGAGCACATCACGACCCGCTTGATCTTGTTGTCCTTGGCCAGTTTGATCTTCTGGTCGGCCATATGCTGGGCGTCATCCCACAAGACCCGGTGGAAGGTCGTGCCCGGCCCGAACTCTTCCAGCCGCGAAACCGCCCGCTTGTGGCGCAGCAGCGACTTCGGCGTCATCAAAACCAGCGGCTTGCGGAAGTCGCGGTTGAGCTGCCGCCGCAGGATGTGGAAGTAATTCATCGGCGTTGTACAATTGGCGACCTGCCAGTTGTCTTCCGCACACATTTGCAGGTAGCGCTCCAGACGGGCGGACGAATGCTCCGGCCCCTGCCCCTCGAACCCATGCGGCAACAACATCACCAGGCCCGACATGCGCAGCCACTTGCGCTCGGCGGAACAGATGAACTGATCGATCACCATCTGTGCGCCATTGGCAAAATCGCCGAATTGCGCTTCCCATAACACCAGCGCATTGGGCTCCGCCAGGCTGTAGCCGTACTCAAACCCGAGCACCGCGGCTTCCGACAGCATGGAGTTGATGACCTCGTAGCGGCCCTGAATGTCGGAGATGTTGTTGAGCGGAATGTAGCGGGTCTCGTTAACCTGGTCGTTCAACACGGAATGACGCTGGGAAAATGTGCCCCGTTCGCAATCCTGGCCGGACAAGCGGACCGGAAACCCGTCAGTCAGGATCGTGCCGAACGCCAGATGCTCGGCCATCGCCCAGTCGATCCCTTCGCCCTCATCGATCATCTTACGGCGATTGCCGATGACACGCTGCAAGGTGCGGTGGGCGTTGAAGTGTTCCGGGATCTCGGTGATCTTGTGGCCGATATCGCGCAGCCGTCCAAGGTCGACACCGGTTTGCCCACGCCTGGCGCTTTCATCCTCGGGACGGGTCAGGCCGGCCCATTTACCGTCCAGCCAGTCCGCCTTGTTGGGCTTGAAGGAGTCCGCAATTGCAAATTCCTCTTCCAGCATGGCGCGGAAGTCGGCCTTCATCTTTACGACCTCGGCCTCGGTCATCACGCCTTCGCGGATCAGGCGCTGGGAGTACACCTCCACCACGGTCGGGTGATCGGCGATACGCTTGTACATAATCGGCTGCGTGAACGCCGGTTCATCGGATTCATTATGTCCGAACCGGCGATAGCAAATCATGTCGATGACCACCGGAATGCGGAATTCCTGACGGAACTCGATGGCGATCTTGGCCGCATAGACCACCGCTTCCGGGTCGTCGCCATTGGCATGGAAGATCGGCGCTTCAATCATCTTGGCCACATCCGAGGGATAGGGCGATGAGCGCGAATGGATCGGGCTCGTGGTAAAGCCGATCTGGTTGTTGACGATAAAATGGATCGAACCGCCGGACTTATGGCCCTTCAGGCCGGACAGCCCGAGACACTCGGCCACGACGCCCTGGCCGGCAAAGGACGCATCGCCATGCAGCAGCAGCGGCAGGCACGACGTGCGCGCATCGTCCTTATGTTGATCCTGTTTGGCGCGCGCCTTGCCCAGCACCACAGGGTCGACAACTTCCAGATGCGACGGATTGGCGGTCAGCGACAGGTGCACGTTGTTGCCGTCGAACTCACGGTCGGACGATGTGCCGAGGTGGTATTTGACGTCGCCGGACCCTTCCACATCATCCGGTTTGGCCGATCCGCCCTTGAACTCGTTGAAGATCGCCCGGAACGGTTTGCCCATGACGCTGGCCAGGACATTAAGCCTGCCGCGGTGCGGCATGCCGATGACGATGTCTTTCACCCCAAGCGCACCGCCGCGCTTGATGATCTGCTCCAGCGCCGGGATCGCCGATTCGCCGCCATCAAGACCGAACCGCTTGGTGCCGGTATATTTGACGTTGAGGAAGTACTCGAACCCTTCGGCCTCGATCAGCTTGTAGAGGATCGCCTTCTTGCCCTCGGGCGTGAAGGATATTCCCTTGTCCTCGCCCTCAATGCGCTGCTGCAGCCAGGCTTTTTGCACCGGATCGGAGATATGGGTGACCTCGACGCCTAGCGTCGAACAATAGGTCCGCCTCAACAGTGCCAGAATTTCGGTAAGCGTAGCGGTTTCAAGACCAAGCACATTGTCGATAAAGATCGGGCGCTCCATGTCGCCCGGTCCAAACCCGTAGGTTTCAGGATCCAGTTCCGGGTTGCCGGCCGGCTCGCGAAGTTTAAGCGGATCGAGGTCGGCAATCAGATGACCGCGCACGCGGTAGGCGCGGATCAGCATCAAAGCGTGCAGGGAATCGGTGGCTGCCTGTTTCAGTTCGTCCTGAGAAAGCGCCTCGCCGCCCTTCTTGGCCTTGCCGCCGATCTTACCGGCAATTTCACGCTCATAGGCGGTCCAGTTGCCGTCGAGCGCGCTGACCATTTCGCCGTTCGCAGCCACCGGCCAGTCCGAACGTGCCCACGAGGCCCCCCGGGCCTGGCTGATCACATCGTCTTTGTTGTCCTTGAGTCCAGCGAAGAACTCTTGCCACTCGGCATCCACTGAGCTGGGATTTTCCTGGTAACGCGCGTAGAGGTCTTCAAGGAATGTTGCGTTGCCGCCATACAGAAACGAGGTGCCGGCCAGCACTTCGTTCATTTGGTCCTTCGCCATTACCGCATCGGGAAGATCGCCAAATCCTGCCCGCCTTTTCTGTGAGAAGTGCCGTCTGTGCCACCACCGGATGTCACGCCATCAGGTGTCAGCCATTTAATACCTTAACCAGAGTGGTGCCAAGTCCTGCCGGTGAGTCGGACACGGTGATGCCGGCGCTGCGCATGGCTTCGATCTTGTCTTCAGCGCCACCCTTGCCGCCGGAGATAATCGCCCCGGCATGTCCCATGCGCCTGCCCGGAGGCGCACTCACACCAGCGATAAAGCCGACAATCGGTTTCTTCATTTTGGACTGTTTGACGAAGTCCGCCGCATCCTCTTCAGCCGAACCGCCGATTTCACCGATCATGATGATCGATTCGGTTTCGTTATCGGCGAGGAACATTTCCAGGCAGTCGATGAAGTTTGTCCCGTTGACCGGATCACCACCGATACCGATGCAGCTTGATTGTCCAAGCCCGGCCGCCGTCGTCTGTCCGACCGCCTCATAGGTCAGCGTGCCCGAGCGCGACACGATGCCGACCTTGCCGGGTTTGTGAATATGCCCCGGCATAATGCCGATCTTGCATTGCTCCGGCGTGATAACCCCCGGACAGTTCGGGCCAACGAGCCGGGTCTTGGAGCCTGTGAGGGCGCGCTTGACCTTGACCATGTCAAGCACCGGAATGCCTTCCGTGATGCACACCGCCAGCGGTATTTCCGCAGCAATCGCTTCCAGGATCGCATCGCCCGCAAAGGGCGGCGGCACATAGATTACCGTTGCATTGGCGCCGGTCGCTTCCACCGCCTCGGAGACCGTGTTGAAGTTGGACAGACCGAGATGTTCCGTGCCGCCCCGGCCCGGTGTCACGCCACCGACCATTTTGGTGCCATAGGCGATCGCCTGCTCAGTATGAAATGTCCCGGTTTTACCGGTCATACCCTGGCAGATGACCTTGGTGTTTCTGTCAACCAGAACCGACATCAGGCGGCCTCCTTCACAGCTGCGGCGATTTTCTTCGCAGCATCATCGAGATCGTCGGCCGCAATGACGTTGAGCCCTGAGTCTTCCAGGATTTTCTTTCCTTTTTCGACATTGGTGCCTTCAAGCCTGACCACCAGAGGCACCTTGAGCCCGACATCCTTGATCGCCGTGACAACACCCTCGGCAATGACATCGCATTTCATGATGCCGCCGAAAATATTGACCAGAATGCCGCTCACATTGGGATCGGAGGTGATGATCTTGAATGCTGCGGTGACTTTCTCCGTGGTGGCGCCGCCGCCCACATCGAGAAAGTTCGCTGGCTCTTCGCCGTAGAGCTTGATGATGTCCATGGTCGACATCGCCAGACCGGCACCGTTCACCATGCACCCGATGGTGCCGTCGAGCGCGATATAGGAGAGATCGTATTTCGAGGCTTCGATCTCCTTTTCGTCTTCTTCCGACAGATCGCGCAGCTCCATAATGTCCTTGTGCCGCTCGACCGCATTGTCGTCGAAGTTCACCTTGGCATCGAGGCACACAACATCGCCGGCTTCGGTGACCACGAGAGGGTTGATCTCGAGCAGGCTCATGTCCTTGGCCAGGAAGGCGTCGTACAGGTTGGAGATCAGCTTGACGCACTGTTTGACCTGGTCACCTTCAAGCTTGAGCCCATAGGCAATGTCGCGGCCCACATAAGCGCTGCAGCCGGCTGCCGGATCAACCGAAATGGTCAGGATCTTTTCCGGTGTGTCGTGCGCCACCTGTTCGATGTCCATGCCGCCTTCGGTGGAGGCTATGAACGACACCCGGGATGTCTCACGATCAACAAGGCAGGAGAGATAAAGCTCCCGCGCAATGGCTGAACCATCTTCGATATAGATGCGATTGACCTGCTTGCCTTCCGGCCCGGTTTGCGGCGTGATCAGCTGCATGCCGAGAATACGCTCTGATTCCGTGCGCACGTCGTCGATGGATTTCACCACCTTGACACCGCCGCCCTTGCCGCGACCGCCGGCATGGATCTGCGCTTTGACGACCCACACCGGACCGCCAAGCTCTTCGGCGGCCTTGACCGCCTCGTCAACTGAAAATGCCGCGTGCCCACGCGGTGTCGGAACGCCGAACTCCCGCAAGACGGCCTTCGCCTGATATTCATGAATGTTCATGGGATAACCCTAGAAAGTTTTGGAGAAAGCCGCACGTGCCTGGCCCCACCCCTCGCATCTGATAGCCGAACCGTTATAGCACTCTCTCGCCCACCTGCAACCGTCACACCGGACCTTTCGGCAGGTTCTGAAAAGGTATCAACAACAGCGGCCGCCAAGGGCGGTTGGGATGCGTGCGCTATCTCCGGGAAACGTAATGACCGCGGGGTCGTGGCAGGACGCCAAGGACACCATAAGCCCGGCAAATGGACCGGCAATCGACCTAGCGAGGACAGATCAGCCGCCCCCCAGCGCCGGTGCGATCTGACGGCAGGCCTTGACAAGAGATTCAACCGATTTGACCGATTTGCGGAACTCCGCCTTTTCGTCGCGTTCCAGCTTGATCTCGACGATCTTTTCGACACCGCCTGCGCCGAGCACTACCGGCACGCCCACATAAAGGCCTTTGACGCCGTACTGGCCGTTGAG